>JAYPPA010000030.1:0-3230 GCA_038131245.1 Rickettsia sp. | reverse complement strand
GGATCTGGCATTTCAGCGGGTGAATGGACATGTAAAATTTTTGCTTCACGGTCTTCTCCTGTGAGACCCCTTGATTTTGTAGTGTGAATTTTATATATTACTGAAGGAGCAGTTGTGATTAAATCGAGGTTAAATTCGCGCTCGAGCCTTTCTAGGGCAATTTCTAGGTGCAAAAGTCCTAAAAATCCACAGCGAAAGCCGTGACCAAGAGCCGTAGAGGTTTCTTGCTCGAATTCAAAACTGGCGTCATTAAGGTGAAGCTTTCCAAGTGCGTCGCGGAATTTTTCAAAATCAGAAGCATCAATCGGGTAAATTCCGCAGAAAACTACGGGTTGATTTTGTTTGAACCCAGCAAGAGGCTCAACATTCTCAGCATTAGCATGAGTAATCGTGTCACCAACATTACAGTCTGCGACTTGTTTGATTTGGGCATTGACAAAGCCTACTTCGCCGGCTTTTAATTCTTCGCAAGCGACTTTTTTTGGTGTAAAAAACCCAACGGAATCAACTTGGTAAGTGTGATTTGTTGAAAGCATGCGGATTTTCTGACCACGCTTGATTGATCCGTCCATGATTCGAACCAGTGCAATTACGCCAAGATATGGGTCGTACCAGCTATCGACCAAGAGGGCTCTTAGCTGGGCATTTGGGTCTCCTTTTGGAGGAGGGAGTTTTTCTACGATTGCTTCTAGGACTTCTGGGATTCCAAGGCCGGTTTTTGCTGAAACTAGGATGCTTTCAGATGCGTCAATGCCGATTACTTCCTCTATTTGTTCTTTGACTCTTTCAGGGTCGGAGGCTGATAAGTCGGCTTTATTTAAGACTGGGATGATTTCGTGGTTATTTTCAATGGCTTTGTAGACATTGGCTAGGGTTTGGGCTTCGACGCCTTGGGTTGAGTCTACGACTAGGATTGAGCCTTCACAGGCTGCTAAGGAGCGGCTTACTTCATAGGCGAAATCAACGTGACCGGGTGTATCGATTAAGTTGAGCATGTATTCGTTTCCATCCTTGGCCTTGTATTTTAGGCGTACGGTTTGGGCTTTGATGGTTATTCCGCGTTCTTTTTCGATGTCCATGGAATCGAGGACTTGGGCACTCATTTCGCGTTCCTCAAGGCCGCCACAGTCTTGAATCAAGCGGTCAGACAAGGTCGACTTGCCGTGGTCGATATGGGCAACTATCGAAAAGTTACGAATATTAGAAATTTCAGTCATTTCATCAAAATATTTGATTTTTAGCTTTTAATCTGTTATAATAACATATATTAATATATTTTTCCAGTGGAAATATGAGTGAAAACAAATTGCAAACAGTTCGAGGAACGAAAGATCTATATGGGAATGACATTTTGATGTTTAACCAAATAGTAGATCTTGCGCGGATTTTGGCTAAGAATTACGGTTTTGACGAGCTTCAGACGCCGATTTTCGAATTTAGCGAAATTTTTGAGCGTAATTTGGGTGATGCTTCGGATATTATTTCTAAAGAGGTGTATAAATTCAAGGATCGTGGCGATAATTTTCTGACACTCAGGCCAGAGCTTACTGCGGCTGTTGTGAGGGCGTTTTTGAGTAATGGTGATCTACAGCAAGTTTTGCCGCAGAAATTTTTCTCTTATGGGCCAGTATTTCGCTATGATCGTCCGCAAAAGGGTCGCCAAAGGCAATTTAACCAGCTAAACTTTGAAATTATTGGTGATGAAAGTTATTTTAGCGATGTTGAGGCGATTATGCTGTCGCTTAGTTTGCTTGAGAATTTGGGAATTGTTGATAAGGTTGAACTTCAGATTAACTGTCTTGGGTCGAATGAAACTAAGCAAAAATACGAGGCTGCTTTAAAAGATTATTTTGCTGGGTATTTTGATGATTTAAGCGATGATTCAAAAATTAGGTTTGAGAAAAACCCGCTAAGGATTCTTGATTCGAAAAATAAAAATGATATCGAGATTTGCAAGAATGCGCCTAAAATTGCTGATTTTTATTCTAGTGAAGAAAATCAAAGATTTGCGAAAATTAAAGCGGTTTTAGATGATTTTGGCGTGAAATATGTTGTGAATTCGTTGCTTGTTCGGGGGCTTGATTATTATACTTCGCTGGTTTTTGAATTTGTGATGGTTGATAAAGAAGGTGCGCAAAATACTGTGTTGGCTGGTGGTCGTTACGATAATTTGATTGAGAAAATGTCGGGAAAAAATGTGCCAGCAATAGGCTTTGGTGCTGGGATTGAAAGGTTGATGATGTTAAGTGAATTATTCGAAGATCAAAAACAGAAAATTTCTGTGACTTATATTGACGATGCACAAAAAGATTTTGCCTTTAAAGTGGCGATTGATTTAAGAAATAAGGGCTTTGATACTGATTTTTTCTATGATGCAAATTTTAAGAAACAGATGAAAAAAGCTGGGCAGAATGGTTCAAAGTTGGTATTGATTATTGGTGAAGAAGAGTTAGCAAATAAGTCTGTTAATGTTAAGGATTTTTCTGATTCTAGTCAGAGCAGTGTTGCTTTGAATGAGTTAGAGTTTTATTTGCAGGAAAAATTATTTGACTTAGAATAATGTTTAATTATTTATTAAAATTTAAAAATTTTGAGAAGAATTTTACCTTTTTTGCGCCGTTTAGCTGTGCTTGTTTGGTGGTATTTTCTATTTTAGCAGTATATTTTATTTTGCAATCACCAAAAGATTACCAACAAGCAAATGCGGTTTATATCATGTATGCGCATGTGCCTGCGGCTTGGATGGGATTGATGATTTACACATTGATGGCGCTGTTTAATATTTCGGGATTTATCTGGAAGAATCCATTTTTCTATTTAATTTCAAAATCGATTGCTCCAATTGGGGCGATGTTTACTTTTTTAGCGCTTGTAACAGGAAGCCTCTGGGGCAAGCCGATCTGGGGGACGTACTGGGCGTGGGATGCTAGGCTGACATCGATGCTTATTTTGCTATTTTTGTATATTGGTTATATGATTTTGATTGATGCATTTGATGATGCGGAAAAATCAGAAAAAATCGCTGCGATAATTTCTATCGTTGGCTTTATTAATGTGCCAATAATTAAATTTTCGGTTGAGTATTTTAATTCACTCCATCAACCGGCAAGTATTTTTCGTAAAGGCGGAGTCGCTATTGACAGCGCAATGTTAACACCACTTTTGCTGGCTTTTGCGGCTTATTTTTCTTACTTTGTGTTCTTTTCATTAATTAGAGTGAAAACTGAAAT
>JAYPPA010000029.1:0-15810 GCA_038131245.1 Rickettsia sp. | reverse complement strand
CAGGAATGATTCCAAATACTGGAGGCTATTTCCATCCCATGGCACAAGGATATAATGCCGCCGCCTACCAAGCTTATCCTGGATATGGATATGACCCAAGGCATTTTGCTCAGCACTATCAGCAACCCTACCCTGCGCAGTACTATCAACAGCAGCCTCACCCTGAGCAGCCAATTGTTGACATGATAAAGTATAGACAGCTAGAAAGAGATCTTGCGGAGACTAGAGCAGCATATAATAGACTGCGAGAAAGTGGGGTAAGGCTTCGTGATGAAAGCCCTGCGACTTCTTCGTCGGCGACATCTTCTCCTGCTCCGGCGACCCCTCCTCCTGCTCACACTCCTGCTACTACAAGACAAGACAGGTCGCTTTTGACTCCTGCTAAAACTCCACTTCGAGATTTACCACCATCTCCTGAAAATGCACCCCAAGCACATGATGGTAAGGCAACAACTCCAAGACTTAGAAGAGTGGCTGATCCAAACAAGGTAAGAAGGCCAAGGCCATTTTCTACGATACCTGCTGAAGATGGAACAACGGTTTCAGCACCAAGCAGCCCGACTTTCGCTCCGGAAATCAGTGCGGCTAAAGAAGGAAGAAGCGTCTATTATTCAAGTGCAATTGGAAGAGAGTATGAACCTCCTGCTCTCTCTGCTCAAAGAATAAATAGCGACGACGACGGTTTTGAAGTTGCAACCCCCACAGCGCAAAGAAGTCCCGATTCTTCGCCTGCTAGTACACCTTCAAGGCCAAGTAAAGCAGCAAAGAATTTTTCGGCAAAAACTGATTCTGCGAGCGCATTTTATCCTCATTGGATGTAAAAGCCGAATCAATAGTTTTCAAATCTTACCTTCAGAGCTTACCCTGCGAGCTTTTCAAAGTAAAATCCATGTAAGTGATATTTAAGTGATATTGCAATTATTTTTTTAAAATAAACTTTTTAAAATGGATATTTTGCAACTCACATTAATTTAGGCAAAAAAATACCTCTAATTATATCATACGATGTCAAGAGCTAATTTGCAAGAAAAAAACCAAAAATTTATTTTTGAGCGAATTTTGTAAGGAATTTTAGAGCGTTTTGCAACAGTTTTGTTAATTTTTTTCATAAAAGACTTGACAATTTTACTATTTATAAACTAGGATGTAACAAGTTTGTTTTTTAAACTTACAATAAATTAATAATTGAAATTTATGCCTAAAAATAAAGGTAAAGGTGCCAAAAATAAAGGTGCTAAAAAAAAGAGCCCCTCTCCTATTGAAGCTGGAGCTGTGGCTGGGGTGGCTAGAGAAATTACAGCTCAAGATGCTACTGTGAGAAGTGAGGTTTTAGATGCGATATTTGATGATTTGGAGATGTCGCCGCAACATGTTGCTGATGAAGAGCTGTCTTTGGAGGATTTACAAAAAAAAGTGCCTCTATTTTTTACTGATGGAAAACTTGATATAGAAAAAACAAATCTTTCTACTATATTAGATCTTTTGGAGCAATATCTTGTTTCAGTATTTAAACAAGAAGCTTCTAACGATTATAGTAGATATAATAAAGTTGAATTTCTTTTTCAGCTGGCCATTTATAAGTTACAAAATGATAATCACGGGAGAGATCGAATAGCAAATCTTAAAAAGTTTAATAATTGCTCTATATTGCTATTTGACCATCCTTTAATGAGAAAGGGTTGCTTAAAATTATTACAAGAATATTTAACCAATAAATCTAGTTGTATAAAATTTCTCTTTCATAAAGAAGTTAGAGAGTTGAAAATTACGCCGAAAAAAGCAAGGAAAATCCTTGGTATTTGTCAATATATCGAAAGTCATAGAGATGTTTCTGGGGACGCTGAAGAATCTAGAATGACTAGACTGGCCTTGTTTTATGCAAAAGGTCTTGCGGTGGATGGTCTTGATGAGAAGGCTGAAGATGGCACTAATGATTCCAAAGAGAATTTGACTGAGGTGAAAAAGGCGTTTATTTTGTTTTGCCAAAAGGAGCTTGGTTATTATTATGGCAAGAAAAGCATGGTTGATGCTGGGAAATTACGGGATTTCATGGTTAGTTTATTTGAGGGTACTAACCCTTTGCAGTTGGCGCTAAATCATTGTGATGACTTGGATATATTGAGATTTACTTTGGATTTGAATAGGAAACTGGGAATTGATATAAATGAAAAAAATAATCAAGACGTAACCCTTCTTCATGAGGCGATTGTGAATGCCAATAATTCTTATGAAAAATGCGAGGAAGACTCTTTAAAAAGATTTTCCATTGATATTGAAAGTGTTGATAAATTAGAGTTAGCAGTTCGTAAGGTTGGGATGTTGCTTGATTATGGGGCTTTAGTTAGTGCTATAGACAAGAATATAGAGGGACTTTTCAATCTTTCTGATGAGGAAATTGAGTGGGCAATTCAGGCGTCTAAAGTGCAAGACATCAAAAGCACATTGCCTCAATTTGATTTCGAAGAAAAGGATATTTATTTAAGATCCATAACAATAAATTCTCAAAAGGATTCCTTTCCTTTTGATCTTGGGGAAAACCCGTCTTTTAATATAAATGCCATAGGGGAGATGCATGATTTTAAGCCAGATAGTGCTACTTTAATAATGGCAACTCTAGAAAGATCGATGGTTGAGGGTTATAATTTGTCAAGCGTCTCTGATCTTGCGAATATTTTTGATTACAATCTTTTGAAGTTTCTTACTATTGCAAGCAAGATGTGCGATGATAGTTCTAAAATTGATGAATTAATTAAAAGGCAATTTGTTGATGTGAAATTGTCTGAGGATGACTTAAGTGAGATTGATCAAATTATTGCAAATGGTCAGGGATTTGAACTTGGGGCGGCGGCTTTTTTTAAGGTAAAAAATACTGTGGAGCTTTTTAAGGGCACCGCTTTTTTGACTGGCGATGAGCAATCAATGGACTTAGCGAGAAATATTATAGCAAATCGCTTGGGAGACTTAAGGAAGGATATGTCTCATATGAATGGTGAGGCTGCGACTTTGTTAATAGCAATATTTTCACAGGATCTTATAAATATAAATTTGGGAGGTTTAGAATCCGAAGCAAATATTACTTTAGTAAGCAAGATATTTGGGGAAGCTTTTAAATATTTTAAAAATGCGCCCTGCACTAAATTTAACGAGATGAAATTTGCAATATTTTCAAATTTTGTTAATACTTTACACCCCCCTCATGCCCGCTATTTAGGTGGAAATAACCTTCTCAAAAGGACCTTAGATGGTTTTTTTCGAGATGATGGTTTAAATATTTCGTTTGAGAAAGCTTTGCGGGTACCGACTCCTTCAGAATACAAAGGTGTGGAATTTTATAAGAGTCTTATTAGTCTATATATTAAGCAAGGACTATGTGACGAGGTTCATGATTGTCTTGCTAATCCGGATGCTAAAGATTATGAAGATGAGGCTTTTAGGTCAAATCATGTAATTTTACTTGCAATTTACCATTACTTAAAGTCGCAGACTGATACTGTAAAGGCCTTTAAAGAAGGACAAATTGATCTTCATGAAAAAATGGCTGAAAATAAGAGGCGCGCAAGAATTATAGCAAGGTTTGTGAATTATTGGAGCCCTTGTGAGGATGACAGAGCTATGTCTTTATTGGAAGATATAATAAAAGTAAGCAATGCAGATCTTAAAAATTATTGCCATGCAAGGATTCAACTTTTATTGAGAGTGGGATTTTTGACTACCGATCAAGTATTTAATATTCTGGTGCGGCCGGATTTACTTGAACTTGGGGTTAATAAAGAAGATATTGGAAATATAATTAGCGTTTGCACTAAAATAAATCCAGACTTTCTTACTGAAAAAGAAATTCCAGCAGATTCTACAGCAGAATTTAAGGATATTGTTGCGTCTAGGAAGGCTGTGGTGGCAGAAATTGGAGTTAGCGCCGAAGATTCTCTAAAAATTTTAACTGAAGAAATTAAGTTTGCGATTGTATATTGTAATAGCCAACTTCTAACAGAAAAATTAGGAGAATTGATTGATCTACATGATTCTTTGGATGCTGTGGCATATAAAAAGGCTTGTTTAGGTATTGCTGGACTGGGGGGATTTATTAATCCTAATTTTGAAAGCGAGAGAATAAATTTGGTAATAGCTTCATTAGTTATAAACCTAGAAAAGGCGGCTAAGCACTGTGAAGGAATCGACCTTGAGGAGCAAAGAAAAAAATTACTAGACTTTGTTTTAAAATTAAAGCCAATGAACGCGGATTCAATTATTTTCACCATTGAGATGTGTGAAATGGATCCTTTTGAGAAATTATTTGATTTTATAGTTAATGCAAAAATTGATTTTCAGAATGTATCTGCTAAAACTACTTTGCTTGATTATTTAATTCACAATCCTTTGATGAAAAGTCAAAAAATTGACGACGATACTGCTCATAAAATAATTAAATTATCCCTTATTTATTTACAAAATTCCAATGAGAATATTTTAAAAAAATTCTTTGAAGTAACTGGCTATAAATTACCTAGGCCGGACTTTAAAAGTCCTGAAATATGTGCAGCCAAAGAAATGTTGCTGCGCGGTTTAATTGGTAATATGGCAATTTTAGTTAGAAATAACTGCAAAGGAGGAGCTTTAGATGCAAAGGAGGTTGAGGAGTTTCTTAAAAAAAATTCAACACTAAAAAAAGCCAATAGAGATACAGTATGTTCGATTATATCAAGCACTAAAAATGTTACTATAAATTCAGATGGGTTGGTGACTATTTATGATGATGGCGATGCTGACTTAGAAGTTACCGCAGGAGGTGCTTTGACTTCTGGATCTGGGTTAACTGATGAGCAAAAAGAGACTCTGGCCAAGGAGGCTTCAAAGAAACTCTTAGAAGAGGAAGAAAAGAGAAAAGAAGAAGAAGCTTCTAAACAAAGGGAAGCAGATCGGAAAAAAGAATTGGCCGCTAAAAATGCAGAATTACAAAGGGCTTTGGCTAGTAAAAAAGCGGCTGAAGAGGCGGCTTTGGCTGCTAAAAAAGCGGCTGAAGAGGCAGCTTTAGCAAGTAAAATTGAGGAGCAAAAACGAGACAGAATAGATCGCATAACAGAATTATCAGCCCTATCTTTTTCTAAATTGGCTGAGTTGGCAAAAAACCCAGGCGAAGAGGATTTGGGAATCATTGATGCGGCAATAACTGTAAAACAAATGTCCGAGGAAGCTGCACTAAGAGAAATCGTTAGCTTAAAAAATGAGAATCATGGATTACAAGAACAAGAAAAACTCAATCTTACAAGGATACAAAATCTCGAAGATGCATTGGCAGCGCAAAAATCTGAATATGAAAAAATGCTAGCAGCTCAACAAGATGCGGCTAGAGAGACTCTGGCGGCGCAAAAAGAAGAGCTGGAAAGGCAGCTTAGTCAACAAAAAGAAGATTTGAGCACTCAAATTGCAAAACTAAATCAACAAATTGAAGAAGGGGGGAAAAGACAGGTTAAGACTGACTCTGTGACAAGTAAAGCTGAGCAAAAAAGAATAACAAAAGAGGCTTTAGCGGCGCAGAAAAAAGATTACGAAGAGGCTTTGGCGGCGCAAAGAAAAAAACACCAAGGGGATTTTCAGGCAGCTTTGGTTCAACAAAAAGCTCAGATAGAGGCAGCTCAAAATGCGCAATTTGTAAGATCGATAGCAGAGGCTGAGGCTAAACATTTGCAAGAACAAAGGGATTTGGAAGCTAGAAAAAATACCGAAATTCAGCACCTACACACAGAACTTGCCCGACTTCAAGGGGGTCTTGCCCTACTTCAAGGAGAGATTACTCGACTTCAAGGAGAGCTAGCTATAAAGAATGGTCAACTTGCTAATCAAGGAACGAGAATTACTGAATTACAGGCTGTGCTTGATGGTACAGCGCACGCTGGGGCGGTTGATACTAGTTATTACCATAATCAACAGCCTGGTTATCTCGCGTATGATCCAACCTCAGGTTATTATTATCCTCAAGGCCCCGTGCAAGTTGACTATGCAGGTGCAGGTCATTACCCTGGATATGGCGTACAAGGCGCACCAGTGCCATATTATCAACCTGGTGGAGTTGTTTACGAGAAGGCAGGCTACGGCGAACCTCCTGAAGCGAAAATTGAGGAGGTTGTTGCTGAAGCTTTACTTGAAAGAGCAGCAGTACAAAGCGACGAAAGACCAGCAACAACAGTGCAAGTCGTAGATAATGCTGGTGCTCACCCTACCCCTCCATCACAAGTGGAACCAAAATCAGCCAAAGCAGCGGACGAAGGATCAAAAGAAAAAGGTGAAAAAGGCGCAGAGAAGTAGCTCATAAAAATTACCCTTTTTTTATAAAGAAATAACTTAATTATGAGCAACTTTTTTAATTCATCTTTTTTGCAGCTATTTTTTTTAACTTATCCTTCTTTTATTTTAAAGTTATTTTTTTAAAATGGAAAAATTTATAAGTCTAATTTATTTTAGGCAAAAAAAACCTCTAATTATATCATACGATGTCAAGAGTTAATTTTCAAGAAAAAAACCAAAAATTTATTTTTGAGCGAATTTTGTAAGGAATTTTAGAGCGTTTTGCAACAGTTTTGTTAATTTTTTTTATAAAAGACTTGACAATTTTGGTAATTATGAATTAGGATGTAGAAATGTATTTTTTTTAATTTTTGATATATTTTATGAGTAAGCCAAGAAGGTTAGCTGAGGTATTAAAGGCGATCGATGCAGAAGTAAAAAGTGCAAGATTGGAGGGCAGAGAGTTTGAGGATGTGACTACGCCCTCAGCTATGTCTAGCTCTAAATATAAAGAAGAAGGGGGTGCTGCGGCTGTGGCTAAACCGATTCTTTCTTCATCTTCAAATAGCGATGCACCCAGAGATTCAAAAGACATATGGCTAGAACTTAAAAACACTTTTCCTGAGATTGTAAAAGATGGAAAAATAAATGCCAATGATTTAATTGTACTTATCCCTGGTATCGTATCTAATCCTGATCAATTTCAGATGGAATCTGATTTATATAATGATGCTTTGGCTCAAGCTGAAATAAAATTTTCTTTAATATTAGAGGCGTTTTTTAAGGATGGCTTACTAGAAAAAACACCTAATAGTCAAGAGCAGTTAAAAGAAACGCTAACAAAAATAATAATTAAAAATTGTAATTTATTCAGGCCAATCATGAAGCACTACCCCTCGCACTTAGAGGATTTTATGATTAATGAAAAATCTTTAAGGCAATTTGTTGGGATTTCGGTTGAAAAAAGCAACCCAGAAGATATTAGATTAATAATAAAATATTTAAAGGAAAATCGTCGGATTTTTTCTGACGATCCTAAATTTGTATCAAAGTTTTTTGGAGAAAATCCTGAAAAAGATATGCCATCGATTTTAAAATTTTGTCTTGATAATTTTTTATACTCTTATAATGATAGTGATCAAAAAATAGCACTTGAAATAATTGACTTAGTTGCAAAAGAATGTTCCAAATATATTAATGATAAGTATGTTTCTGCTAATGATAAAGATATAACTCCTTTATGTGATGCGGCTTTTAATTATAGCTATTATGCGAATTCAGTAGGTATGGAATTGGCGGCGAAAAATAGCTTGAGATTGATGGCAATTTTACTGTTAAATGGCGCAGATAGAAAAATATTACCAAGTAATTTAGAAGCTACTAATGCGGTGGCTTTGGTGGCTTTGAATGCTGTAGAATCTATGATTAAAAAGCATGGCGATTTGACGCTGGATCTTATAAATACAGATGAGAATTTATTAAACGATGTTATTGAGCAAATAAAAAGAGATGTCTCAAGTAATGTTAAATTGGGGGTGCGGGGCTTTTTGGATTGCGGAATTGTTGGTATAGGTGATGTTAGTGATGATAGCGTTTGTGAATATTTGAAAGCAAGATATACGCGTAATATTTCTAGGTGGATGACTTTAGAGGTGGTTGATGAGGAGATTCCTGCCGATATTAAGGACATTGAAGACAGATGCATTGAACTGGCAAAAGAGGTTTTGAATGTAAGTGGTGGGGCTGAGCCTTACTTTAAATTCAAACATGATGGCAAGGAGGGTTTGCAAAATCCTGGCTTGATATCTGTTGAGATAAATTTACTGAAAATTAGAAGGTTACTTAATTCTGCAAAAAAAGATGAAGCCAAGACAATTGCGAAAAAGGTGAAGAAGGTTCTTAAGAATTTGACTAAAGGATTGACTCTGCCGCCTTCTGAAATAAAGACAAAGCCTGGTAAAGCGGGGGTGGCTAGTGCGAAGAAGAAAAATAAGGCGGTAATGGAGGCTTTTGTTAGGGGGCTACCTTCTAATTTAGCTTTACTGCCATTTGCAGAGCTTGGTTTTTTAGAGGATGATCCAGTTTTGCGCTGGGTTGCTAGAGTTTCTGTCTTGAAAACTATTGCAGCGGACTGTGAATATCTAGATGAGGAATTTTCAAAACTTGCTCGAAGAACTTTAAAGGTTGCAATGGGGGTGAGACCAATTCAGGCTGCGAAGATTTTTGATTTGGCAATGGGAAGTAAAAGGGGTAATGCTGCTTATGATCTGATTTACACCGAATCTTTAAAGGATGAGGCGAAGAAAATGAAGGATGAGGATGTTTATAATGCAATTGCAAGTGCGGCTTGCGATAATCCGGAATATTTTAAACTAACACTAAGTTCTTTATTAAACAGAAATGGCAGGAATATTAATAAATTAACAATTCTTCGCAATCTTTATTCAAAAATAGCTAGAGATGGTGGCCCTGAGCCAATCACCTACCTTGTAATAAAAGCCATTATAGACAATGATAAATCTTGTAGAGAGGCTAAAGATGAGAAGTCTCGAAAAAGATATGCGAGTAAATCTGTACATTTAAGGGAGGTACTTTCAGAAATAATTGCTAATTACACATCTATTGATGAATTAAAATATTGTCTTGTTAGATTTATTGAGGATGATCAGATTCCAGAGTTTTTTTGCGCTCTACCAAAAAATAGCCGGTCGATAAATTGTCAAAAACTATTTTTGGATGCGTTAGTTTATATTCTTTCAGAGCCTTTGTTGGCGGTTAAAGGTAAGATGCCAGATGCAAAACAAAGTGTTACTTATGGTGCTATGGATGGAAAAGTCTTGGTTGAAAGGACGGCTAAGGATCTTAGGCAATTAGTAATTAGGGCGATAAAATCATTTGAAGATTATTGCAATAGAATTGGGGCTGATGGATTAAGATCTGTCAATCTTGGTAGAGAGGATCCACTACTTGTCATTTCGGATCTAGAGATAGTTTCGTTACTTATTGCCCATGGAATGGATTGCAATTCTTTGTCGCAAGAGAATTATGCGGACCGTGTAGCTGGGCATTTTCCTTTACAATCCCCTGCGTCATTTTATATTCGCAATGATGTATTGTTAAGGGTTTATGGAAATAGGAGAATACCTTCAAAAGAAGATCCAACTGAGGATATTGAAAAGACAAAAGCTCTTAAAAGTGAGCTTTTATTATCACTGATTGGAATAAATAGTAAAGATGAATTTATAGATTTTTGGAAAGAAAGAAGCTTTAAGGAGAGTGGCTTTTTAGCCCTTCTGGAAGACCCTGAAATGCTGGCATTAACTGCTGCGAATCTTACTTATCTTACAATTGAAGATTGCGTGGATAAAAATGGAGTTACTTTAAAAAAACTCTTAGAAAAAAGTTTATGTGCAATAGTTAATTTATCTCGCCGCAAGGCTTATTACCAAGTTCAGAGATGTAAAAATATGAGAGCGCTTTTAAGGGCTCCAATTGAAACCAAAGAGGCAGCAATGCAAAAATTGGCCGCTGTAATAATTCATGGTGACGAAAAATTATTTGAAGAAACTTTAAGGGAATGCGGTGGTTATGGAATTAACATTCCTGTGATGATAATTCATGCTACTGGGCAGGGTATGATAAATCCATCCATTATTCTTCATGTAATGAGGAACATAGATGATTTTCAAGATGTTTTTAAAGATAAAGAAAATATTATAGAGAAATTTTGTGAATCATTAATTCCAATAATTAAAAAAGAAAAAGATTTATCGGTAATTTTGTCTTGCATTGCAAAGGGTGATAAGCAAGGCGCAATGAAGGCTCTTGAAATAAGGAATAAAAATTTTGATGATTTTTCTAAATTCATTGAAGCGATGACTGATATGAAGGTTGTAACAGGACCTAATTTTGAGGAAATTACTAGGGTCGCTGATGACTATAAAAGAAATTTACCACAAGAGGCCTTTGCTTTGCTTGAAGGAATTAATCACATTAGTCATCAATATACTACTACTATTGATTTGTTATTTGATAAATTACAAAAAGATTGCCATGTTGATCAATATGAGGATCAAAAAAAGGAATTACTAAAAAGAATTTACGATAGATCCCCTACTCTACCTGCTGAATATATTATAAGCGCAATTAAAAAGTCAGGATTACCACTAGAGAAAATATTAGCTGAAAAATTGTTGCCTGGTGCTATTTTTACACAAGATTATGAGGAATTTTCTTTTGAGCAGATTTCTCAAATTGACAGATCGATGAAAATTGCTCAGCATTTTTTCCAAAATGCCGAGAATCTTACCGACCCCAATGTAATAAGGTTATTGGTTAATCTTTGTGCTCTTTGTAAACATACCCACAATTCAATGGAAGAAATTGTGACTAACATTGTTGGAGGAACTTCGCTAAACCAAGATAGGATATCTCTAACTCAAGCTGCCGAAGCTTTTCTGGCAGAATATCAAAAAACTAGAATTATCCCCAAAGAAGAGACTGAAGAACTTGACAGGGAAATTCATAATGATGCCGGAGCGGCTCCTAGCGATGATGGTGTTATAGGATCTGCGGATTCTTTAATGAATGTCTTAAGAGGGGCGATGCATCACAATCCGGCCGAGGTAGAAGGTGGCGAAGATAGGGTTATAAAAATAGAAGCAACTCCAGAAGTTATGACCATGTTAGAAGAGGTTCGAAAAATGCAAGAACAAGAAGAAGAGCGAAAGAAAAAAGCCCTCGCAGAATTAGCTTTAAGACGAAAAGCTGAAAAAGAAAGTGCTGAAGCTTTAGCTAAGGCTGAAAAAGAAGAAGCAGAGGCTCTTGCTGCGTTACAAATGGTAAATGAAAAAAGCGTTGAAGCTTTAGAAGCCGACTTCGCAGGTCAAGAAGATGAGATTCGTGAACTTCAAGATAGGGTTTCCAAGGTCGCTCAAAGATCAATGGATTTACAAAAAGAACAAGAAAAAATTGCCAAGGAAAAAGCTAGGCTTGAAAAATTACCAGATTCAGTATTAATGAAAATAGCTGGGCAACACCATATGGCGCACGAAATTCTTACAAAAAGAATCGCCTCAATACGACAAATGGCTGCAAATTCCACTGAAGAAAAACAGGATGTAGGAATGCAACTTGCTCAAACTCAAGCGGAACTTGAAGAGAAAAAAAGAGAATTGGACCTTGGGATTGGAATACTTAAAGCACAGCTAAGTCAAGAGCGAAAGAATGTAAGAGAAGAAACTAAGCAAAAATTAGAGGAGGCTAAAAATAAAGCCGCAAGAAAATTAGAGTCAGAAAAGCGGAACACCAAAAGAGCTAAAGATCAAAATCAAGGCATTAAAGGTGATAATGCTAAATTAAAAGAAGAAATTGCGGCTCTAAATGCGCAACTTGCCGAATTAAGAAAAAAATTAACACAAACGTCAAAAGGAAAAAGTAAAAAGGAAGATACTGATAAAATAAAACAACTTGAAGAACTTCTTGATGAGGCTCTAAAAGATGCCAGCGAAAAAGCATCTGAAATTAATTCGGCAAAATCTTCAGCGGAAGCCGAAAAACAAGCCCTGCTAAAAGAAATGGAAGCACTTGCAGAAAAAGTAAAAAAGGCTGAAGCTGACAATAAAAGCTTTCAACAAGCAATTTCTAAAAAAGATCTGGAATTAAAAAGAACTCAGCACTCCCTTGCTACAGTTCAAGCTAATATTGCTACAGTTCAAGCTTCACTTGCCGCAGCTCAAGAAGCAGCCGCAGCAGAACAAAAAAAAGCAACAGCCGCAGCGCTCAGTGAAATAGAAAAAATGAAAGCATCAGCACGCGCCGAGGTTATTTCAAATATTCAAGAGGTGGGCAGAAGAGCAGAAGCCACAATGGCAGCTCAGAAAAAAGCTCATGATGAGACTATTGCCACTTTAACAGCTGAGCTAGAACTAACTAAAGCAGAAAACGCACAGCTAAAAGAGGGGAGAAACCTTTCGGTTCACGATGAAAATGCCAAGCTAATGGAGGAGAAAAAAAAGGCCGAAGCGGATTTAGCAAGAGCCGTCAAATCAGAACAATCTTTGAGAGAAGAAAAAGGGATTCCTATTTTACATGCTCAAATCGATGACCTTACAACTAAAAATGCAACCTTAAATGCTCAAGTTAGTCATCTTCAAGCAATTATCGAAAATTTAAACCATCAATTAAATCAATCCCTCTATCACCTAACTATTCATGAAGCTAAAATTAACTTTTATGCAGGCATGATATCATCGGGGCAAGGTGGAGAACTACCTCAGCCGTCCGATATCACTGTTTCTAAAGATAGTGCTGGTAATGTACTTGTTGCAGTGCAAAAAACATTCATAATGTCACCTGATGCATCTTACGGATCAAACCCAATGGCTGGTCATGGTTACCCTGTAGCAATGATGGGTCAATATCCACAGCTACCAATGGCTGGTTATGGACATCCTGGGCCAATGATGGGTCACCCTGCTGCGGCACATGTTAGAGCATCATCAGCTCCACAGCCACAACACTCAAGAAGAGTGGAAGGTCAGCCTCGCGCGACAGCATCAGCTCCACCGCTTTCACACTCAAGAAGAGAGTCGGCACCAGCCCCTCACTTCGCAAGAGGAAATCGTCAGCAAAATTCACCCCATGGCAGGCCAAATCAACAAAAACCTCCTGCAGCACCCCCTCCATCACAAGTAGAACCAAAATCAGCCAAAGCAGCGGATGAAGGATCGAAGGAAAAAGGTGGAAAAGGCGCTGAGTAAATTAGCTTTTTTAATAACGAGAAATTTATAAGTCACATTATTTTAGGCAAAAAAAACCTCTAATTATATCATACGATGTCAAGAGCTAATTTGCAAGAAAAAAACCAAAAATTTATTTTTGAGCGAATTTTGTAAGGAATTTTAGAGCGTTTTGCAACAGTTTTGTTAATTTTTTTCATAAAAGACTTGACAATTTTGGTAATTATGAATTAGGATTAAAAAAGTTATTTTTTGAAAAATATTTAATGATTTAATTTATGCCTAAAAATAAGGGTAAAAATAAAGGTAAAGGTAAAGAGAGTGGTATTCCTGCCAAAAATCCAGCAACAGCCAATGTGATAAAAGAATTACCATCTGGAAACAAAAGAGAGGGAGATAAAATTGTTTCGGAACTTTTTGAATCCTTCCCTGAACTTGTTGAAAAAAAAACCAGCAAAGGTAAATTAAAAGCTGGTGAAATAATTAGACTTGTCAATTTATTAATTCAGAAAGTTCAAGCCCCTTTGGACAAGGAAAAAACCCTTGAATTTGAAAAAAAACTTGACTTGTTATTGGAAGTTTTTTTTACAACATCTATATTGGAAAAAGACCGCACAAGTCATGAAACTTTAGAAAAAGCTTTAAAAAAAATTACCGATAGACATTTGGTAAAGATACTGAATATTCCAGCTGGTCATCCTGATGATTTTACAGAAATATCATTAGATAAATTTTTAAAAGATGATACAAGTATTGATTACACACTTTGCCGTCCGTTAATCAAGTATTGTCTGGAATATTTTGCTGGTGAAGACAATAAATATTTTGGCTTAATAAGGTTTGCCATAGAAGCAATTCGTAGTGCTGATACTAATAGCGTAAAATTATTAGCAAAGTGTCTTGCCAATAGGAAAGGTCCTGATTTTGTGTCAGATTTTTTTGGAAAATCTCCCGTTGGCATTCCTCAATCTACCCTACTGATTTCTTGTATAGATATATTTAATACAAAAACTTTAGCTCATCAAGTTAATTTTTTAGAGTCATTGAGGTTTGTTGCTGGGGTGGCTCAACAAAATATCAATGAATGTGAAACTATGGGGGGTCACAATCCTTTGCAAGTAGCAGCTTTAATTTACGAAGAGACCAGTAATCAAGAATTAAGAGACGATGCTGTTAGGTTAATCGTGATATTATTATTAAATGGAGCAAATGTTGCTACTCTTAACCAGAATCCTGAGAATAATAGGCAATATAAAAAAGTTTCTCAAGCAGTATTGAGAGATATATTGCGCATTAAAGGTGTAATTGATGCGAATAATATTACTAGCGAAGAGGAATTTTATAAATACAAACCCGCTCTAGAATCTAAAATAAATTCGAAAAAGACTGATGAACTGCTGTTAATGCGCGATAAGGCCGAGGTTGATTCTGCTTGTGAAGCTTTAATTAAAGTTGCAAGAAAAATTCCTGATTCATCCGATGAACAATTAATTGCAGAAATTAAAGAGCTTTTACAAAGCGGTCAAGTTACAACAGAGGAGCTTTTTTACTTTAAATTCGATACCCAAAATCAGTCAGCACTGATGAATTTTCTATTTCTTGCAACTGAATTCAATAAAGACGATTTGTTGCAATATTTATTAGAAGAAGTTAAATTTCCTATAAAAAGATATCCAGATCTTGTTAGCAATCAAATGCTTAATATAGCTTTATTTAATGCAATTGCGGAAAATAAATTAAAACCACTAGAATTACTTTTTAATAATGGACTTGATCCACATAGGATAGCCGGATTGAAAAGCGATAAAAAAACTGTTGTTAAAGGTACTTTATTGTCTCTCTATGCGGCCTTTATTAATGCAGCAGATGTTGATATTACTGAGGAAAGGATTCAATTGTTACTATTAATGATTAGGTCTGGTGGAGATATTTTTTGGAAAAATCTTTGGAAAGAGGGTCAGACAACTCTTGAAATTGCACCTAGCGAAATTAGGCACAGGATGATGCTTGAATTTAAAGCAAAAGTTGATTCTTCATATAGAGACTTACTTAGCGAAATGGTTGATTTGGATAATGTATTTACAAGAAGCTTTGCTGAAGAAACAACTCCAGCATTTAAAAAAATAGGTGAATTGCAAAAAGAATTAGCAAGAGTCAAAAATCCAGAAGAATTTAAGGATGCGAAAATTGCACAACTTACAAAAGATTTGGAATCTCAAAAAAAGACTATTGAAGAGGCTAAGTTAAGTGAAGAAAGGGTGCAAAAAAAATTACAAGAATTAAAAAGAGAATTGTCTAAAAAAGAAAGATCTTTAGAAGAAGCAAGATCACAAACTTCTATTGCTAAAAAAGCGCTAGAGGAAGCCAATGCCAAATTATCTAAGAATAATGAGAAAATGAGTATTATGGATTCTCAAAATCTAAATCTAGAAGCGCAAAGGGATAAATTAACGCAAAAAATAATTGCCTTGGAGGCGCAAATTGCAATAAGAGAGCTTGCAAATAGTAAAGATTTGAAAGAAAAACTAGAGGAACAAAGGCTATCTCTTGAGGAGGATTTTGCAAAAAGATTACTAGCAGCACAAGGAGAGTTAGTGGCGAAAATCACGGCGCACGAAAAGAAATTATTAGCAGCCCAATCCGAGACTGCTGAAGCTAGGTCCGAGGCTAAACGAGAAAAAGATTTAAATCAAAAAAATGAAGTTAAGCTTGGCGATCAAAAATTACAAGCTGATCAATTGAAAGCAGAAATTGCCGAATTGAAAGCAGAAATTGCCGAATTGAAAGC
>JAYPPA010000028.1:14252-17117 GCA_038131245.1 Rickettsia sp. | reverse complement strand
TTAATAAAGGCGCAACAGGTATTTATGTATACATGTTGGCCTTATATAAGCAACCTAGGAGCAAAATTACTTAGATTAAATTTAAGAATTACTTTCTTGTCTAAAATCTAGGAATTATACTTCCAATCTTCACCTATGTCATTTCGAGCGCAAGCGAGAAATCCCTTGTCAATTGAAAACAAATCTAGAATTTAAACTAATTAGAGATCTCTCATTTTTTTGACAAACAACACCCCATTATAGCATATGATGTCAAGAGCAAATTTGCAAGGAAATTTTCAAAAAATTTGGTTTCTTAAGACTGGTTGCTTTGTGAAATGAGAGTTGCCAACCCTCCTCGAGGTTAGTTTCGAGGAGGGCTGAACTGCGTTTAGAAATACATTCTAGTTCTAAGAGAGACTGTGTCTGCTGATTCACTACCTTTTAATCCAGCATAGCTGGTGCTAGAGTTAGTGTAGTTCAACATTACCCTTACAACATCGTTTGGATGCCAGTTGATACCAAGGGTGTAGTTGTTGCTTTCCCCTTCGCGGATAGTTTTATCATTTCTGTTTAGGTAAGAGAATCGGGCCGCTAATTCTATGGCTCCGATGCCATTTTCACCAGCAGCATTTCTGACTTTTAATTTACCGAGCTTTGCGTGCTTGTCGGAATATTCTCTATGTTCGCCGGTTAGAGAATATGAGATTTGCGTGTAATAGCTTAGGAAATTGACCGATTCGCCGCTGCCGACATCGTTGTCATAATCGCTTTGGTTGACGATATATTCACTTTGTAGGGTGAAGTTTTTATGTCTTGCGATTAATTCCCCGGCGATTAGGTGCACCTTGTCTAAGCTATCATGCGTGACTGGGGTGACTCCGTTGGCGCTGGTTGTTCTGTCTCTTGAGGTGTAGCTAGTTGCGGCCCCAAGATGCAGTAGCGAGTCTTCGCTATTGATTGGCGCGATTGAGACCCTGGCGGTTGCTGAGTATTTGCTGTCGTCAGTTCTTGTTTCATTGCCGACTGCTTCTCCGAAAAAGCCACCAGCTACTCTCCAGTGTTTGCTGTGTTTAACGGCTTTAACACCGACTAGACGGCCGAGGACTGAGTCTTCGGCGAGTGATCTTTGGATGAAAAGCATATGGTTCGAGCTTTCCAAGATCTCTAGTGATAGGGTTGGTTTGCTTTGCCCAAAGACTATTTCGGTGTCTTTTGCTGCTTTATAGGAAATGAAGGCGTCTTTGATATGAGATTGATTTTTGGCAAAGTCATTTTCGAATTTATAGCTGAAATCTTCGGATAATTTGCCTTTTATGCCAAGCCTTATCCTTGTGATGTCGATTCCGTCTGATTTTCTGTCGGCTGTTCCACCTTCTTCATCGTGGATATTGGCGTCAATTTGAATTCTGCCGAAAAGCTGAGCGTCTTTTAGCGCTGTTTCTACGACTGAGGATTGATATTTTTTACTATTTTCTAGGGCATTGAGTTTTGCTTCTAGATTTCTTAAGCGATAATTAAAGTTTTGATCGTCGCTTTGAGCAAAGGCGCTTCCTATATTTGAAAATGAAAATAAGGTTACGGCGGCTGTTGTTAAGATTATGTTGCTCTTTTTATTTTTAATTGTGTTAAATTTTATCATTTTAATTTAATTTATTAATATTTTATAAGAGTTGTTAAAAAATAGAGCTTTATAATCTTAAATTACATTAAGGGTATAACTTGCTGGTAATATAGAATGATTTTTTTTTAAAGTCAATAGATAATGTAGGGTTAATTTGATTTATTTTAAAATTTGATGTTTGTGGCCTTTGATATAAAATCAATAGCATTTGAGCTTGAATTTATTTATTTGATATTATATGATGGAAAATATAATTTAAATAAATGATATGAGAATTGTTTTTCTTGTAAAAATATTGTTGCTTTTTTTGCTTTCGTCTTGTGCGACCAGCTTGCAGGACCTTTCCCAGCGCGAGAATAAACTGCGGCAAGAAAATTTTTATTCTTCTTATTTAGCCCTTGAGTATTTGCAGCTTTCTAGGGCGTTGCTGCAAAATGGGAATTATCAAGATTCTGAGCATTTTGCAAAAAAGGGTATGGCTGCTTCGATTGGGCTTGATCCAATTTTGGAAAGTCCTTATAATTGGGCGGTTGGTACGGATCAGTTTGAGGATTTGGTTGTTGCTAGGAAAAGATATGAGAGAATTGCGATAATTGATATGAAGAATATGCTGCCGATTCAGATGGCTCATCTGACTTTTTTGTATGATTGCTGGGTAGCTAAAGAAGCAAAGCCAGCGTTTAGGCTTGGGGAAATGAGGAAATGCAAGGATCGATTTTATAAATTAGTGGAGGAGATGGAGTATTTTATTGAAAATATTGGTAAAAAACCTCCTGAAACGAAGATTGTTGAAAGAAAAGTCGAACGATATTTGGTGATTTTTGATTTTGACAAATATAAGATTACATCGGCTGGAAAGCGTAGAATTATTAAGGCTATAAATAAGATGGATAGTTTGGATGGCGAATATCGCGTGGTTTTGGTTGGAAATGCTGACAGCAGCGGCTCTAGTCTTTACAACGAAAGGCTTGCTTTAAAGAGGGTAAAGGCGGTTGAGGGGTTGCTGCGCAAAAATGGTATTCCAGAAGAGTTAATAGAAACAAGAGTTCTTGGCGAAGAATATCCCGATCTTGTAACTTTGGATAATGAAAGGCAGAGGTTTAATAGGTCGGTTGAGATTTATGTCGCCCAAGGAATTACAAATATTAACGACGTGCCTTTGCCAGTTCTATTTAACGAAGTTTATCGTAAAGAGATTGAGGTAGAGAAGAAAAAGCGTGGCTGGGAATAAATTTAAGCGTCGAAATTTTGTCCCTAGATTA
>JAYPPA010000028.1:0-14152 GCA_038131245.1 Rickettsia sp. | reverse complement strand
TCAATCGGGTTCGACCAGGTAGCAATCTACATGGATCTCACCGATTAACAACCTAGGAATAAAATTTCTTAGCTTAAAAAGTTGTAAAAAGCGTCGAAATTTTGTCCCTAGATTATCAATCGGGTTCGACCAGGTAGCAATCTACATGGATCTCACCGATTAACAACCTATATTTATGAGAAACATTTTTGAAGAAGTAAAAAAAGTAGTAATAAAAATCGGCTCATCATTATTAGTGGAAGGTGGTGCGATAAAGATAGAGTGGCTGGAGAGTTTTTTGAAAGATGTCAAAATTTTACTTGAAGGTGGCATTGAAGTTGTGATTGTGACTTCGGGATCGATTGCTATAGGAAGATCGCATTTTGGCAGCGGTAATCTTACGATTGCGCAAAAACAGGCTGCTGCGGCTGTGGGGCAAATAAATCTGATGGCTTATTATCAAGAACTTGCGAAGAAAAGTCATTTTAAAGTTGCGCAGGTTTTGCTTTCTGCTTCTGATTTTGATAATCGCGAAAGATATGATAATTTGTTTAATGTTTTTCGAGAATTGAGTCTGAAGAAAATCGTGCCAATTATCAATGAGAATGATTCGGTGACTGTTGATGAGATTAAAATTGGCGACAATGATCGTCTTGCGGGAAGGGTTGCGCAGATTTGTGATTCTGATTTGCTGATTTTACTTTCTGATATTGATGGTTTATATGATAAAAACCCGAACAATCATGCTGATGCAAGATTTATTGCTAAAGTCGATAATATTACTAGAGAAATAGAAGATATGGCTGGCGGAGTTTCTTCGATTTATGGAACTGGCGGAATGGCAACAAAAATTGTGGCGGCTAAAATGGCTTCGCTTTCTGGCTGTAGGACTGTAATTACTAATGGGCAAAAATTTCATCCGATTTCTTCTTTGATGAAAGGCGAAACAAGATTTACATTATTTGATGCGAGCAAAAAGTCTGTTGGTTATCGTAAAAAATTTATTTCTGGATTTATGGACGCAAGAGGCGAGGTTGTGGTTAACGAGTGTGCGCGCAAGGTTTTACTGGAGGAGAATGTGAGTTTATTGCCAGTTGGAATCGTGAAGGTTTTTGGGGGGTTTAAAAAAGGAGATTTGATTTTTGTTAAGGATGAGCAAGGAAATCATATTGCTAGTGGTTATGCTAATTATGACAGTGATAGTGCAAAAAAAGTAATTGGCAAAAAAAGCTCTGAAGTTAGAGATATACTTGGTGAAATTAAGGCTGAGCTGATTCATGTGGATAATCTGTTGAAAAATTAGGAATTTTAATAAAATCGCAATGAATCTTGTCAATTCTTTGTGGATTTGTAAATATACTATACCCCAGTATAGTATGTACTTCTACAGATAGCATAGAAGCGGATCTTGTATACTATACCCCAGTATAGTATACATATTGAAGGATTTTAAAAAAGACAGCATGGTGAGGCTTTTTTAAAAATAGCGTTAGTTGATTTTTTCATATTAGCTGGATTTTTATTTTTTTTATGTTATAATATTAATATATTACTAATCAAAGTTAGAAATTAATGAAAATTAAAGCAATAAAGGCAAGGGAAGTTCTTGATTCAAGGGGTTTTCCAACTGTTGAGGTGGATGTTACTTTGGAAAATGGTGTAAAGGCTTCGGCGATTGTGCCGAGTGGCGCTTCGACTGGAAAATTAGAGGCTTGCGAGCTTCGTGATGGTGATAAATCTCGTTATTTAGGTAAAGGTGTTTTAAAGGCTGTTGAAAATGTTAATACGAAAATTGCTGAAAAATTGATTGGCATGAATTCTGCTGATCAAAAGGCTGTTGATGAGGCGATGATAAAGCTTGATGGAACTGAAAATAAGTCAAATTTAGGTGCAAATGCGATTTTGGCGGTAAGTTTGGCTAATGCCAAGGCTTATGCGGTTGCTTCTGGGGTGAATTTATTTGATCATATTCGGTCTTTATATTCGGTGAAGCTTGATGGCTATAAAATGCCAGTACCAATGATGAATATTATCAATGGTGGAAAGCATGCGGATAATGCGATTGATATCCAAGAATTTATGATTATGCCGTTTGGCGCGAAGAATATTGCTGATGCAATTCGAATGGGTGCGGAAATTTTTCATCATCTAAAGAAATTATTGCATAAAGATGGCTTTGCAACAAATGTTGGTGATGAAGGTGGTTTTGCGCCAAATTTTAATAATGCGACTCAGGCTCTTGATTATATTTTGAAGGCGATTGAGGTTGCTGGGTATGAGGCTGGGAAAGATGTTAAGCTGGCTCTGGATTGTGCTTCTTCAGAATTTTATGAAAATGGCGTTTATAATTTGGTCGGAGAAGGTAAAAAGCTAAATAGCAGCGAACTTATTGAATATTACAAGGATTTAGTCAAGAAATATCCGATTTTCTCGATCGAAGACGCTTTAGCGGAAGATGATTACGATGGTTGGAAAGAGATTACCAAGGAACTTGGCGGTAAAATCCAGCTTGTTGGTGATGATTTATTTGTGACTAATCCAAAAATCCTGCAGAAGGGTATTGATGAAAAAATGGCGAATTCGATTTTGATTAAGGTAAATCAGATCGGGACTTTGACTGAAACTTTGGACGCAATAGCTCTTGGGGCGAATAATGGTTATCGCTCGGTGATTTCGCATCGCTCTGGTGAGACTGAGGATGCGTTTATTTCGCATATTGCTTTGGCGGTAAATGCTGGGCAGATCAAGACAGGCTCTTTGTGCAGATCAGACCGCATCGCAAAATATAATGAGTTAATTAGGATGAGTGAAAAGGTTAAAAGCGGCTATGGGATTTGATTTGCATCCGTCATTGTGAGCGTTAGCGAGAGATCGCTCGTTAATTTTGATCAGACTTTTTTACGCTTAGAAAGATAGAGACTTTAGATCAGCTTTCAATTAACAAGGGATCTCTCAGTTTTGTTTCGAGATGACATAGCGGTGTAAATAATTATAAAATTTATTCATGAAAACAGCAGTTTTAATAAATGAGGATCTGGAAAATATGCGGCTTGGTCTGAATACGACCTTGGCTTATATTTTGGCTGCTGTGGATTTGGGGCATGATGTTTATTTGGTTGATGCAAGAGGTGGTGGTGAAACTTTTTTACTAAAAAAAGAAAATTGTCAGAATTTAATTGATATTTATAAGAAAACTAACGAAAATTTACTTAATTTAGATCAAAATAGCAAGAAATTTGTCAAAGATGTTAAATTTTCTTCACAAAAAGTCGATTTTGACATAAATGATTGCGATTTATTGGTCCAGCGTCTTGATCCTACCCATGAGCCATTTCCTCCTAAGGGAAAAGAGGACTACCATGATTTTTTGCGGAAATTTCTGGCTGATAAAAATATAAAAAATCAAAACTTTAATTATCCGATTGATTGTTATTTGGATAAAGAATTGCCGGTGAAAATGGGGCTTGATATTGAGGTAAAAAGTTGGATTTCTTTTGCTGAGGATGAAGATTTGGTTGATAAAATATTAAAAGCGAGGGATTTTTCTGGTCATGATAAAATTGTTTTGAAGCCAGATAATTCTGGTCAATCGATGGGGGTATTTGCGATTGAGTTTGTGGCTGGTGGGGGTGACTTTTCTGATTTTGCTGATCGCGGCGCTGAAGAACTTGGGAATTTACAAATTTACCATGTTGCTAATAATTTGAATAGTGAGGAGTTAAGAAAAGTGGTTTTGTTTTTGCTGTTTTGTCAGTCTGTAAAATATAACTTGAAAAAAGATCAGGTTTTGAATGATCGAGAAATAATTGATGGTGCTAAAACTCTTTATAATAGTAAAATTGTGATTCAACCATTTATTGAAGGAGTGTCAAAGGGTGATATTAGGGTTAGTGTTATGAAAAGATATAATAAATTCGAAGTTTTTGGGGTAATTTTTCGCAAATCTTTACAAAACGAAGGTAATTTTACGACTTGTGTGACTGGGAATATGGCTTTGCCAGTCTCGATAAATGGCGAATTGACGCTGGCTGAAATTGAAGATTTAGTCGCAAAAGTTAACAAAGCTGTGGGGCTGTTAAATGGTGATTTATCTGAAAAATATGCTAGGTCTTTTGAGCTTGGTTTTGACTTTATTTTAAAAGGTGATGGTAGAACCGTTTTACTTAACGAGGTTAATCACGCTTGTCCGGCTTTACTTCCGGTTGCTGAGAGGGTTAGGAAGTTTGAAGGGGAAATTTCCTTGTATGGTAGCTTAAAATGTTCGGATTTTAAATATGATGGTGGGCTTGGCATATTGAAAGAAGTGGTAGATTCTTGGCTTGAGTAATAATCAAAATCCACAGATTCAGATTTAGAATTTTGCGAATAAAGCACAAAAAGCGTGAAGGTTATGATTTTTATAATTAGTAATTTTAAGTCCAGAGGCATAATAAAAAATTAACTTTTGATACTTGTAAGTCCTTTAAAATGAGGAGATTTACGAGAATCTTTCATAAAATAAAATAACGCTTTTGATATTAAAGGTTTACTTTTATCTTGTCAACAACTTTCTTAAATTTTTATTTCTTTGTAATAAATATGTATCATTTTATAGCGAAAAACGCAATATAAAGGCTTTTAATGCGTCGAAAAGTGTTGAATAATTATAAAAAATGATTATAATTATATAAAAGGGTTTGGTTTTTGGTTAATTTAATCCTTTTAAATGAAATTATTTATAAAAAAATGAGTATCTTATGTAGATTCGCCCCTTCTCCAACAGGGTTTCTTCATGTTGGCAATATTAGAGCGGCTATCGTTAATTTTTTGTATTGCAAGAAGGTTGGCGGACGATTTGTGCTGCGCCTTGATGATACCGATAAAAGTAGAAGCTCGGATGAGTTTCGTGACATGATAATTAAGGACATGAAGTGGCTTGGCCTTGAATTTGATGAGTTGGTTAAACAATCAGACAGGCTTGATAAATATGAAGAAGCAAAAAATGTTTTATTAAAATCCGGTAGGGTTTATGAGTGTTTTGAGAGTGAAGAGGAGTTAAAAATCCAAAGAAATAATCAGATTGCGGCTGGGCAAAGGCCGCTTTACAATCGACATTCTTTGAATTTGAGTGAAAAAGAGAAGCAAAAACTCCTTAGCGAAGGTAGAAAACCTCATTATAGATTTTTGCTGCAAAATAAAAAAGTGAGCTGGAAGGATAAGATCCGAGGCGAGGTTGAGTATCACGGTATTCATTTTTCTGATCCGGTGGTTTTTAGAGAAAATGGATGTCCGACTTATACTTTTTGCAGTGTGGTTGATGATTTGCAGATGGGCGTTAGTGATATTATTCGCGGAGAGGACCATATTACTAATACTGCGATCCAAATCCAGATTTTTGAAAGTTTGATTGAGGCTGGTTTTGAAGGCAAGATTCCTCATTTTGCGCATTTGGCGCTTATCAAGGCGATTGATGGAAAAATATCAAAAAGGGTTGGTGGTTTTGATGTTAAAAGCTTAAGGCAAGATGGGATTGAGCCTATGGCTTTGTTGAATTTGTTAGCGCAAATTGGAACTTCTATGTCGATTAAAGTTTATAAAACATTTGAAGAGCTGGTTAAGGAATTTAGTTTTAGCTCTTATAGCAAGTCTGCTACGAATTATGATTTGGATGAGGTAAAAATCATAAATCAGAAATTGATTCAGATGCTTGATTTTGAGGATGTTAAGGATAGACTTGAGGAAATTGGAGTTAATGTTAGTGAAGAATTTTACAGGAATGTTAGAGCGAATCTAAGTATTTTGGCTGATATTAAGATTTGGGATGATATTTGCAATAAGCCACTAAGGAATGAAAATGCTCCGGAAGATAAAGAATTTTTGCAAAAAATTTCACTGATTTTGCCTGAAAATACTAGAGATGTAAGTTGCTGGGTGAATTGGTTTGCAAAAATCAAGGAAATATCAGACCGCAGAGGCAAGAGTTTGTTTATGCCAATAAGAAAGGCTTTGACTGGTCTTGATAGTGGTCCGGATCTTCCTATTTTGATAAATTTAATTGACAGGCAAGAGATTCTTGCAAGGCTTCGCAACTAGCTATATATCAAATTTTTTGATTTTTGCTTTACTTAATTTAAGCTTTTTTATCTTTAGGTTTTTCAACGGCAAGGTTGGAGTCGATTTTCTTGAATTGTCCGTCTATTAATGCTCCGTCTTCAACAGATAAAGTTTCATATTGGATGTTTCCTTTAAGAAAGCCGTTGCTTGAGATGTTGATTGAGTGGGCAAAAACTTCTCCTTCGAGTTTGCCTTTTAATTGCAAGCTATCGCAGGTAAGGTCGCCTGAAACAGAGCCTTTTTCGCGAATAATTATTGCTTTTCCTATAACTGTTCCTTTAATTGAACCTTCTATTTCTATTAAACCTTCACTTTTTACTTCGCCTTCTATTGAAAGATCCGAAGATATGATTGTGGGATTTGATTTGGATATTTTATCTATTTTTGCCATTATTATATTGTTTGATTTACCCCTTCAAGCTCAAGTGCAGCCTTAAATTTATTATCCTTAAAGAAGCTATCTCCTGCTTTAATGAATTTATATGGGTTAAGTGGGTTGTTTTTATATCTTACTTCGTAATGAAGATGGTCGCCGGTGCTTCTTCCGGTGCTGCCTTGAAGGCCTAGGATGTCGCCTTTTTTAACGAGCTGACCCTTTTTAACTAATACTTTTGACAAATGGCCATATCTTGTTGTGATGCCATAGCCATGGTCTATTACTACTGCATTGCCATATTCATAGAATTTTCCTGCTCTAACTACAGTTCCTATGGAGGGACTGAGGATTTCTTGGTTTTTGGATCCAACAAAGTCTACACCTTGATGCATTGCCATTTTTTTATTCATAGGGTCGACTCTTGGGCCGAAATTGGATGAGATGAATTTTTTCTTCATTGGCCTTTCAAAGGGGATAAATCTTGCCATTCTTTCAAGCGAAAGCAGTCTTTCGATTTTATCGACGAATTTTGCGGTGTCAAGAAGCTTAAAGTCGGATAAATTTTTCATCGCAAGCTCCTGAGCGCTATAGTTTTGCAAAGGAACATACGGACCACCAGTTGCATAATCATCGCTATTTTGCTTGATTTGGTCATAAGCAGAGGCGATATTTAAGTCAGAATCCTTGATTTTTAAGCCTGTTACAGCTAAAATTGTTTCAATTTTTTCTAGTCTATAGTCGGTTAATTTGGTGATTTTGTTCATTTGCAGCGATGCAGTTTTGAGCTTTTCTAGGACCCCTTGTTCATAATCGGAGATTTTTATGGCCTGGATGGTTTTTGGGATTTTAAAGCTTTGATCGGCTTTGGCTTCTTTTGGGGCTTCCTTCTTGGGTTTTTGGTTATCTTGAGTTTTAACGGGAATCATGGATGACATGTAGTCAGAGGTCTTGTTAAGCTTTTCGTTGATGTTGTCAAACTCAGTATTGTAGTAGCTAGTGATGGTTTCTAGTCTTGATATTTCTTCTGATTTTTCGCTTAAAATTTTGTTATATTGGATCGATGAGTAAAATAAACTAATGATCCAGGATATGGCTATCATTAAGCATATTTGCGCTATTGGTCCAAGATTTATAGTGTTGATTTTCTGGTTTGTGACAAATAATATCTGTCTTTTGGCGAAAATTAGCGAAAATAGGTTTTTGCTAAATCTCGCGCAGCCCTTTGCCCAAGCCTTTACGGCCAGGCTAAAACTCCTTTTTGCGATAAATAGCGGTCTTGCCATTTTTATCTAAATTTTCGTTAAAAATACAGAAAAATCGACGTTTATAGCATAAATCGACAATTTTTCATCTATATTATGAACCATTTTAGACTTTTTGTCAAGGGGTAAAATGCAAAAAATGTGATTTTTTTTATTTTTCTTGACATTAAGAGAAAAGTAGTTTATAATTTTATCTTTAAATAACTATGATTAATTAATTTTTAAGTTAGAATATGGCTAAGAAAGATATTGGCTTGTCTGAGCATCCAACCCAGCATGAGGTTGATGTTGTTATGACAGATGGCTCTAAATTTCAAATCAAGACTACTTGGGGCAAAAAAGGTGATGTTTTGACCTTGGACGTTGATCCTAAGAACCATCCAGCATGGCAAGCAGAAGGACAAAGTTTCATCAATGTTAACGATGAAAGAGTTGCAAGTTTCAAGAAAAAATTCGGCGATTTCAAGTTTTAAATCGTCGTAATTTTGCCCCTAGATTACTTAAAATAAAGACGCAAGAGGTAATTATGTATACATCTTGGTCTTATATAAGCAACCTAGGAACAAAATTACCTAGATTTAGAACTTGAAATTGGAGCTAAAATTATTTAGATTTTAATAATTTAAAGTAACTAAGCGTTGATGGCAGAAAGTTCTAGACCTGGCTATTATTGTGCTTATATAAGCAACTTAGAGCTAAAATTACTTAGATTTAAAGCTTAAATCCAAGATCGTTAATCACCCAAAAATATGAAAAAAATCTTATGTTTTTCCGGTTGGGGGCAAAAATTTGACTCTTTAGAAGTTATTTTTGATGATAAGAGGTTTTCGGATTTTTCTGTAGAGTCTGTGGATTATTCTAAATTTTGTGGCTTTGATGAGTTTGTAAAGAATTTTGCTAAGGATTTTAAAAATCAAAATAAAAATTGCGATATTTTACTAGGGTGGAGCCTCGGTGGACAGATTTGCTTAAAACTAATTGAGATGGGTTTGTTAAATCCTGAGAAATTGGTTTTGATTGCTCCGCCATTTCAGATGGTTAAAGATGAGCGGATAAAGGCGGCGATGGCTCAAGATGTTTTTAAGGAATTTTACGAGAATTTTGTTGCTTCGCCGGATGCGACTTTGAAGAAATTTTCGGTTTTAGCAGCGATGAATGATAAAAATGCTAAAGAAATTGCAAAGAATCTTGATGTTAGTGAAGGGAATTTTAAGCAGTTAATTTCTTGGCTAGATGATCTTAAGAATACTTCTTTTTTTGATTTTGATTTTACAAAAATCCCAAAAACTTTGTTTTTTCACGGAAAAGGTGATATGATTGTGCATATTTTGCAGATGTCGTATTTTAAAAAGAGGATCTCGGATTTTACGGACCTTCAATATTCTGGCTGTGGGCATGCTCCGCATTTGAGTGATATTGAGAGGCTTCGTGGTGATTTGCTTGAGTTTATTGACTAGCCTGGTGGTGGAGAGCTTATTTCTGTGGTTTTTTTTGACGAAAGAAGGCGCTCTGAGGATAGGTCTTTGCGTCTAGTTAATCCCGGAGATGGGGATGGAGGTGACGCTGGGCTTGGAGCGGCGGCAGCGGCAGGAGGTTTTTCTTTCGTATCTCCTAGGCCTAGTTTCTCCGTTGGTGGTGCTTCTATTGCTAGCGCTTGTATCTTGTCTTTTGTTTCTTGGATTGCTGCTTGAAAAGAGCTTGTTTGCGTGTGAATTATTTCGTCATGAATTAATATTCCGGCGTTTGGAGATTTAGCTCCTTTTACAAATTGTATAAATTCCTGATGATCGTGGTTTGAGTTGTAATGTTTTCCATTTTTAATGATGCCAAATTTTTCCCGTTCTTCACTGTGGCCATAATGTTGAGTGGCGAGCTTTCGAATGGCTTGAGCAGCATTTTTTAAGGATTCGATATCATTAGTCATGCTTTTGTAAGTTATTTCATCGCCTATTTGCAGGCCTAATTTTTCAGCAATACTACCTTCGAAGATTTTTGTGATTTTAAATTTGAATATTCCAGGAACTTCATCTGGGTTTCGTGATTTTTGGTAGCTATATGAAGTTTCAGCGCCAATGCCGGCGTAGGTTCTTGGTCTAGCAAATTCCGCGGTTATTCTTTTTGGGGTTTGTCTGGCTTCTTCATCCAAGTCTTCTAGTATTATTTGAGCCATTTTTAGCGGATCTTCTAAGGGGGTTTTTCCTGTTTTGCTTATGGCGAGATCCTTGGATTTACCTGTTGGGACTGTGCTGGTTAGGATTTCTTCTTCTATTTTACTTAGTGGTTTTGGTGGAAGCTCTGTTGCTCTTGTTTTTGTTTTTTTTGCCACAGGTTTTTCTTTGGCTGGGGGAGGGGGTGCTGTTAGTAATTCTTCTTGTCGCTCTACTCTCATTATTGCGGCCATCTCTTTAAAGATCTCTTGTGCATCTGAGTTATCTGTGATTAATCCGGCAAGTGATTTTATTAATTCTTCAGTTTCATCACTGTATAGTTCCTCTTGGTCACATCTTTTAATGTGGCTTTTTAGAGTTGAAAGGGTGATTTCAAAAGTGTTGTCAATGTCGCGAGAGAAGTCTATTTTGGAAATTGCGCTTAGTGCATATACTTTGATTATAGGATTGTCTGTTGATTCGGGTAAGTCGAAGTCAAATAACTCGGCATATAATTCACTTCCTAAGGTTTCTTTTTGGTCGCGCAGTTTTTGTATTGCTTCTCCATCTTTGTTTTGACTAATTAGGATTGCGCATTGCTCTAAAATTATAGCTTGTTTTGGTGTTAGTTCGGTATTCATCAGGTAGTCGTAGATGGACTTTTCTTGTGCTGGCATTTCTTTTGTTGGGTCTTTTGGTGGGGCTGGTTCATCAAAAGAAGGGCGAATTCCTGATAGAGCATCTATCACATTGTCTTTTAAGGCTAATTTATCAGTATTTTTATCTAATAATTCGTATTCTCGTATTGATTCTGGTGTAAAAAAGATGTCGTAAAGGGTTGTTAGGATTGGATCATCTAATATATCTAAGACTCCTGGACCATTTTTCCCTTTACATGTTTTTAAGAGTGCTTTTTGCTCAGCGTTTGCTCTTGATTCTATGGCTTGTTTGATTTCTTCTCTTGCTTTTTTGTCTCTGGTTTCTGCGGGTAAGCGCCTTTGGTCTCGAACAAATGCTGCTTCATTGATTTCTTGACAAAAGTGAGCTCTGTCGATTTCAGATCCATGATCTCTAACGACTTCATAGGCATATTGCCTGAGAGCTATGTCGCTCATTGTACCATTAGTTCCATCGTAGTTTTTGACTTCGCCATTTCCTTTATGCCTTAAGTCATGCATTATTATTGCGCTGGCAAGTCCGCAGTTAATGCTTCTTTGTATTGCTCTTGGGTATTCTTGTGTTGCTTCGGTTTGGTTGGTGAGATCTGCGCAAAATGGAGCTTGGCCGTCGGCACCTGTGGCTAGGGCTGTTCTTATATTGTTGAAGACATCGTCCTCTACGGGGTAGGAATTGCCGTTGGTGTTGTATCTTTTGCAGGTTGCGACTCCGCCTGGTGCGTTGATGACTATTTCCAGGATATTCCAGTGCCAACCGCCTGCGGATAGTTTGTAAGGGGCGAGAATTGTTATGGGATATATTTCAGCTTCGGTTTGTGGAAAACCCTTGCGCACTTTGAGATCTGGAGGTTCAGCCATCAATAGCCTTAGATTTTCCAGTTGCAGTCTGATCATTAACTCTGGAGGAGAGGCTCTGGCTGCTGAAATTGCCGGAAGTTCAACTATCGTTCGGCCGTCAATAGTCGATATTTCGGTTTCTATAAAATCTCTTGCGCCGCCATCTCTGACCTCTAAGGTTCCGACTTCATATTGGACAATGCCATCCCTGCGCCTTAGGGCCTTGCCCAGAAGGTTAATGTCATTATCATGATAGGCATAGCCAGTTGAAAGGCCATCATAGTGCGTTATTTTAGGAAATTTAGCAGCCCAGGCGGCAGTTTTTCTATCAACAACTCTTGAAGATCCTCTTTTAGAAGATTTTCTGCTTAGCAACCCCCTAGAAACCACCTTTTTTGTTTCTTTTTTTGATCCAACTGATCCTCTTGACTTCCTTGTCATTCGTTAAATTTTTAGTTACTACTATCAATTATACCACAAATTAGAATCTATGTCAAGCCTTAAGTGTCGAAATTTTGTCCCTAGGTTATCAGTTGACTCATCCAAGTGTATTCACACGTGGAATCGTCAATTAATAACCTAGGAACAAAATTACTTAACTTAAGTGTCGAAATTTCTTTTTAGATTTTACGTCATCTCGAACGAAGTGAGAGATCTCTTGATGAGAATCTGATCGAAGTTAACAAGGGATTTCTCAGCTTCGCTTCGAAATGACATCAATAGAGTCGGTCTAATAAGAGGTTTTGGACCGAGTTTAAATTCCCCTTCTATAGCCAATTGCCTCTAAAATGTGGGGTTTTTCGACAGTACTTGAAGAGTCAAGGTCAGCAATGGTGCGAGCAACGCGCATGATGCGAGAAATGCCGCGCATTGAGAATTTTCCGGATTTCAAGGTTTTTTGGATGATTTCTTGGGAGCTTTTGCTTAAAAATAGGTGTTTTTCGAGAATTTTTCCACTAATTTTGGCATTATTTTGTTTTGAAGTCTGTTTTTCGTCATTTTGATAACGAATTTGTTGAATTTTTCTTGCTTCTTGCACTTTTTCTTTAATTTGAGCAGAATTTGGTGATTTTTGTGGGTTATTTATGTTTTCAGCAGAAAAAATGTCGATTTGTGGAACTTCAATAATCATGTCGATGCGGTCAAGCATTGGTCCAGAGATCTTATTTTGGTAGTCAGATCCGCAAATTGGTGCGCGATTGCATTGTTTCTCTTTATTTCCTAAATGCCCACATCGACAGGGGTTCATTGCTGCGATTAGCTGAAAATTGGCTGGGTAGGTGACATGTGAATTGGCGCGAGAGATGCTAACTTTAGCGGTTTCGATGGGTTGCCTTAGCGAGTCAAGGACTTGGCGCGGGAATTCAGGTAGTTCGTCAAGAAATAAAACGCCATTGCAAGCTAGCGATATTTCGCCCGGTTTGGCTTTAGATCCGCCTCCAACCATTGCTGGCATTGAACAAGAGTGGTGTGGGTCGCGGTAAGGCCTTGTGGTTATTAATTCGCCGTTGGTTAATTTGCCAGATATGCTATGAATCATGTTGATTTGCAAGATTTCTTCTAGGTTTGGTTCTGGTAGGATTGAAGGAAGCCTCGAGGCGAGCATTGATTTTCCAGTGCCAGGTGGTCCGCTCATAAGTAGATTGTGACCACCAGATGCGGCGATTTGCAAGGCTCTTTTGGCATTTTCTTGGCCTTTAATTTCGCTAATGTCTGGATATTCAATATTTTTAGTAATTTCTTTTAATTTTGGATCGGGAAGTTTGTTTTCACCTTTTAAGTGATTAATGAGTGACAAAAGACATGGCGCAGCGATAATTTTGAGATTTTCAGAGGCCCAGCGCGCTTCGGGGCCATTTTTTTCAGGGCAAATTACTGCGCAGTTTTTTTGATTAGCACTAATAGCAGCTAAAATCAAACCATTAACTGGTAAAATTTCACCATCTAGTGATAATTCGCCAAAAGCGTAGAAACTTTCTAGGGATTTTTGTTCTAAAATCTCCATTTCAACTAAAATAGCAAGGGCAATTGCTAAATCATAGTGTGATCCTTCTTTTTGAAGGTCGGCCGGAGCCATATTGACGGTGATTCTTTTTTGTGGCCAGGGTGCGCCGATTGATGAGATTGCGTGGCGGACTCGTTCTTTGGCTTCGTTAATTGCTTTATCGGGAAGTCCAACAATCGTAACACCAGGAAGGCCTGGTGAGATTTTTGCTTGGACGTCCACTTCTAATGTTTCAATTCCTAAAAAGGAAAAGGTTTTTATTTTTGCAGTCATTTAGGTTTGTTTGTGGTGTTTTAAAGGCTAATTTTAATCGCCCCAGGAGAGGTAAGAACCCTTATTAGGATTCTTAGCCTTTTACCCCTCCTGAAGCTTAATTATAATTATAGAGTATTATAAATAGCTTGTCTAGCAACTGGGGGTTGGTTAATTTAAGAAAAAATTCAACTTGAGGTAGGGTTGCTGGGGTAGGGAGATTAAAAAGGTGGTTTTGATTGTGAAGAAAAATAGTGTGAGACAAACAGTCTTTAATTATAGCATACGATGTCAAGTCCAAAATTGCAAGGAAAATTTTTGTTTTTTTAGGCTTAAGCGGCTGGAGGTGCTCTGGTTCTGGATTGAGATCCTACGCGCAGAAAGTCATCTAAAATCGAAGATTTTAGTGACTTGCTAGCGCTCAGGATGACAGTGGATTTAGCTCAAAGTTGATCTAACCTCTTTAGTAGCATCAACCATAAGTTTTAATGCTTCTTTAGTTTCTGGCCAAGCTCTAGTTTTCA
>JAYPPA010000027.1:15918-18061 GCA_038131245.1 Rickettsia sp. | reverse complement strand
GAAGAAGAAGCAGCCGAGTTCTTGAAAAATGAAGCCAAAAAAGGTCGCACAAAACCATGCGTAGGATTTATCGCTGGTAAAACTGCACCTCCAGGAAGAAGAATGGGCCATGCTGGTGCGATTGTTTCTGGTGGTAAAGGTGGCGCGGAAGATAAAATCGCCGCTATGGAAGACGCTGGAATCAAAGTTTCTGACTCTCCTGCTACTCTTGGTGAAACCATGCTTGAGCTTTTGAAGTAAATTAACAATTTGCAACAACTTGTCACGCTGTAGCTGAAGGCGAAAGCGGAACTCGTCTCGCTGTAGTCCGTAAGGACGCAAGCGAAGGATTGAGTTGCTGAAATAAACACCAGCGTAATTCTAAACACTAACTTCTCTAAATTTTCGCTAGAAAATTATTAGAAAAAATAGAAAAAATTTTGCACGAATTCCCTTTATCAAGAGAATTTTTCACTTCGCTCAAAATAACATAAATAGACACTGGAAGTCAAAAATAAAATCATTAAAAAACTCAACTTTTTTCACAATTTTCCTTTACTTTTATATAAAAAAATCGTAAAATCAATTAGGTCTTGAAATTTTTTTAAGACTAGTTATATTAATTTTATTTTGTACTATTATGAACGACCGCAAAAAAGCCCTAGACGCAGCCTTATCACAAATCGATAAACAATTCGGTAAAGGCTCCGCAATGACCTTTAACCAAAAACCAGTAGTTGAAGTTGGAATAATTCCATCAGGATCACTATCTTTAGATATCGCCCTTGGAGTTGGAGGTTACCCAAGAGGAAGAATCGTTGAAATTTATGGACCAGAATCTTCTGGAAAAACCACATTAACACTTCATGCAATTGCTGAAGCTCAAAATAACGGCCTAACCTGCGCCTTTGTTGATGCTGAGCATGCATTCGATCCAGTTTACGCCAAAAATCTTGGCATAAATCTTGATGATTTAATTATTTCACAGCCCGACAATGGCGAAGCAGCGCTTGAAATCACCGATACTCTAGTTAGATCTGGCGCGGTTGATCTTGTTGTTATCGATTCAGTCGCCGCACTTGTTCCAAAAGTCGAACTTGAAGGCGACATGGCAGATAACCAAATGGGTTTACAAGCCAGGCTTATGAGTAAAGCCTTAAGAAAGCTTACCTCAACCGTTTCAAAAAGCAACTCCACAATCATTTTCATCAACCAAATTAGAATGAAAATTGGCGTTATGTTTGGCTCTCCTGAAACTACGACTGGCGGAAACTCACTGAAATTTTACGCTTCAGTTAGACTCGACATCAGAAGAGGTGCGGCCATCAAAGACCAAGAAGAGGTTCTTGGCAATGAAACTAGAGTCAAAGTTGTTAAAAACAAAGTTGCCCCACCTTTCAAAACCGCTGAATTCGAAATTATCTACGGTGAAGGCGTTTCTAGAACTGGCGAAATAATTGACATTGCCGTTAAAAACGATGTTATTGACAAATCTGGCTCTTGGTATGCTTATAAAGGCACTAAAATTGGCCAAGGAAAAGAAAGTGTCAAAAAATATCTAAAGGAAAACCCTAAAGATTCAGCCGAAATAGAAGCTGCCATTTTTGAGAAACTTGGCATTAAACAAGGCAAAAAATCTGCTAATTCCAACGCAAAGGAAGAAGTTAAGGAAGTTCCTAAAGACACTCCTAAGAAAAAGAAAGGTTAGTTTTAGCTTTCAGCTGTAAACTCACTCCAAATTCCCCTCTTTTAGAGGGGTGGTCAAGCGCTGCCCTAGGCTGCGTTTGACCAGGGTGTTTCTTAAAGCAAGCTTTACTTTATATTACAAGAGCAATTCCATATAGGAGCACTTGGGTAAATTCATATTCTTGTATTTTTATACTTCATTCCTTTTCTTCACCATCGCTTGAAGAGATCTCACGCCAGGGAATTGATCTTTTTACAATGGGAAGGTGGCGCACTCTTAAAGGATTTGAAACCCCAAAACCTCCTGATGAAGTAGTCAGAACGATCTATCCATTACAATTACGCCCTCTCTAATTGCAATCATGTCATCTCGAGCAAAGCGAGAGATCTCTCGTTAATTGAAAAACGGTTTTTAAAAGATATTGGCGCACTCTTAAAGGATTTGAAACCCCAAAACCTCCTGATGAAGTAGTCAGAA
>JAYPPA010000027.1:0-15818 GCA_038131245.1 Rickettsia sp. | reverse complement strand
AATTGCAATCATGTCATCTCGAGCAAAGCGAGAGATCTCTCGTTAATTGAAAAACAGTTTTTAAAAGATATTGGCGCACTCGGAAGGATTCGAACCCTCAACCTCCTGATCCGTAGTCAGACGATCTATCCAGTTGATCTACGAGTGCGTAGATAATTCATAATTTTTAAAACTCCAATCCCTTTTCTCGCTAATGCTCGAAGAGAATTGTCGTACTGGGCCTGCCTCGCTAATGCTCGCGGGCCCGCTTCTCACTAAAAATGTGCGTTTAAGCACATTTTTTTAACGCTTGAAGCCTACGAGTGCGCATAGAAAAATCAATTATAACATAAAGCTATTGAAAATTCAAGAAGAAACTAAAACATTTTCACATAACCAACTCTAAAAGTAGTAAAATCAGAGCCTAAAACATTAATTTTATTCACATATCTTTGTACAGAAAATCTCACCGCATCCAAAGAGTCTTCAAAAGGCAAATAATTAAAGCCAAGCCCAACAAAAGGATTGCTTTGATGATCTTTGATACCAACGCCGACGCCACTTGCATTAACATAAGTCAAATTCTCATACATATCAGAAACCCCAAGCTCCACAAACCCCTCAAACACACTATCTTCAACAAAAGGTAGGAAAAATAATGCCGAATAGTTCGTATAATCAAGCCTCAGCTGCGGATCAGATATCAAAGAAAGCGCAATCCCATCAAGCCCATACGGATTGTCCATATCAGTTTGCGCCCAGTTAATATTGATTCCAATATATTTGTGAATCCTAAAATGAAGCCCCAAAGCAACATTCTCAAAATCACGAAGCTGCATCTCTAGCGGCTTATTCGCAAAATCAGAATTCACCCCATTACCAGAAACATCAACCCCGCTATATTCAAAAGAAACCCCAGTTTCAAGAACAAGCGAGTCAAAAATCCCTGCCTTTGCAGAATGTGAAGCCACAAGCAAGCCAAAAATCACCAAAAAAACCCTCAAAAATCTCATAATTAATTAAAATAATTAATAATCCTAATCGATTATACCACATTTTAAACAAAAAAGCAAGGAAAATCCGAAAACCCTTGATTTTTTCCACAAAATCAACTATAATTACATAAATTAACTAAATTAAGCAAAAATGCCTCATATTATAATTGAACATTCCAAATGTATTGATGAAAAAATCGTCGATAATTTACTATCTGAAATTCCAAATTTAATGGAAGAAATTAAAGGTGGAAATTTTTCAGTTTCAGCTTGCAAGACTAGAGCCATCTCATTTGACAAATATTATGTTGCTGGGAAAAATCAGGAAACGACTTCTTTTTTACATATTACAATTAAAATTTTAGAAGGAAGGTCCGGCGAAATAAAAGTCAATTTAGCTGAGAAAATCGCTAATTTTGCCAAAAATTTACTAGAAAATCGTCAAAATATTAAAGAGAAAAACGACTTAAGCGTTGATATTGTCGATTTAGACAAAAATACCTACCAAAAAACCTCATACTAAATGTTTGGTAAAAATAAAATCCAAAAACCAGAAAATAGTGACGGAAAAATCCTAAAAGTCACTTCGATTTTCCCAACCTTTCAAGGCGAAGGGCCATTTACCGGTCATCCAGCAATTTTTATTCGCCTTTCTGGATGCAATTTGGCTTGTGATTTTTGCGATACTGAGTTTGATTCTTTCACAGAAATTTCGATCGAAGAAATTTTTGCCAAAGTTAAAAAACTCAACGAAAATAACATCTATAAACTAATAGTAATCACCGGCGGAGAGCCTCTGCGCCAAGAAATCTCGCCTTTATGCGATATTCTTGTGCAAAATAATTTCGAAGTTCAAATTGAAACTAATGGCACGATTTTTCGCAAATTAAATCCGAAAATTCACATAATTTGCTCACCAAAAGTCACAAATGGCCAGTATTTTCCTATCCGCGAGGATTTACTGACAAGAATTAATGCTTTTAAATTTATCATTTCAGCCTCTAAAGACGGCTATCAAGAAATATCCGAAGTTGGTCAGTCCAGGTACAATGCGCCTTTATATCTACAGCCTATGGATGAATATAATGAAGAAAAAAATCGCGCAAATATCCAAAAAACCTTGCAGCTAGCCGAAAAACATGGCGCTAGAATCTCTCTTCAGACTCATAAGATTTTAGGAATAGAGTAAAATTCAACAACCTACTCCATAAGTCACGCTATGTCATTTCGAAGCGAAGCGAGAAATCTCTTATTAACTTTGATCAAATCTTCAATTTACATTCCAGGTCAACTTCCAACTAACGAGGGATCCTACGCTAAGTTTTTCTATATTTTTCTTTACAAGAAAAATAGAAAAACTAACGCTCAGGATGACAACAGAGGGCTCTATGCACCCCCCTAATGCTTCTTTAAATACACCATTACCGCCATTACCGCCGCCGGTGTTACACCCTGAATCCTTAGCGCCGCACCAATATTAGCCGGACGAACCTGATTTAATTTTTCACGCACCTCAAGTGACAAGCTCTGGATATTGTTATAGTCAAGATTGCTGGGGATTTTCACCATCTCGTCACGCCTTAAGCCTTCAATATCAGCATCCTGACGCTTTATATATGGCGCATAAAGAGCCTCTATCGCCACTTGTTTTTGCGTTTCATAGTCAAACTGGGTGATTTTTTCTGCCCAAATTCGCACTAAATCTGCTAAAAACTCATCTTTATTATGAAAAACCTCATTTTTCCCAACAACCCTAGCCAGCGGATTAAGATTCGCAAAACCAAGCAGTTCATAGGCGCTTCGCACTACGCCATCTTGCTTCATCTCAATTCCAAAATCAAGTAATTTCTTCGGAGAAATCTTTAAATCCTGCAAAACCGCCTTAAATTCATTGATTTTCGCCAATTTTTTAGCAAATTTCAGCGCCCTCTTCTCGCCTGCAAAACCAAGCTCAATTGCCCTATCCGTAAGCCTTAGATCAGCATTATCACTGCGCAAATTAAGGCGATATTCCGCCCGCGAAGTCAGCATGCGATAAGGCTCCTGCACGCCAAGCAAAGTCAAATCATCGATCATAACCCCGATATAACTCGATGCACGATCAAGAGTAAACTCTTTATCCCCGTCAATCCTAAGCGCCGCATTTACCCCAGCAACCAAACCCTGCCCCGCAGCCTCTTCATAACCAGTCGTGCCGTTAATTTGCCCTGCAAAAAACAAACCGGCAATCTTTTTCGTCTCCAGCGTCAATTTTAACTCTTGCGGATTCACATAATCATACTCAATAGCATAGCCAGACTGCGTCACCACGCAATTCTCAAGCCCCTTTATCGTCTTCAAAAAAGCCTCCTGAACATCCGCCGGCAGCGAAGTCGAAAGTCCATTTGGATAAATCAACTCATATGGTTGTAAATTTTGCATGTCAAATTTTCCATCGTAATTTTCTGGCTCTATGCCTTCTGGCTCTAGGAAAATCTGATGACGATCTTTATCTTTAAAGCGATAAATTTTATCCTCAATCGACGGACAATATCTAGGGCCCTTAGACGCAATAGAGCCGCCATACATCGCCGATTTATGTATATTTTCTTCGATAACTTCGTGAGTTTTACCATTAGTATAAGTTATGAAACAATCAGTTTGCATAAGTTTTACTTTATCATTCATGTAAGAAAATGGCGCAGGAGCCTCGTCGCCAGGTTGTTTTTCAAGTTCAGAAAAATCTATCGAAGCTTTTAAAATTCGCGCCGGAGTCCCAGTTTTCAGGCGTGAAAGCTCGAAATTATATCTTGCCAAGCGTTCAGAAATGCCTGTCGAAGGCTCTTCGCCGACCCTGCCCGCCTTGATTTGCTTGTCGCCAATGTGAATTACTCCATTTAAAAATGTCCCAGCAGTCAAAATTACCGATTTTGCGCCAATTTTCTGATTTTTATCAACCAAAACCCCTTCAACAGCGCCATTTTCGATCAAAATATCATCAACATTGCCAAATTTTATGGTAAAATTGCCATTTTTGCTCGAAAATTCTCTTTTCCCAGAATTATATTCAGCAAAATCCGCCTCTAAATTATAATCTTCACGCAAAATCTGTAAAATCGCCTTTTTATACAAAGTCCGATCCGCCTGAGCACGCGGACTATGCACCGCCGGCCCTTTTGAAGCATTTAAAATCCGAAAATGAATCCCCGCCATGTCAATCGCCTTGCCCATCACCCCACCAAGTGCGTCGACCTCGCGCACAATCGTTCCTTTCGCCACGCCGCCAATAGCAGGGTTGCAAGACATCTCGCCAAGATTCTCGAATTTCTTAGTCACCAGCAAAGTCCTTTTCCCCCTGCGCACAGCCGCGCACGCAGCCTCTATCCCAGAATGCCCAGCCCCGATAACTACGATGTCAAAAACCTGTTCTTGTGAACCCATATTCTAATTTTAGAAGATTGCTATACCTATATTATAGCATATTTTGAAAGAAAAGTCAAGAAAATAGCGACTATCGGAGAATTAATTCAACGATGGTAAAGGTTTTGCCCCCTAAAATGAAAATTTGGAAACAAAAATTAATCCAAAACTAAATTCACGTCAGTGAGTTTGTTTTGAGATAAGATGGAGGCCGGGGTCGGAATCGAACCGACGATGAAGGCTTTGCAGGCCCTTGCATTACCACTTTGCTACCCAGCCACAATTGACAAAACAATGTTAAATCCTGTCTATAACACAATTATAACAAATAAAATTAAATTTTACAAGTTTTTTTAGTTTCATTTTTCAAATAAAGCTATTATAATAGAAAATATAATGTAAAAAATGAGGTTTTATGTCAAATAACAAGCTCTATAAGCAAAATTTTATCAATATTGATGAAGATGCTATAGCCGATGAGATAGTTGAAAGCGCCTATCAAGCCACAAAAGAAGCTGTAAAAAGCGCAAAATACCCGCAAATCCAAGCAATTTTCGATGAAAACACTATAAACGACATCAAGAAAATCGCCAAAAAAATTGAAAAATTCCAAAACATTCTCGTAATTGGCGTTGGCGGCTCTAGTCTTGGTGGAAAAACCTTTGCTAGCCTTGGCATCGATAATGGAAAAATAGATTTTTTAGAATCAATCGACCCAGTAACTATCAGTAAAAAAGTTAATCAAATCGACCCGCAAAATTGCTTCTTTTTGGTAATAAGCAAATCCGGCGAAACCATTGAAACCATTTGTCAAACCTTAATAATACTAAAGCACCTTAAAGCTTTAGAGGCTCAAAATATCTCAGACAAATTCCTATTTATAACACAAGATAAAGAAAACTCATTGGCAAAAATCGCAATATCAATTAACGCAGAAATATTCCCTCACCCACAAGATGTCGGCGGAAGATTCTCCTGCTTCACTGTGGTGGGACTATTGCCAGCATTACTTGCCGGAGTTAACATCGACGAAATAATATATGGCGCAAAATCAACCATTCAAAATTTCATAGACAACGAAAAAAATGAAATCTTCAATGCGGTAAAACTACAAGACATTCTGTTTGACGAAGGATTCACCGGCAATGTAATTATGCCCTATATCGACAATATGAAAAGCTACACCGACTGGTACCGACAATTATGGGCAGAATCCTTAGGCAAAGAAGGTTTTGGTTCTGTGCCCATTAACTCTATGGGAACTGTTGATCAGCACAGCCAGCTACAACTCTACCTCGACGGCCCAAGAGACAAATTCTTCACCTTCTTCACCACTCAAAATCATCAAACAGACCTACCAGTAGAGGATATAAATGGCGTGGAAACCCTTTTTGGTGGAAAAAATTTAAGCGAAATTGTTGGAATCGAAAGCGCCACCACCATCAAGGTCCTACAAGACAAAAATCTACCAATTAGAGTATTTGAAATCGAAGAATTTAACGCCAAAACTCTCGGCGCTCTTATGATGCACATGTTTTTAGAAGTAATCCTACTTGCTAAAGCAAGAGAAATCGACCCTTTTGATCAACCAGGCGTAGAAATTCGTAAAAATATCGCCAAAATATTACTAAAAAAATGAGAATCATTTCACTAAGAAATCTTCTGCTATTTTTACTATTTATCTCCACTTTTTCTCTAACTTTTGCCTATTCTTCTGAATATTTTCTTGGTCTAAAGCCTTGTATTCTATGTCTGTATCAAAGAATACCATTTTTTTTAATAATAATCTTCACTATTTTTACTCTAATTTTATATAAAAAAGACAATTGGCGCAAAATTGCTGTAATTCTTTGCATTTTAAGCCTATTTATCAACGCTGGGATCGCCTTTTACCATGTTGGAGTCGAGCAAAAAATCTTCAAACTAACCGAAAAATGTAGCGACGATTTCGGCTCAGCAACCTCCATAGAAGAACTTCGCCAAATGATAAAAAGCGCCAAGCTCGGCAAATGCGACGAACCTCAATTCTTCCTCCTTGGACTAACTATGGCCGCTTGGAATTTTATTTTCTGTCTATTTTTGGGAATTTTTACAACATTGTTACTACGAAGAGTCCCTTCAAGCACCTAAATCTTACGCTTGCCAATCTTAGGTTGCCTCGCATAATTAGGACTAGAATCACCATCACCAATTGCCCCGCTAGAAAAATCCTCAAACGCCATTAAAGCCAAATCATCCGCCAAAAACAGCTTATCCTCACCCAAAGTCACATCCAAACCTTTTTGAGCAGCAACCTTCGCCAATAAATTCGCGCCGCTACCCACCAATAACTGCCCCTGCTCAAGCCTCACCGCAGGCAAATCCTCGCCCCTCGCCAATCTCGATTCCTCATCAACCACCAGCAAAGACCCATCGCAAATGAAGCTCGCCACAAAAAACTCATTCATCTTCGCATCCATACAAACCGTAATTCGACCGACAAAATCCCGAAAAGCATAAGCCCTCGTCAATAAAGAATCATAAGTCAAAAGAAACTTCTCACTCGCCAAAACAAAACCCTTCGCAGCCGCAAGGCCAATCCTCACCGAAGTAAAGCTCGCCGGCCCATTCGTAACCGCAATCGCATCCAAATCATCAAAAGAAGCCCCGCCACGCTGCATAACTTCCTCAATCGCAAGGATAAGCAACTCCGCACCTTTCGACTCACCTTCAATCTTCAAAAGATCAACCTTTCGCCCAGCATCAATAATCGCCACCGAGTTCACTTCGCCAGTTGTATCAAATGCTAATATTTTCAATTTAAAGTATAGTCATTAGCTGGCAAATCAAGAGCAAAAGCCGGAATATTCACCTTAAACTCCTCACCTCCAATAAATTCCATCACATAATGACCAGACATGATAGCCGAACCAGCCCGCAAACTCACGCTCGATTGATACTCAAAAAAATCATTCGGCAAAATCTCTGGCTGTTTGCCGATCACGCCATCGCCCTGAACTTCTTTAATTTCACCACTCTCATCGACTATTCGAAAATACCGACTCTTTAATTTTATAACTTTACTATTGTTGTTGGTGATTTTAATATTATAATTCCAGACATTCATATTTTCAAGCAAAGCCGTCGAATCATCAGAAAACTCCGGAAAGGCCGCCACCTCAACACCATTAGTCACAGCCTTAAACCCTTTATTTTGACAAAGAGATTCGATATTTAAATATTTATCGAGACCCGCCGCTATTTTGTTAGTTTTTTGCAACATATTCTTTTGTTTTCTTTTTATTATAGCATATCTAAGAATATTTTGCAAGGAATTTCGAAACCAAGTCCATCTTTAGCAAAAAAGCTTGTTGTCAGGTCATTTATCAATGAGGCTTTGCCGTCAAGAAAACAGGCTCAATGCCTGTTTTTAGGAAAAGCGGGCCCAGGAAGCGTCAGCGACGCACGGCCCCGAGCACGAGCCTTCTTCTAATTGCACCAGTGCAATGAAGAAAAGAGGCGAAGTGTTTAGTATATCAAGTACCTGTACGAATCCGATGAATAGTCTAGGGATAAAATTTCTAAGCTAAAGTCTCGTTTGTGATTAAGCAACGAAATTTTGTTCATAGACTGTTTATTGGTGAGGCTTTGCCGTCAAGAAAACAGGCTCAATGCCTGTTTTTAGGAAAAGCGGGCCCAGGAAGCGTCAGCGACGCACGGCCCCGAGCACGAGCCTTCTTCTAATTGCACCAGTGCAATGAAGAAAAGAGGCGAAGTGTTTAGTATATCAAGTACCTGTACGAATCCGATGAATAGTCTAGGGATAAAATTTCTAAGCTTAATCACAAACGATCCGTCAGGTCGACGACGCGCATTAACTCCTCTAGATCTGTAATTCCCTTAGCAACCTTCTCAAGCCCATCTTCTTGCATTGAAACAAAGCCGTTCTTCTTGATATAATCATGCATCTCTTTCCTACTTTTCCCAGCAGCAACCATGTCATCAAGCTCACGATCAAAAACAATAATCTCAGCAACAACACTTCGCCCTTTATAACCACTTCCGCCGCACTTTTTACAACCCTTAGCCTTGTAAATTTGCTTCAAATTAGAATATTTAGGTCCCATAATCACCCGCTCTTCCTCGGTTAGAGCCTGCTGCTCTTTGCAAGAACACAATTTTCTAGCAAGCCTTTGTGCAAAAATCCCAATCAAAGAACCAGCCATCAAATAATTAGGCACCCCAATATTCATAAGCCGCGGAATCGACGATAAAGCATCATTGGTATGCAGTGAAGTATAAACCTGGTGTCCAGTCATCGCAGCCTGAATAGCACTTTCCGCAGTCTCTTTGTCGCGCACCTCACCAACCAAAATCACATCTGGATCTTGACGCAAAATAGACTTAATCCCCGAAGCAAAATCCATCCCGTTTTCTGCTTTAATGTTGGATTGACGAATTAGTGGCAAGTTATACTCAACCGGATCCTCTAGCGTCATAATATTCTTATCAACCGAGTTAATATAACTCAAAATCGTGTAAAGAGTTGTAGTTTTACCACTTCCTGTCGGTCCAGTCATAATAATCACGCCTTCTGGCCGCTTGACCATCTTCTTAAGAAGCTTAATCGAATGTTCAGAAAACCCAAGACTATCCAGCGACAAGATCGACTGTTTCTCATCCAAAATCCTCATCACAATATTCTCGCCATGAATTGTTGGCTGACTTGACACCCTAAAATCAATATTACGACCAATAATCTCCGAATTAATCCGCCCATCTTGCGTCTTTCTAGTCTCAGCAATATTCATCCCAGCCATAATCTTCAGCCTCACCGAAATCGCCGACCAATGCTCTCTATGAATCGACCTAACCTGCACCATCTTTCCATCAATACGATAACGAATCCGCAAAAAAGAAGCCTCAGGCTCAAAGTGAAGATCCGACGCGCCTCTATGCACCGCATCCGTCAAAATCGCATCAACCAACCTAACCATCGGACTCTTATAATCTCCCTCAAGTTCTGTCTCATCATTAATCAAATCCGGATCAGCCCCTTCAACCTCTTTTAAAATCCCCTCAATCGACATTTCATAGCTATGATATTGATCAATAGCATGCATGATATCAACTTCAGAAACATAAACCGGATTTATTTTTAAGGAAGGCGGAAAAAATCTTTTCACCTGATCAATAGCCACAATGTCAAAAATATCCGCCATCGCGACCGTAATCTCATTGTCTGAATAAGAAATCGGAATCAATTTATTGTGAATCGCAAACTCCTTTGAAACCTTACGCACCAATCTAGAATCAATAATCGAAGATTTAATGTCAAATTTCTTAACACCCGTAGACTCGCTTAAAATCTCACTCAAAGCCCCTTCACTAACAAAACCCATATCCACCAAAATAGCCGCTACAGTCTTTGAATTATTAAGATTAGCACGCTCTTTTAACGCAATTTGAATTTGATCTTCAGAAACAACCTTCTTCTCCAAAAGTTCAGCAATGATATCCTTCGAGCCTTTTTTCTTAACCACTTCAGCATTTTTACCCACTCCACCAGAACCAGCCACACCCCCAGAATTAGGCGCACCACCTTCCATACGCCCCGTTTCAGCATTTTTAATTGGCGGTACTGTCTTTGCCTGCAAATCACCCTTGTTTACTGGTTGCTGCTCCATTTAAAATTCATTATTGACTTAAAGCCACAAATACCTTACAATATAATTACATCATTTTTAGTAAAATAAGTCAAGCATTTAAATAAAATTTATGTCATCAACAAATATTCGCGTCAGATTCGCTCCATCACCAACTGGATATCTTCACATCGGAGGAGCTAGGACCGCCTTATTCAACTATCTATTTGCAAAAAATACCGGCGGAAAATTTTTGCTTCGAATTGAAGACACTGATAAAAAACGCTCCACTAAAGAAGCAATCAATGCAATTTTAGAAGGATTAGATTGGCTAGGATTAACTCGTGACGAAGATGATGTATTTCAATCAAATAATTCAAAGCGTCACGTCGAGGCCATAAATTTAATGCTTGAAAAAGGCGCCGCCTATCGCTGTTTTACTTCCGCTCAAGAATTACAAGAACTGCGCGAAAAATCAGAAAAAAACGGCGCAATGTTTCATTTTAAAAGCCCGTGGCGCGACCTAAATCGCGGAGAATCAGACGAAAAAGCCCTAAACGAGCCATTCGTAATTCGCCTAAAAGTCCCGCAGGATCAAACTATCACAATTAACGACGAGGTTCATGGCGAACTTTCCATCTCTAGTAACGAAATCGACGACTTAGTCTTGCTTAGAGCCGACAGCACGCCAACCTATATGCCAAGCGTCGTTATTGACGATCACGACTCGCAAATTAGCCATGTTTTACGCGGCGATGACCACTTAACCAACAGCTTTAAGCAAAAAATAATATTTGAAAGCTTAGGCTGGGACTGTCCGCGATTCATTCACATCCCTTTAATTTACGGACCCGATGGCACAAAAATGTCAAAGCGACACGGCGCAACTTCGGTAATTGAATATAAAGAAATGGGCTATTTACCTCAAGCAATGCGCAATTATTTGCTAAGACTTGGATTTTCAGATGGCGACAAAGAAATTATTGGAGACGAAGAAGCTATTAAAATTTTCTACCTCAAAAAAATCGGCAAATCTCCTGCTCGTTTTGATTTTGACAAGTTAAATTTTTTAAACAAGCACTACATAAAAGAACTTTCAAATGAAGAGCTTTTAAGCGAAATTTCTTATTTTTTAGATCAAAAACCAAATAAAAATGAGCAAAAAAGACTTATTTTAGCACTAAATTTCCTGAAAGAAAAGCCAGTAACCTTAAAAGAAATTGCCGAATCTTGCGCTCCTTATTTTGATGCTTTTAGTTTAAGCTTTGACGCTGCGCAAAAAGAATTATTAGCTTCTAAAAAAGATTTATTAACGCAAATCGCCGCCACACTGCAAAATCTAAAAAGCTGGAAACATGACTCAATCAAAAGCGCTTTAATGGATTTTGCTACAAATAACAATATTAAGATCAAGGATTTTGGGCCCGCTTTACGCCTCGCTTTAACCTTCTCAAGCTCTAGCCCTGGCGGCATTTTTGATGTAGTAGAGGCACTTGGCCAAGATGAAGTTTTAAAAAGACTTGCACAAACAACATGACAAAATATTTACCAGCACACATCGCCAACTTCTTCCTCTGGAAAGCAGAAGAAGAAGGCGTTGAAGACATGACGCCGATGAAATTAATCAAGCTCGTCTACTTTTCCTACGCCTGGTATCTAGCAATTTTTAACAAAAAAATCTTCGACGAAAAAATCGAAGCCTGGCGCTATGGGCCTGTCATTCCATCAATCTATCACGAATTCAAAAGATTTGGCAACTCACCAATAAAGCAATTTGCCATAAACTTTGAGCCAGAAACTGGTGAAACTTCCTACCCAATAATCGACCAAAATGACACCGAAATCCTGCAAGTGGCTCAAACAATCTGGAATTTTTACAAAGACAAAAGCGGCGACCAACTTAGTCAAATCACCCACCAAGAACACAGCCCGTGGCACTGCTCTTATCTTCAAGGGGAAAATAATCCAATAAGCGACGATAAAATCATTAAAAGAGCCAAAGAAGCAATCCTAAAGCACCAAAAACAACAAAAAAATGAACAAACAAAATGATTTAAAAAATATTTTATTCAAAAGCCCCGAAAACCAATGGCCTGTTGTTGGCCCTGAAGAATTAAAAAAGAAAGATGAAGAATTAAGAAGAAAAATCCTCGAAAATGATTCAAAACAAAGCGAATTAACCCTAAAAGAGAGCATCTGTCGCTGGGTCAAAAGAATCGTTTCAATTTACCTACTTTTCATCGCTTTTATTATTGGTGCTTTAGTTTTTGGCTTTGGCCATTTAGAAAAAAGCGTCGCAATCGCCCTTCTCACCACCACAACCATCAACATTTTAGGTCTTCCTTTAATGATCATCAAGTCACTTTTTCCAGGAAAATCAGATTAACTTTTTAAAATTTAAAGTTTTTCTTGACAATTTAGCCCTTGACATGATATGATATAATAAAATACTATCGTTTCGCCATTTTTTACAACCTCAAAAAGAACAGACAAAAAGACAGCTAAAAGTCTCAAAGAGGTTTGTTCGTTCTTTGATTTAACGCCCCCAATATTTCATCGGCAAGCTTACGATGCCCCTCTTCCTTCATATGATCATCTAAAATAAAATAATCTGATTTTTGTAAGATTTTTGAACTATCTAATATTGTCATTTTGCCTTTTAGATAAGCAAACTCACCTGTTAAAGCCTTAGAGACTCTACTGGAAAAATCTTTTCTGTTGCTGTTGTTGCGATTTACTTCAAGTAAAATTATTTTTGTGTCTTTATTTATAACGCCGGTGATTCTCTGCATTATTTTAAGAAAAATATAAATCTCTTTATCAGTAAGCTGATCCACCTCGCCCTTATTTTGCTTACCACGAATCGCTTTTTTTACATCATCTAAAATAGAAGCTGTATAGCCAAAAGGATTATAAATCGTCCTATTTATATGATAGTCAACTAATGCTTGATATTGAGAATCTATTGCAACTCTCAATTTATAATTATCTTGTGCAAATTGAGAATTCTCAACCTTATCATTCGAACAATATTGAATCACTAAATATTTAAGATTGCTACGATCAAGCTTCTTAAGCATCAAAAACTCCCGAGCTGTACCGTAAGAAGAAATCGCCGAATTAAGAACCTTCATGCCGGTATCTTTTTCTATCAATGAAGCAAATATTTTATCCTGATCAACCCCCCAGCCCATCGCATGAGAATCTCCAAGGACAATAATTTCAGGCTTTTTAAGCGACTCATTATCATCACGAAGACCCATTTTGTTAATATCGTACTTTGTGTTAAATTCTCTAGACTTAACTGTGCAACTTCCCTCTTTTAATTTATACATTAACTCTCGATCAAACACTGCACATTGTGGTAAAAATTGTATGATATCACGATCTTTACTCATATAAAAGTTTCTTACATAAAATTTAAACTTAGGCACAACATTATTTAACTGCGGAAACTTTAAAAACATGAAAAAAATTACTTCGATCAAAGAAAACGTGATCAATAGAATGATTAGCGCATTAAATGCCAGCTTTAGGTACTTTTTCAACTGTATTTACAAAATAAATTAATAACAGCTTAAATTCTAAAATAAATTAGTTATTTAGCAAGTTTTTAAGAAAAAAATCAACCTCACCTTCGCTTTTTAGCATTTCACAAATTTGCTTAGCAACAATTCTAGCCAGGCTATTAAATCTTAAATCCTTATCGCCGCTCAAGGTTGGATCAATAAGCAACAGCCATTCTGGCCGATGATAAGTCCCGTCCTTGGCATTTTTAACCAACTCGTCACTACCCGGAGCCTTGTAAGTTCGAGCATAAGGATGACTCGAAGTAATAAATACTAAATTTTTTCCAGATTCGTGAATTTCAATTTCTTTTGAATTTTCATTAGCAGCTCCACTAAAAACCTGCCCATATTTCTTAGCGTAAATATCCTCGATAGTTTGCGCAATTAATTTAGTAAATCCAGGTCTAAATTTTTCAGATTCCCCAGGATGAAAAAATTTAAAAAAACTACTCGTACCAACCAAGCAAACTTTTGATGCTAAAAAATCAGATTTTTCAGCTAATCCCGCATCTTTTAACATCAAATAAAGCGCATTTTGTAATTCTTGAGCACTAATAATGCCGTTACTCATCGCAAAAAGCTTAATTTTTCCTAAATTTTTGGCAATTTCATCAATTTTTCTAACTTTTCCATTATTTTTAGCATCAAAAATACAATCTTTGAACAAATATTCGCTTAAAACACTCATTTCTTCAAAGCAATGGTTATCAGGATCATTAATCACCTGAGTCATGTTCAAAATATTTTGATTCATCGATTTTGTCGATGCCAAAATAATCTCTGGCAATTTACCATTTATTTTTTCATACAAAATATTTTCAGGCAGCATGTCATTCAAGATCTTAAAGACACCATCAACAATCAAATCACGAAAACCCGGTCCAAAAATCGCCACATTCCAGGACTCTGGCGCTTGTTTTTTAGCATCATTAATGAACTTAAAGAAATCCGGCGCATTTTTCTCAATTTCTTCATAAGAATAATAAACTTCCTCATCGGACGGAATCGCGCCAGGCAAAATCACTAGCTTTTGCGCATCAAAATCAAGTTTTTGCTGCAAATTTATTTCACTAAAGTTTTGCTTAGAATTATTTTGATTGTTTAGTTTAAATAGCTTCATATTTTTTCTCCTTATGCCTTAATTATACCACAAAATTAAGCTCAAGTCAAGAAAAATCGACAAAGGAAAATAGTTTAATCAAAGTTTTCAAAGAGATATTTTGTTTCTTTTGTGATGAGTAGCGCAGCGTACATAAAGTACGTGAGCAACACAAGCGCAAAAAAATGAAATATATCGAAGAAAACTGCCGAATTAAACCGCAAACAACATTGCATCATCCGTAAATGCCTTAAACTCTAGGTACAAACCATTTGGATCTTGAAAAAACATTGTTGCTTGCTCGCCTGTTTTGCCTTTAAAACGCACATAAGGCTCGATAATGAATTCGATTTTGAGTTTCTTTAGCTTGGCTGCCAGCTCTTCCCAGTCTTTCATCCTCAAAACAATTCCAAAATGCGGAACTGGCACGCCGTGACCATCAACTGGATTTTTAATTGCCCTAAAAACTCCCTCTCTATCAAGATGAAACACCAGCTGATGTCCAAAAAAGTTAAAATCCACCCAATTTTCACTACTGCGCCCTTCTTCACAGCCTAAAACATTGCCATAAAACTCTCGCGCTTTTTGCAAATCAGTCACTGGCAAAGCTAAATGAAACGGCCTAAGGTTTTTCATAAGTTTATATTTGTCATTATTATCATAAAAAATAGGATAAATCAACATAAATATCAAGTAAAATTAACAATGAAGATCCGCTACCCCGTCAGGCTTTGCCTGTCACCCCTTCAAGAAGGAGAATTTTGACCGAGTTTATTGGGATGTTTCTAGATTGCATCACTAAAGATCGCAATAACAGCTCAAAAATAGAAATTTTTTGGAAAGTAAAAAAGAAAATCGTGAATATTTAGAAAACTAATGCATTAAAAGACAACTATAAAGACGGCAGTCGCAGTTTTATAACTTGGAAAAATAACCCGAAGGCTTTTTCTTTCCTTAAAGGAGGTAATCCAGCTGCAGGTTCCCCTACCGCTACCTTGTTACGACTTAACCCCAGTCACTCCTCCTACCGTGTAGACCTGCCTCCTTGCGGTTAGCTCAGCCTATTCGGGTAGAAACAACTTCCATGGCTTGACGGGCAGTGTGTACAAGACCCGAGAACGTATTCACCGCGGCGTGCTGATCCGCGATTACT
>JAYPPA010000026.1:0-19773 GCA_038131245.1 Rickettsia sp. | reverse complement strand
GTGGTACGTGAGCTGGGTTCAGAACGTCGTGAGACAGTTCGGTCCCTATCTGCCGCAGGTGTTGGAAAATTGAGAGGAGTTGACTTTAGTACGAGAGGACCGAGTTGAACGTACCAATGGTGTTCCAGTTGTTCCGCCAGGGGCATTGCTGGGTAGCTAAGTACGGACGGGATAACCGCTGAAAGCATCTAAGTGGGAAGCCTCCCTCAAAACTAATTTTCCCCATTAGGGTCGTGGAAGACTACCACGTTGATAGGCTGGGTGTGTAAGTGTAGCAATACATTGAGCTAACCAGTACTAATTACCCGATTGGTTTATTTACTATTATGTGTAGTGTAAAATCTATATGTAACTAAATTAGAACATGCTAATAGCAGTTATCAACTTATCTTTATGATAAATTATAACACAATTTTAAGCAGAGAATTTTTATTATTCTTCTAACTATCATTTAATACCTCATTCTTATTTTATAAATGAGAATGAGGTATGTATTCACAATGTTTAATCAGCATCAATGTCCTTTAATGGCAAGGCGTGCGATAATCGAGATGGAATCACTCGATTACATTTTGAATCTTCGCAGATTATAAACGCTTTTGCTTTTAATTGTATTGAAAAATATCAATGCCTCTTAATGGCTTGGTGACGATAGTTGTGTGGAACCACCCGATTACATTTCGAACTCGCAGGTGAAACGCATCAACGCCGATGGTACTAGAGTGTTAGGCTTTGGGAGAGTAGGTTATCGCCAAGTCTTTAAGGGGCATTTTTGTTTTAAATATTATTTTGCTGTAAAATTTACAAGATCATGTTTCACCACATATCTTAAACCCGAAAATCATTTATATTGTTTTACCATCGAATATTTTGTGACTTCTTGGCTGCTTTTTTGCTGTTATTGAGTTTTTAATTGTGTTAAATTTCTATATTTAACATTGTTTTTAAGTAATTTTAATTATAGAATTGCTTTGATGCTACATATTAATAAAATTTTATTTAAATTATGAAAAAAACCTTATCTTTTTGCTTAGTTATTTTATTTTTAACTTCTTGTGTTGAGGGGATAAGTGTTGATCAAAAAAGAAAATTGACTGCTTTAAAGCATGATATGCCTGAGCATTATCAAGAAGAAAAGAAAGTTGGCACAGCTGTTGGTTTAGGATTTTTACCTGGTGGAGGTTCTTTTTATACTAGAAATTATATGATTGGTGTTCTTGATTTGTTGAGTTGGCCTGTTTCGATTTTATGGGATCCTATTAATGGTTCAAATGGAGCGGAAGAGATTAACTACTACGCTTCTATATCAAGCTTAAAAAGAGCTAAAAAGAAAGAATTAAGTGCTCTTGAGGATAGACTTTTGGAGAAGAAAATATCCCAGACTGAGTATTTGATTCAGCAAAAAAAGATTGAAAAGAAATATGATCTTGACAATATGATATAATATCCAATAATATCTAAGTTTATTAAAAACAATAATTCCATTTGCTATTTCGATCGAAAATTCCTATAATTAAAAAAATACCATATTTTAGTTATATATGAGAGGAAGAGTCAAAGGAGTTGTTTTATCTTCAATTAGGGCGTTAAGAGCTATTCCGGATGGTGCGATTTATGTTGCTCATGGTTGTGGAGTTTTTCCATATAAACAAAATGACGGTAAGTCGGTAATTTCCTATACTGACAATATTCACTCATGCACAGCTTTTCTAGTTCGTCCTAAAATTATAACAGATACTTCTCGCTATGGCTTTGGGCATCTTAAGGCTGTTACAGATGGTGAGGTGAGGTTTGCTAGAGATCAGATTTCTTCGATGATTGGCGAGTTATGTGATATTGGTAATCTTGAACCAAAAGATTTTGTGGCCAATGAATATTTTATTCAAATTGTGAGTTCTGCTACAAGTTATTCTAATTTGGCATTTTCAATTTCTGAAAATAGAGACTCTGTGCGAGAATCCTTAATAGAATCTGGGATTGATTCTGGGGATATATTCCTTTCCCCCGGAGCTAGCCCTGTTGTGAAAACTGATGGTCAAAAAATTTACGAAGTTGGACCTGTTTCAAGAATTGCTGAGGCTGCTATTGAGAATTTGGAAGGAAAGAATTATAGGGGTAATAAAAGTGATGGTCGTGATTAAACATTTCTTCTAGTAATCCTACCCTTAGTAAGATCGTAAGTGGTCATTTCAACTTCAACATTATCACCTTTAAGGACGCGGATTTTGTTTTTTCTGATTTTTCCAGAAGCATGAGCAATTATCATATGGCCATTTTCAAGCTCGACTTTGAAAATAGTGTTTGGTAGAACTTCGATAACAACCCCGTTCATTGTAAGTAAATCTTCTTTAGACATAGGAAGAGCTTATTAAATTTATAATTCTTACTTATATTATAATATATTTATACTAAAAAATCAAGGGTTTTTGTTGTGTTTGTGATTTTTATTGGATTAGTTTTTGTCATCTCGAACCTTTAGGTGAGAGATCTCTTGTTATCTTCGATCAGATTTTTAAAATAAATTCTAGATTTGTTTTTAATTAACGAGGGATCTCTCACCTAAAGGTTCGAGATGACATGGGGTGTAAGGGTTCGAGATGACATAGAGAAGGTGCGGGGTTTGAAGGTGACAAGATGAGAGGGACTAGCTATTATCTCTTACGCCAAGTACATGACATACCGCTTTAGTGAGGTCTGATCGGTTTAAAGTGTAAAAATGAAAGTCATTGACACCTTGATTATGCAGGATTCTACACATTTCAATAGCCACTACGGCGGCGATGGTTTTTCTAGTGTTTTCGTGATTATCTAAATTATTGAATAGATCCGACATCCATTTTGGGATTTTTGTGCCGCACATTTTGGCAAAATGTTTGATTTGCTTGACATTGCTGACTGGTAAAATACCTGGAATTATTGGTACATTTATTCCTTTTGTTCTACATTTATCAACAAATTCAAGATAAGAGTCGGTGTCAAAGAAAAATTGCGTGATAATTTGACTTGCGCCTGCGTCTACTTTGCGCTTTAAATAACCTATATCTTCGTCTAAGGATTTGGCTTCTGGGTGTTTTTCTGGATAGCCTGCGACTGAGATTTCGAAATTTGCAACTTCTTTAAGGCCTGCAACTAGTTCATCTGCGTATTGATAGCCGTCTGGACGCAATTGATAGTTAGAGCTTGAGGCTGGCATGTCGCCGCGCAGTGCTACAATGTGCTTTACGCCAATATCCCAGTAATCTTGAGCGATTTTTTTCACTTCAGATTTTGATGCACCAATGCATGTTAGGTGAGAGGCTGGGGATAGATTTGTTTCTTTTAGGATCCTGCGGATAGTTTGGTGGGTTCTTTCGCGCGTAGAGCCTCCAGCGCCATAGGTTACCGATACAAATTTCGGGTTTAGTGGTTCTAGGGATTTTATCGATTTAAAGAGTTTTTCTTCCATTTCTTCGGTTTTTGGCGGAAAAAATTCGAAAGACACATTGATATCCCTTTTGTGAGCGATAATTTCTTCTAATTTATTTGTGTAGTTTTTCATAATTTATTTTTTTAGAAATCTACTGCCTGGCTTTATTGCCTCAATTCCCTTTAATTCTTCGGGAATGTTATTGCTATCAAATGTTTTTATGTCGAGCTCGATTAGCGATGTTACTGGGACTTTTAAGGTGCTTTGCAGGTCAAGGCCTGATCGATCGACTAAGCAAGCTTCAGCAACTATTTGACAATCATGTGCTTTTATTAGCTCAAAAGTTTCAAGTGAAGACTTTCCAGTAGTGATTACATCTTCGACCACTAGAACTTTTTTGCCTTTAGGTAGTTCAAAACCGCGTCTAAAGGTGAATTTTGAGTCAACTCTTTCGCAAAATATTGATTCTAAGCCTAATTGGCGGGCAAGTTCGTAGCCGACTATGACTCCACCCATGGCTGGCGAAACAACAATATCAGCAAAATTCTCGCCAAATTGCTCTTTTAGCTTCAAAGCGAGTGATTTACAGAGTTTTTCAGCTCTTTTAGCCTGCATTAGCACTCTAGCGCACTGCATATAGGTGTTGGAGTGAAGGCCAGAGGATAAAATGAAGTGTCCTTTAAGGATTGCCTTGGCCTGGTCAAATTCTTGTAAAATTTCTTCTTTTGTTAGTTGCATTTTTATTCAAAATTTGGTATAATTTACATATGGATATATTATAACTGATAATTTTTTAAGTTTCTAGGGTTTTTGCTAGAAATTTGTCAATATTAATAAATTATTTAATTGTGCAAAATAAAAGACAAGATTACATTGATTCGGCCATTAGAACCATAAATTGCGAGATTGATGGGTTAGAATCGATATTAGAGATTTTGGATGATAATTATGCTAAAGCGATTGAGTTGATTCTTGCGTGCAAGGGAAGGGTGATTTTGTCTGGCATGGGGAAATCTGGACATGTGGCGAATAAAATTGCGGCGACTTTGGCGTCTACGGGGACTCCGGCGTTTTTTATTCATCCTGGAGAGGCTTCGCATGGGGATTTGGGGATGATTACTAAGGATGATGTGGCGATTTTGCTTTCAAATTCTGGTGAGACGAAGGAGCTTCGCGATATTATTTTTTATTGCAAGCGATTTTCGATCCCGATTGTTTCTTTTGTGAGGAATCCTGATTCTGAGCTGGTGAGGGCTAGTGATGTGGCTTTGGTTTTATCAAAAGCACCAGAGGCGAATGCAGTTAATGCCCCAACCACTTCGACAACGATGATGATTGCTCTTGGTGATGCGATTGCGGTTAGTTTGATTGATGCGCGTAATTTTAGTTCTGAGAATTTTGGGGTTTTTCATCCAGGCGGTAAGCTTGGCTCGGCTTTTACTAAGGTTCGGGATATTATGCGTACAGCTCAAGAATCTCCAATTGTTGGTCAAGATTATAAGATGAGCGAGGTTTTGATTGAGATGACTTCGAAGCACCTTGGTTGTACTGGGGTGGTTGATTCTGCTTCTAGATTGGTTGGAATTATTACTGATGGTGATTTGAGGAGGCACTTAAAAGAGGGCTTTTTTGATCTGACAGCTGGTGATATTATGACTAAGGGGCCGATGCAGATATCTGCGGATATGTTGGCGGTTGAGGCTGTGGCTTTGATGAATAAAAAGTCGATAACTTCACTTTTTGTAGCAGTTGATGGCAAGGTTTTGGGGGTGCTTCATATTCATGATTGCCTTAGAGCTGGAGTGGTTTAAGCTAAACTAAAGAAAATTTCGCTACGCGATATTTTCTTTAGTGGACTTTTTGAGTTTCGCATTTTCATTTTAGGAAGCAAAGCTTCCGCCTTCGTTGAATTTGATTTGATGGATTGCTGCGCCACTTATCAGGCTTCTCGCGGGTGGTAGAAGATGGGATTGTAAGAGGTGCTTTAAATCCGCTTCTTCACAAAATCTCCGGCAATCTCAATCCCGCGAAAATCAATGGTGTGATCAAGTTCTTCAAGGGCGTGAGACTCGAAGTTAAAATTATTTGCAGCTAGGATTTCCTCGCCTTGAGAGAAATTTTCAAATGGTAAAACCATGTCTTCGCGGCCATGCATGAGACAAATATCTGGTTTTTGTAGAGTTTTTTGACCAATAAATTCTGGTAAAATGACTTTGCCTGAAAATGCTACAATGCCGGCGATTTTTTCTGGTAAAGATAGTCCTTGGTAGATTGCCATCATTGCGCCTTGGGAAAAGCCGAAAAGGAAGAGATTTTCTGGCTTTAGATTGAATCTTTCGAGCTGTTCTTTGATGAATTTTCTAAGTTTATTATTGGCTTCAATGATTGGAGTGGCTACTTTTCTAACATCTCTATTAGGACCCCAAGTTGCTAAAGAAAACCATTGATAACAGTCGGGAAAGCCTCCTTCCCAAGGATTTGGGGCATTTGGAGCAATAAAATGAGTGTCGGGCATGAATTCATCCATATTTGGAGCTAATTCCAAGATCGATGAGCCATTTGCACCATAACCATGTAGAATTATTACTAGATATTTAGGTTTTTTTGTGTTAGAATTATAATTAGAATATTCAAAAAAAGTAAAGTCTGACATGTTGACTATTGAAAATTTGAGTTTAAATAAAAATGGAGCTAATATTTTTAGTAATATTGGTTTTTCCTTGTTCCTTGGTGCTGTAATGGTTATTACAGGCAAAAATGGCTGTGGGAAAACTAGTCTATTGAAAATTATAGCAGGGATTTCTAAAGAATCCAGTGGAAAAGTTACTTGGAATGGAGTGGAAATTTCCAAAATGCGTTCTGATTTTGCTGGGGACATGCAATTTGTTGGTCATAAAAACTTCATGAAGCCTGATTTGACGGTGCTTGAAAATTTGGAGTTTTATGCTTCTTTTTATGAATCGCAGATGTTAATTCCCTCTGCTTTGAGTTTTTTTAAGATAGAGGATTTAGCTGATAAGAAGCTAAAAAGCCTTTCGGCAGGTATGCAAAAAAAGGTTTTGCTTTGTAAGTTGATTATTTGCCCAGCTACTTTATGGATTTTAGATGAGCCAGATGTTAACCTCGACGATGAAGGTAGGAAGCTTTTGGCTGGATTGGTGAAGACAAAGATTGAAAATAGTGGGATGGTTTTGGTTGCTTCTCATCAGCCTGAAATTTATGAAGATAGCGTTATTTATAATATGATATGAAAATAATAAAAAAAGCTACGCAAATACAAGAATTAATAAAAGATTTAAAAGCTCAAGGCAAAGCCATTGCCTTTGTGCCAACGATGGGATTTTTGCATGAGGGGCATTTGACCTTAGTAAAAAGAGCTAAGGAGCTTGCTGATGTTGTGGTGGTGAGTATTTTTGTTAACAAAAAGCAATTTAACAATCCAGCTGATTTTGCTAATTATCCGATAGATATTGAGGCTGATTTGAAAAAATTACAAGAAAAATCTGTTGATGTTGTTTTTGTGCCAACTCATGAAGAGGTTTATCCTGAAACAGGGGCTGAGCTAGAGATTTACCTGGAAGAAAAAATGGATAATATTTTGTGTGGAAAGTCGCGGCCTGGACATTTTGTCGGAGTTTGTAAGGTTTTGAGACGGTTTTTTGACTTAATAAAGCCAGATTTTGCAATTTTTGGCTTAAAAGATTACCAGCAATATGTAGTGGTGCGAAATATGGTTGATTATTTTGACTTGCCAATTAAAATTATCGGAGTTGAAACTGTGCGTGAAGCTAGTAATTTAGCGCTTTCGTCTAGGAATCATAATCTTGGCGATTATCACGAAAAAGCAGCTCTTATTCATAAGATAATGAGAGATGCAAAAAATCAGGTAAAAAAGACTGGAAATATTAATTTAATCCTGCACAATAGTATTAGGGAGATTGAAAAAAATCCCGGATTTAAAGTGGATTATTTTGAAATTAGACGAGAGTCTGATTTGGCGCTTGTTAAGAGCTATGATGAACATGTTAAGTGCAGATTGTTTGCAGCTGTTTATGTTGCAAAAGTAAGATTGATAGATAATTTAAGTATTTAAAGGTTATGATTTTTATTATCATAAGTAATATTGGGCTAGCGCTAATGACCTTGCTACTTTATATGCGCTATTCTCATTTTAGAATATCTTATGGCAATAAAATTAAAGAGCTTAGTAAAACTTTAAAGGAGGAAAGGGAGCAAAAAAAGAATACCCAAGCTAAATTAGAGTCTGATTACAAAAATGAAAATGAGCAGGTTAAGGCTTTGCTTCGCGAGATTGAGGAATCTAGAAAAGAAAGACAAGAGGAAATTAGGTTGAGGCTTGCTGCTGAAAAAGAGATTGAAGTTTCAAAGGAAAAAATTTTACAGGTTCAAAAAAGAGTTGAGGATTGGAAATTATTGCAAGAGGGCGCGATTAACGATTCTCGGGATGTAATTATGAGATTTGGTCAAGAATTGCTTGCTAATGTAAAAAGAGCTCAACAGGAAGAGGAGAATAAGACTAGAAATATTTTGACGCAAAATGCAAAATCTATTGAAGACAATGTTAACACGCTTCACAGTGAGATTGGCGGAATAGATAGTAAAATTGCTGATTTCAAAAAGAGGTTAACTAGTATAGTTGGTAAGCAAAGACCGGTGGCTTCTGATGATGTTGGTGATGTGGGTGGTGATGTTGCGGCTGCAGTAGAATTAGAAGCCAAACAAGAGGTTGCTGACGATGTTAAGCCACCAGCAAAAGCTGCAAAAATTGATGAGTTTGCTTTGAAATTGCTAAAGGATGTGTTGTCGCTTGTTGAGGCTTCGGGGTTAAAGCATATGAAAGATTATATTGTGGCTTCTAAATTGGATGAAAATAGGGCGAAGTATATGCTTTGTGATTTGTTTCTTTTGGTAAATGGGGCTGCTTATTTTGTTGATTTTAAGGCTGAGAAATTTTTTGTTGATTATAATAAAGCTGCAAAAGAAGGTGATGAGAAATCTGCACTTGCTAACTTGCAAAAAAAATTAGATAAGTATGTTGCTTATATTTCTAATCCAAAATATGCGGCGTTAATCAAAAAGCTTTTGAGTGCGTTGAAGATTGATGCTCAAGAGTTTAAGGTGGTTTTTGCTGTAAAAAATTATGATGACACCAGTTTGCTTAACAAAATTGGTTATTCGAAAAAAATTGAACAAGCAGGGGTTGAATTAATGGATGTTAATGCGGTAAATGACCTTATACTCTAGTTTACTTACATGTTTTAAATCTTTTAATGTTTTAAGTTTTACTTTTATTTAATGAATAGTTCTTTTAAAAATAATTTTTCGAGATTAGCTGCTCTTTTTTATCCCCATAAGATGAAGATGTTTTTGGCAATTTTGTCGCTTTTTGTGACGGTTGTGGCTATTTTGTTATATGGGTTTACAGCTCGAATTTTTATCGACGAAGGTTTGTCTGCTGGGGATGGTTCAAAAATCAATTTATTTTTTGTAAATTTCACTTTTCTGACGGTTTTATTGGCTTTGTCTGGCTATTTTCGCTCGTATTTTATTAATGATATTTCTTTAGAAGTGGCAAATGCCTTTAAAAAGAAGGCTTTTGTAAATTCCTTGCATTTTAAGATGAGTTTTTTTGATGAAAATGGTCATGGAGATGTTGTGAGTCGTTTAAATAAGGATGTTGCTGAGATCTTTGGTGTTTTTGCAAAAAATATTACATTTTTCTTAAGAAATGTAGCTCTTTTTGTTGGCGGAGTGGCTTTTTTGCTAGTTACATCGACTAAATTGTTTCTTATTATGCTGTTGGTAATATTTTTGGCGTTACTGCCGGTATTTTTACTTGTTAGAAGGTTGAAATCTTTCTCTAAATTATCAAAAGAGCTTGATTCAAAGGTTGATTCTTTCTTGCAAGAGTCACTGTCTTTTGTGAAAATTATTAAATCTTGCGCTGGACAGGAAAAAGCCGGAGAAAATTTCGCAAAATTGTCGGATGATTTTTTGCTTAACGCAAAGTCTAAATCCGCGATGCAGTCCTTGATTGTAGGCGTTGCAATATTTTTTGCATTTTTCTCAGTTGCAGTGATTTTATATTTGGGGTCCTTGGATGTTTTGAGCGGTAAAATTAGCGCTGGGGATCTTTCTTCTTTTGTGTTTTATGCGGTAATATTGTCGATTTCTTTGGTTGGAATTTCGCAGTCGATGTCGCAAATCTTATCAATCTCGCAAAGCTCAAATAGAGTGTTTGAGCTGCTTGATGCAGAGCGTGAAGATTTGGACATTGGCAAGGATCTTGACTTGACTAATGGCGTTAAAATTGAATTTAAGGATGTATCTTTTTCTTATCCGGGTTTTGATCGGCAAATAATTGAAGATCTAAATTTTAAGATTAAGGACGGTCAAAAAGTTGCTATTTCTGGTCAAAGCGGCACTGGCAAGAGTTCAATATTTTCTTTGCTGTTGCGATTTTACGATGTTAGTAAGGGCGAGATTTTGATCAATGGAATTGATATTTGCGATTATAATTTGAGATCTTTGCGCTCTATTTTTTCCTATGTGATGCAAGATAGCTTCATTTTTTCTGGAACTATTTACGAAAATTTGATTTATCCATCAAGTAAAATTAGCAAAGAAGAGATTCAAGAGGTGATTTCTTCGTCCAAGGCCTTTGATTTTGTCAATGAATTACCAAATGGGATAGATTCTGATGTTGGTAGCGTTGGTTCAAAGCTTTCGGGTGGACAAAAACAGCGCATTGCTATTTTAAGGGCGCTGCTTGATGATTCAAGGGTTGTGATTTTTGATGAGGCTTTTTCGGCCCTTGATCTTGTAAATGAGGATTTGATGATGGAGTTAGTTGATAAATTCACTAAGGATAAGGTTCTGATTTTTGTTTCACATAGGTCTAATAAGAAAGCTAAATTTGATCAAGTGATAAAGCTTTGAAGGTTGGTTAGGGTGACTTTAGGGAGTGAAAAAATGTCTATACTAAAACTATTTTAATTTAAAAATAATTCTAAATTCTAAAAAATTGACGAAAGCAAAAGATCTAATTATATCATACGATGTCAAGAGGTAATTTGCAAGTAAAATTTTCAAATTTTTAGTTTGTAAATTATTTTTGTTATAATTTTATGACTTAAAATTAGCTTTATAATAAGCAGGAGTTTAATTCTTGCATATCCTTTGGGGGTTCTTTTTCGAATTTAAGACTCTCATTTGTGATTGGATGAGTGAATTCAATGTAAAAAGAGTGTAGGGCTTGCCGAGGGAAGTTTTGAATGAAGTTAAGTTTTTCTGGGTCTGTAAAATCTTTTGGTGGGTGTTTTTTGCAAGAATTATAGGTCTGATCACCAATTATTGAGTGTTTAATTGATTCGAGATGGACCCTTATTTGATGGGTTCTTCCGGTTAGTAATTGACATTCTACTAGACTTGCAAATCCGCCGTGAAAGGTTTGAATTGTGTTGTAGATGGTTGTTGCTGGTCTTGATTTTGCGCTTATTTTTGTTGTGGTCATTTTGAGGCGGTTGAATCTGTGCCTTGAGATGGCTCTTTCGATTTTTCCTGAAGATGGGCTTGGGACCCCGTAAATGTAGGCCATATATTTGCGAATTATGGCTTTTTCTTGAATTGCTTTGGATAAAAGCATGTGTGTTTGGTTATTTTTGGCAATTACCATTAGGCCGCTGGTGTCTTTGTCTAATCGATGGACTATTCCTGGTCGCTCACTGCCATTTTCATTGGAAAGGGAATCTTTGAATTTGTAAAGTAGGGCGTTGACTAGGGTGTCTTCGTAATTTCCAGCTCCAGGGTGGGTTGTTAGGCCTGCTGGTTTGTTGATTATTGCTAAATGTTGGTCTTCGTAGATGATTTCGAAGTTGATGTTTTTTGCCTTGAGAGGCTGTTGGTCTTGGTTAATAGTTTTGCTTAAGTCGATTATTATTTCTTCATTTGGCCTGACTATATATGAGCTGCTATTGATAATTTTGTTGCTTGAGTTGCTAACGCAGTTGCTTTCAATGAGTTTTTGTATTCTTGATCTTGAGATTGTGATGCTTAGGTCGGTTAGTTTTGAAAGCAGGAATTTGTCGATTCGGACTTCTAATTGATCTGGAGATAATCTTAGGTGGTGTATTTGGATGTTATTTTGCATATTATCTGGTAATTTCGTCAAATTTTGTTATAGCGTATCGATCGGTCATTCCGGAGATAAAGTCTACGACCGATGTGATTAGCGGTTGATTGTTTGACTTGAATTGCTCTGGTATTTCCTTAGGGTAGTAATTGTAGTAGTCAAATAATGTGGAGATTATCTGGTTGGCTTTTTCGCGCATTTTTGTTACTTTTTTGTGAGTGTACATGTTTTCGTATAGAAAGCTGCTGATTTCTTTGATTGTACGCTGCATTTCGTCTGAATGTTCGATGATGAATCCATGGAAATTTCTGACATCTTCGATATCGTTAATGTTGAATTCCTCAAGTCTCTTTTTGCTATTTTCTATTAGGCTTATGACCATTTGCGAAGTGAGTCTTTTTTTGATTTCGCCGATTAATTGTTCTTTTGTGATATTTTTGAATTGCGTGACGATTTCATGGTAGATATTGGCGATTTGATCGATTTCCAGTAAATCTTCTAGTTCAAATAATCCATCTTTAAGTCCATCTTCGATGTCGTGATTGTTGTAGGCTATATCGTCTGCTTGGGCTGATATTTGGGCTTCTAGTGATGGTTGCCTAAATAAGTCGAGGTCAAATTCTTGATTATATAGAGAGACTATAGGGTGCATTTTATCTTTTTTGGTGAAGGCGCCATTGTGTTTGACTAGGCCTTCCAAGGTATCCCAGCATAAATTTAAACCTTTGTAGGTAACGGAGCGATTTTCTATTTGAGTGACTATTTTTATTGCTTGAGCATTGTGAGAAAAGCTTGTGTTTAATGGATTTTCAAGTTTTATTTTGCGATTTAACATGTCTTCTCCGGCGTGGCCAAATGGTGGGTGACCTAAATCGTGAGCTAGGGAGATTATTTCAGCTAAATCCTTATTTAGAGATAGTCCACAGGCTAGCCATCTGGCTATTTGACTTACTTCGAGACTGTGAGTTAATCTAGTTCGGTAATGATCGCCGTGGAAGTTTACGAATACTTGGGTTTTATATTGGAGTCTTCGAAAAGCGTTAGACTCGATGATTCTGTCCCTATCTTGACCAAAATTTGAGCGATATTTGTTGAGATTTGGATCTTCGTAAGATTGTCTTTTTGCATTTTTACTGCTTATTGCGTATGTTTTTGGGGTATATATCATTTTTTATTTTTTTCCCATTTTAGGGTTAATGAATAGCATATTTTGTTTCCTGCGTCGACAAAATTGGCGACTTTTGGCTTGATTTTTGATGTGCAAGAGAGGATGAATTTTTTTCTTAAACTAACTAATTCATTTTTTGTGTATAGTTTTTTGAAGCTGTTATTTATTTCTTTTGCTTTTTCTTGCTCTTCTTCTTTTTGGGTTTTTTTATCTTTTTTATCTTTCTGGTCTTTTTCGTCGTCTTTTGCCATGAATGATTCTACGAATTTTTGATCCGATAGTAGCTGGTAGTAGCTTGAGTTTAGGTATAAGTCTGTATTAAAGTTTCGTTCTTGAGCTTTAGTTTTCTTTTTATCTTTTTCTATAAGCAAAGAATCTGGTAATTTTATGTAAAGTTTTTGCTGACATATTTCGTGGAATCTTCTTTTTCTGGCAAATGACTCGGTTCGTACCTGTTGCAAACAAGATTCTTGGTTGTCGTAATCATTTTTGCATTGGATAGCTTTTTCGCTATTGACTTTGTATGGTGAGCAGTGCGGGTAGTCTTTACTGAACTCTTTATGCTTGGCTATTTCCTTATCTTGTTTTTCATTTACGATGTAAGCTACATTATAAGAGCTTTGATTGTAGTTTAAGTCTTGAGTGGTTTGGTAGGCTGGGGTGGCATCAAAAGACATTAAAATAGATTCTCTACAGGATAGGTAGTCTTCTATTTCTTCTTGCCTTAGTGTGTCGATTTTGTAACCTCTTTTTTGGCATTCTTTATGGTGAATATTGTTTAAGATGCTATTTCGGTGGTAGTTTAATTTTTCTATTGCGTCCATATATTCATGATCTTGCATTTTTATGTAGTTTTTAAGGTCGCCGTTGAAGATTATCTCTCTTGGTTTTGTTGGGTTTGAAATTTCTGCTCTTTTTGCTAGTTCAATTTTACACCTAAAGAACATTTCGACTCTTATTGGGTTGTTGTCGCTGTAATCTAATCCAAGGGATGAGCAATATTTATTAGTTACGCTGTTAAATTTCTCGATTCTTTGGATAAATTCTTGCTCTTGCGCTTTTTTATTGTTTGGCAGGCAGGATGTTAAGATGGCGATATTGATTATAAAAATAACTGTTATTTTAAGACTTCCAAAAGAATTATTCCTCATCATTTATTCGTTTACTTTCCTTCAATTGTTTTTCAATTTTTAGCTTAACCTCTTCTTCTTCGGCTTTCTTGAATTCATTAACAATGTTTGTTACTTCTTCAACCATCGATTTTGGATTTTTGATTATCTCTGGGTTGCTATTGATAATTTCATCAATTGAGAATTTTGCTACTGGGTCGCAAGATAGAATTGCTTTATATTCATCAAGATATTTAGTCTCTGGTTTTATTATTATTGGAATTCCTTCTTTTTTAATTAATATATTTTCTTGATCATTTAATGTCATGTAGGATAGGGCTTCCAACTCACCCTCGTCAAGAAAGAAAGTTTCTTCGTTGTAGTCTTCTTTTTCTTTTTCGGATGGATAAATTATTTGAGTATTGCAGTTTTCAAAAAATTCTTTGGTTAGCTTGCTATTTTTATTAGATAATTCGTTAGAATTTTTTAGTACCAATATTGAATTTGATTCAAATGAAGATTTGCAAAGATTGGGAAATTGATCTTCAAAAACAGGGTTATTTAAGAACTCAATTGGTTCGTCAATGACTATTATTGTTGGTTTTCCTGTTTTTTTTGCCTGACTATGAATTTTGTAAATTAGGTATTGAAATATTGGAATTACAATTGGTTTTTGCTTGATTATTTCAGAAAAGTCAAAGCCAGTTATTTTTTTACCCCATTCTAATTCCTCTTGAGAGTCAAAAACATAAGAAAGCTTGCCATTTGCCCATATTTTTAACTTTTCATATAGGTTTTTGCTTTCATTTGCTCTTAGGGTGTCAAAGGCTACTAAAAAGTCAGGAGATTTAATTTTTAGAAGCTCTAAAATTACATCTTGTGCTTTGATTATTTCATCTTCTACATCGGTGCCCTTTAGAAATCTTGTCATTGATGACAGTAAAGATTGGATAAAGATCACGCTGTCTTTTGATGCCTCTAGTTTAAAAGGGTTTAGCTTTGCTTTATCTGAGCCTTTAGAATTTGGGCCAAATGTGTAATAATCACCTTCAAGACATTTTACTAATGCTTTATTTGAATTGTGCGAATCTATAAAGTAGATGTTGCAATCTAACTTTGTTGCTTGAGTTATTAAAAAGTTTGTAAATAGGTTTTTGCTTGAAGATTGAGGACCTTGAATTATCGTATTACCAGAGTCAAATGTATGAAAGTTGAAGAAGTACGGAGTGTCTATTATGGTTTTTAGGGTTGTTATGGCTGGTCCCCATCTATTTCCGTCAAAACTTCCGGTTGGAAAGCTGTTAATTGCGCTAAATCCAGGAACTTTCAGGGTTTTGATGGTTTTTTGCCTCTTTAAAAAATTGAAATTTCCAGGTAATCTGGACCAGTAGCAATGTTCCAAGAAGACATCTTCTCTGATCATAATTAAACCAAGCGTTCCAAATTCCTCAAGTGCGTCGGCTATTTCTTCTTCTAATTTTTCGTGGTTATCAGTGATGATGGTTATTGTTGTTTGTAGGCTACCAAATTCTTTTTCGGGCTTTTTATCATAATCTTCATATTCACTAAGTCCGGAAATTTCCTTGAGGGCTCTATCTTGACTTATTTCAAGTATATCGAGATTTTCTTGATAATTTTTAAGTTGATTTTCATCTCTAAAAAAATCAAATGATTGAGTTATAATAAATTCAAAATTTAAATTAAGAATTTTATCCATCAATTCAAGCGGCACCTCTGTATATTCCTTTAAAGACAGAATTGCGCAGAAGTGATTTTTCTTGTCATTTATTACCTGAACATCTCTGCTGCCAAAGACAATTCTAGAGCTAGTAAGGTCTTTTGAGATGTCGTTGAATGTAAGTGGATAGCGATCTTCCTTTAGGTTGATTATTTTTCCTAAGAATCTTAGTGGCTCTGAAAAATATTGACCTTGCCATTCTTCTATTCCTAGTATTTTTGCTCCGGATTCGATTAATTCAAGCTGTATTTTATTAGTAAATTCTGAAAGGTCTCTTTCCAGGATTTTTAAATTTGATATATGTTGTTTTGTTGCTGTTTTGTAGCTAAAGGCTCCCGAGAAAGACTTACTGGTTCTGCTTTGTAGGTAGCTAGCACTTTGAGATATTATAGATATATATAGTTCATTTACATATTGATTTTGCCAATCATTTTCCTTATTCCATTGTTCATTTATTTTTTTACTTAAGAAATTTTCATAATTGTCAGACATTCTGGTGGTAACATTTTTTTTGCGTCTGATTGTGTGAAACCAAAATGCAAATTTATTTTCATCTTCAGTATTGTCGTATATTGCATCTCGGATTTTGTCCCTTAGTGAGATTTGCTCTTCTTTGTCTCCATCTTTATTTAATCCAGTGATTCTGATAATTTGAAGAAGCTCACCATTTTTTGTTAATATAGTTTTTCTATTGAAGTGGGTTGCATAGTTTACAAAGTCGACATCGGGCGTTTTAGCAACAAAGTTATTTGAAGATTGGTTTCTATTTTTTTTCCTAAGCATCATAAACTTATAATTCTCGATATTGTTGTCCGGTATATAGCTGTCTTGGTCTGCCGATTTTAAATGCTTTGTCTTCAATCATTTCTTTCCATTGAGCAACCCAGCCAGCAGATCTTGCAATGGCAAAAATTACTGTAAATAGATTTGTTGGAATCCCAAGTGCTTTGTAAATAATTCCAGAATAAAAATCAACATTAGGAAATAATTTGCGCTCAATAAAATACTCGTCATTTAAGGCAATATTTTCAAGCTCCAAGGCGATATCAAGCAAAGGATCATCCTTAACCCCAAGCTCATAAAGAACCTCGTCGCAAGAATTTTTCAGTACAGCTGCTCTAGGGTCATAATTTTTATAAACTCTGTGTCCAAAGCCCATAAGCCTAAATGGATCATTTTTATCTTTGGCGCGAGCAATAAATTCAGGGATTTTGTCAATTGTACCAATTTCTTCAAGCATCTCAATTACCTCTTGATTAGCGCCGCCATGAGCAGGTCCCCATAAAGAAGCAATCCCAGCCCCAATACATGCAAATGGATTTGCCCCACTTGATCCAGCAAGTCTCACGGTGGAGGTCGAGGCATTTTGCTCGTGATCGGCATGCAAAATGAAGATTTTCTCGATAGCCTTTGATATAACTGGGCTTACGGAGTATTTTTTACCTGGAACTTCAAATAACATATGCATGAAATTTTCGCCAAAACCAAGCTCATCTTTTGGATAGATTATTGGTTCTCCGATTGAATATTTATAGGCCATAGCTGCTAAAGTAGGCATTTTGGAGATTATTTTATAAACCACATCCATTTTACCTTCTTGAGTTGAAATATCCATATTTTCGTGGTAAAAAGCAGATAGAGAGGCGACTGCGCCTACCATAATGGCCATTGGATGGGCTTTTCTAGGAAAACCTCGATATAAAATTTGTATTTGTTCGTGAGCCAGGGTGTTTTTCTTGATATTGTGGCAAAAGCTGCGATATTGCTCGATATTTGGCAGATCCTCATGTAATAGTAGGTAGGCGACTTCTAAAAACTCGCAATTATTGGCTAAGTCCTCAATTGCATAGCCGCGGTGCCTTAAGATGCCTTGGTCGCCGTCAATATAGGTCATTTTTGACTCGCATGAGGCCGTGGATAGGAATCCAGGGTCGTAGGTAAACATGCCAGTTTTCTTATAAAGTGAGGAGATGTCGATTACATCTTGACCTATTGATGCTTTATAAATGGGAAAGTCAATGCTTTGGCCATTTGGTAATGTTAGCTTGGCGGTATTGTTTTTTAAATCAGTCATGCTATAATATAATTATAAGTTGTTACTTTTATTTCTTATATATAATTGTGACTGATTTAGATATTATTTCAAGTAAATATTTGATTTTTTTACATGTTAAATTCACTTGGCTTTAATAAAGAGCCAAAAGACACAAGAATAGTAGTTGCAATGTCAGGCGGAGTTGACTCGTCAGTAGTTGCTTGCATGCTTAAAGAGCAAGGCTATGACGTGGTTGGTGTAACTTTGCAGCTTTATGATATTGGTAAGGCTTTGAAAAAAAAGAATGCGTGCTGTGCTGGGGTTGACATCGAAGATGCAAAAAATGTGGCGCGAAAATGGAATTTTCCGCATTATGTGCTAAATTACGAGAATTTGTTTAAAGAATCGGTGATTGATGATTTTGCCGATACATATTTAAGAGGAGAAACGCCAATTCCTTGTGTAAAGTGCAATCAATCGGTGAAATTTCGTGATTTACTGAAGGTTGCAAAGGACTTGGATGCTGATGCGCTGGCTACTGGGCACTATATTCAAAGAAGTGTGTACGGTGGTACACAGTTTCTTGAAAAGGCTGTGGATGAGGCTAAGGATCAAAGCTACTTCCTTTTTGCCACTACGAAGGAGCAGCTTGACTTTTTGAGATTCCCGCTTGGGGGCTTTAAGAAGGAGTATACGAGGGAATTGGCGGAAAAATATGGGCTGGATGTGGCTAATAAGCCTGATAGTCAGGATATTTGTTTTGTGCCTGGTGGTGATTATGCTTCGGTGATTGCGAAATATCGACCAACGGCTTTTAAAAAGGGTGACTTGGAGCATATCGAGACAGGTGAGAAACTTGGTGAGCATAATGGCATTATTAATTTCACTTTGGGCCAGAGGAGGGGGTTGGGGATTTCTTATCCAGAGCCGCTTTATGTTGTGAAAATTGATCCAAAGGAAAATAAAGTTTTTGTTGGTGAGGAGAAATATCTGCAAAATCATGAATTTACGATTAAAGATGTGAATTGGCTGGTGGATGAGGCTTATTTTGAAGGCTTGGTGACTGAGCTTGATGGCAATAAGGTTTATGAGGTGATGGTGAGGTTAAGGTCGAATCATCGGGAGGAAAAAGCTTATTTGCATGGTGCTGATGGTGATGCGGTGAAAGTTTCGATGAAGTCAATGACGCGGGCGATCACTCCTGGCCAGGCTTGTGTTATTTATGATGGAGATAAGGTGCTTGGTGGTGGCTGGATAACGAAGGAAGTTGTTTAAAGTTACCATTTTGAGCATAGTGCAGGCGGCTTATTGCGAGCGTAGCTAAGAATCTAATGAGTCAGGCTCGGTCTAAATTCCCCTCTTTTAAGAGGGGTGGCGAGCGTAGCGAGTCGGGGTGTCTGTTTCAACAAGTGCGATCTAAAATTCCCCTTCTTGAAGGGGTGGATACGAGCTGCGTTAGCAGTGAGTAGACGGGGTAGTTTTTAATTACGAACCCAGTTTCTCAGGCGCGTCATTAAAGAGGAGTGTAGCGACGTGGCAATCCACTCCTCTTTGATGGACAACGCTATAAATCAACATCGTCGCCATGGCTACCCCGTCAGTCCTTCGGACTGCCACCCCTTCAAGAAGGGGAATTAAACCGAGTATGTTAAAATTGTGTGAAAAATGAATGGCGTGCCATACGAAGCCTTGGCGTAGTGTGGTGGGTGATGACAGATTCGAACTGCCGACCCCCTCCTTGTAAGGGAGATGCTCTACCAACTGAGCTAATCACCCACAAAAATCTGGCTGTAAAACTTCGATTTTCTTTAATATTTTTCCATTTTAAATTTTTCAACATTCACGTACCAAATGTACGCTAAAATGTTTCAAAATTGAAGAATGAAAAAATCTCTTTGAAAATCTGGTTTTAAAACCAATTTTTCATGAAATATTCAATTCCAGTTCCTTTTCTCGCTAATGCTCGAAGAGAACTGTCGTACAGGGTTTGCGTCGCTAAACGCTCCTGAACCCGCTTTTCCCTAAAAATGTGCATTTAGGCACATTTTCTTAACGGTCAAAGCCTTTGAAAATCTGGTTTTAAAACCAATTTTTCATTAAATATGTTATGCAAAATGGCGGGAGTGACGGGACTCGAACCCGCGGCCTCCTGCGTGACAGGCAGG
>JAYPPA010000025.1:0-20362 GCA_038131245.1 Rickettsia sp. | reverse complement strand
CTTGTTGTCCATTAGCATCAAATTCCGCTTCCGCCTGCTTAGCGCCAACTTCACTTTCCCCCTCAAGCTCATCCCCGCCTTCTAACGACATTTTATCAACCCCCATCATTTCTCTATCAACCTCATCGGGATCATATCCATATTCAGCATTCCTTTTTCTTCCTTCCTCCTCCTCTCTCGCTCTTTGTTGACGCTCTGCCTCAATTGCTGCCTCGTCATATTCTGGTGGCGGTCCCTGGTTTTCAGTCGACGTCTCATTTTCTTGTTGTGCCATCTTTCCAAGGTCAATTAATGTATCAACAAGTTTAAGAAGATTTGCTAGTCCTGATTTGTCTCGCTCCCCTTTATCAAATTCGCTAATTAAAGTCGCAACCGCAACCGCCAATAGTAATTTAGTAAATCTATCTTGTTGGCTTGGTTGAGTAAAAAATTCAGGGACGCTGTCTAGTTTTTGAATCATTCCCGCATCACTTATCACCTCTATCATCGGTCTCGCCAACGGGAATAGTTCTGGATCCGGTGTTTTTGCCTTTTTATTTAACTGTTCTATAGTTAGCGGGGTGTCTGCTGTGCTATTCACCGCATCTATAATGGCTGTGGTCCGTGGATCTAACTCCATGTCTTGCCTTTCTCTGTCCCTTGCTTCTTGAAATTCTGATTTTTTTGGTCCAGGCTTTTCCGATTCTGATTCTCTTAATAGCGACCCAAGAATGGCTTTGTTGGGGTTAGGATTATTCATCGTAAGACTATCCATAGGGGTAAAACCTGATCTATCTCGCGCACCAATATCCGCGCCGGCGTTTATTAACGCCTCCACCAATTCCCCTCTATCCCCCTCTGCTGCTATTTTATGACCCCTTTCTTGTTTTAGAGCTTCTATTGCCTCTTCGCTTGCCCCATCTCTAGTCTCTTCTTCGATAATTCCATTCATTTCTTTTTCTACCTTTTTTGTGGAAATTGACATTCCGCATACAACATGCAAAGGGGTTAACCCATAATCATCTCTTGCATTAACATCTGCTCCTTGACCTATTAATGTTTTTGTCACATCTGGATCGGGATAATGTTCGCCATTTGCCATGCTATAATGTAGCGGCGTCCAGCCATTGCGATCTTTCACATTAACATCAGCACCGGCATCTATTAACATTTGTGCAGATTCAGAATTCTTAGCATAAAATAAAGGAGTCCTTCCATGTTTATCTAATGCATGAACATCCGCACCGCTATTTAATAGATTTCCTACTGTTTCAGGGTCGCTAGTAAGGTGTAATAGAGTTTGACCCTGTGGGTTTTGTACCTCATTAGCCTTCTCCTTATTGTAAGCGGCTGATTCTTCAGCGGACATGCCATAATTATTATCAGCGCTAGGGGTATTGTCAGGGGCCTTCGCCTCAGAAGTGTCTGGTTTTACAGCGCCCAGATCTTCATTCGCGTTTTCTACGGCAACGCCACCTTCTTCTTCTCTTGTCATGAAAAAAGTTTTAAATTAATATTAAATATCCTCAATCTTTGGATAAACCCCCAAAATTGGTGCAATATTTTTGATCACCTCCCTAGTCACAGGCGCAGCAACCATACCGCCGGTATTAAAAGTAGAATTTGGATTGTCAAAAACTAAATAGACTAAATATTTCGGCTCTCTTGAGGGAAAAATTGACGCAAATGAAGCAATCGTTTTTTTCTCGTTATAACCACCAACCTTGACCTTTTCCGCAGTTCCAGTTTTCCCACCAATATCATACCCATCAATGTCTGCAAACCTTCCAGTTCCATGAGTAACAGTCCTTCGAAGAAGCATCCGCATAATTTGCGAAGTCGACTCTTTAAAAACCCGCTTACCTTTTGGCTTTTCATTTAACTTAATAAAAGATGGATTGTAATAATATCCACCATTCACAGTCGCAGAAACAGCCGCAGCAATATGCAAAGGAGTCACCGCAATCCCATGGCCATAAGCTATCGTGTATAAATTAATTGTTCGCCAGTTTTTCGGGTAAATCGGCTTCGCAAGACCAGGAAAATCAGCATCAATCTTGTCAAGCAACCCAAGTTTCTTCAAATATTTTTTCTGAGTTTTAGCGCCAATCTTCTGTGCAATTTGCACAGTCCCAATGTTTGAAGATTTTGCAAAAATATCCTCAACCGAAAGCTCATCATCTTCCTTGTGGTCATCATTAATCGTAAATTTATCATATTTAATTGGCTCAGAAACATCATACACATCGCCAATTCTCACAAGATCCTCCTCAAAAGCAATCGCATTCGTAAAAATCTTAAATACCGACCCAAATTCATAAACTCCGCTTGCAGCGCGGTTAAATTTCTGATTTTTCGAAGCCCCAGAGCGATTATTTGGATCAAAAGACGGCAAAGATACCATCGCAATAACTTCTCCGCTATTAACATCCATCACCACCCCAGACGCGAACTTCGCCTTGTATTTTTCCATGCCTTTTTTAAGCTCATCATCTAAAATATCTTGCACCCTATGATCAGCAGCCAAAATCACCCCTTGCTCCTCTTTAATTAGCCTATTGTTATAGTAGCGCTCTATTCCTGATAAGCCTTTACGGTCAAGGTCAACATAACCAACAAGGTGAGAAAAAATCGACTTTTGCGGGTAAACTCTGATTTTCCCTTCCTCAAATAATAGCGAAGCTCTTTTTAGGTCATTGATTTTCTCTTCTTCGCTCGGAGTGATATTTTTCTTGATTAATATCCAGTTTAATCGGTCCTTATTCTTGTTAATTTTACTGTAGATTTGATCGTAAGACATGTCCTGGAAGATTCTTGAAAGCTGCCTAGAAACCTCTTTATCACTTTTTAATAGCGCCGAACTAACATATAAGGACTTCGTTTTGATATCGGTTGCAACTATTGTATTATTGCGATCAAAAACCTCTCCGCGTTGATTGATTTTGGTAATATCGTAGATATTTGAAATATCAGCCTTATCCTTAAAAACCGACAGATATACAAGTCTAGAGGCTAAAATCGAAAATAAAAAGACGATTATTAAATAGACAAAAATCACCCTACCTTTTTTGACTTGCAATAATGGCATTTTTAAACATTGTTTAATTACCCGTTCCAACAAATTTCATCTGTCGTATCGAGGTATGGTGTGGCCGTCAGATTTTCTAAATTTTAGTCTCAGCAACCAATTTTTTCACCGCCTCAAAAGATCTGTTAAACATAGTCACTTCTTGACTGTTAAGCTTCACCTCGACAATCTTCTCAACTCCGTTTCCACCAATAATCGCAGGCACACCAATATAGTAACCTTTTACATCATATTGACCATTTAAATGAGCAGCAACCGGCAGAATTTTCTTCTTATCAAATAGGTAGCTTTCCGCCATTTTAATAGCACTCGCAGCCGGAGCATAATAAGCAGACCCATTACCCAAAAGCTTCACAATCTCAGCCCCACCATCTCTAGTTCTTTGAACGATTTTCTCAACCTTGGTTTTGGAAATCCAGCCCATTTCAATTAAATCAGGAATTGGAATCCCAGCAACAGAAGAATAGCGAACAAGAGGCACCATAGTATCTCCATGACCACCAAGCACGAAACAGTTCACATCTTCAACTGAAATATTTAATTCTCTTGCTAAAAATAAACCAAATCTTGAAGAGTCCAAAACTCCAGCCATTCCAACCACTTTATTTGCAGGAAGTCCAGAAACTTTTTGCATCACATAAACCATCGCATCTAGCGGATTTGTGATCACAATTACAAACGCATTTGGCGCATTTTCCTTAATACCTTCAGCAACCGAAGAAATAACTTTCACATTAGTTGCAAGTAAATCATCGCGGCTCATCCCAGGTTTTCTAGCAATACCCGCAGTTACAATCACCACATCCGCATCCTTAATATCAGAATAATCAGTAGTTCCAATCATATTTGAATCAAACCCATCAACTACTGATGATTGTTCAATGTCAAGCGCCTTTCCTTTCGCCGTTCCTTCATTCAAGTCAAGAACCACCACATCGCCCAAATTCTTCAACCCAGCTAAATGAGCCAAAGTTCCACCAATATTCCCAGCACCAACTAGTGCGATTTTATTTCTTTTTTTCATAAAAATTATTCATTAATTTGTCTTTAATACTAATTTTAACGCAAAAATAATTATTTTTCAAGGATAATCTCCAAAATTTCCTGTGAAATTTCCTCAATTGATTTTTTCCCGTCAAGAATCACAATTCTCTCATTTTTTTCAGCAATTTTTAAAAACCCGTCCCTAACTCTTTTGTGAAAATCCAAATCCAATCTTTCATATCGATTGTTACTATCCCTAGAGCCAATTCTAGCAAAAGATTCCTCAACATCAACATCAATTAAAAATGTAATATCTGGCTTAAAATTACCAATTGCAATTTTATTAAGCGCCTCAATCTCAGCAACATCACCGCCAAATCCATAACCTTGATAAGCAATAGTCGAGTCAAAAAATCGATCGCAAATAACCACTTCGTCGTTTTGAATCTTTGGCTTAATTAATTTTTCGACATGCTCAATTCTGGCTGCAAAATTCAAAAAAGTTTCAGTTTTTCCTTCCAAAGCTTCAAATTCATCAGACAGCAAAATCTCTCTAATAGCCTCCGAAGCCGCAACACCACCGGGTTCTCTAGTTAAAGTTGCAGAAATATTTTTTTGTGTTAAACTAGTTAGTAATAATTTTGATTGAGTAGATTTTCCACATCCTTCTACACCTTCAAATGTAATAAATTTATACTTCATATTATGAATATTTTAATTACCGGAGCAAGTTCTGGCCTAGGCCAAGCCCTAACTCTTTATTACGCAAAACGAGGTGCAAACCTATTTATTTGCGCACGAAATTCCAAAAACTTATCTAATGTTAAAACATTATGTAAAGAATTGAAAGGAAATATTTTCACAAAAACTCTCGATGTTACCGACCAAGAGGCAACAAAGGGCTGGATTAAAAAAATCGAAGAAAACTACGCTATCGATTTAGTCATCGCCAATGCTGGTATCTCAGCCGGAACCAGCGGTGGAATTGAAGGTGACCAGCAAATCAGAAAAATCTTCGATGTCAACCTAAATGGTGTATTAAATACCATCAATCCCGCAATAAAAATCATGAAAGAAAGAAAATCTGGCCAAATTGCCATAATTTCTTCGCTTGCCGGATTTCGTGGCCTTCCTTCTTCTCCAGCCTATAGCGCCAGCAAAGCCGCAGTTCGCGTCTACAGCGAAGGTCTTCGCGGCAACCTCGCAGAGTTTGGAATCAAAGTAAACGCCGTTTGTCCAGGTTACATAAAAACCCCACTAACCGATGTTAATGATTTTTACATGCCATTTTTAATGTCCCCAGAAAAAGCTGCTAAAAAAATTGCCAAAGGAATTAGAAAGAATAAATCGCGAATCGCCTTTCCGTTTCCTTTTTACTCCATCGTTTGGTTTTTATCGATTTTACCCACAGGTTTAACTGATAAACTCTTTTCTAAATTGCCAAAAAAGAAAGGCATGTAAGTAAAAAGCTAATTTTTATAATCTCCAACAAATCCGTTCCTTCTAAACACTTCTTGAGCTTGCTGACTAGTTAAAAAATTCGAAAATTCTCGAGCATTTTTCATATTATCTCCTGCAATCACTAAAGATTGATAAAATATTTTTCGATTCTTTAAAGTAGAAATTACTTGAAATTTATCAACATTATTAATTTGCGAGCCAAGCATTATACTGTAAATATTTGGATTTTCCATTATTAAACTAGTAGTCGAAGATCGATCCTCAGGAACTTTTCTAAACAACCTTATCGACCTAAACTTATTATTGTCAACCAAATAGTCGCTATGTTGCCCAAGAGAGCTTGACTTATGGTCAATTAATAAATCAGAGCGATTTTTGTTCAAAATTTCTAAAGCATCTGCAAATTTCAAACCTTTTTGCCTAAGTTCAACAGGAACCCTTTTATTCTCAGTAGAAGTGACTAAAACCAAAGTATCATCAGTAATATGAGTAACATTGTAAATATCAATCAAACCCTTTTGTTTTAAATCATCAATCCACACCTTATGAGCACTAATAAACAGATCAGAAGGCTCCCCATCCTCAATTCTGTTAATCATCTCAGACGCAGAGCCAAACTCGATAGAAATTAAGTTAGAATTTTGCTTAGAGTATAGCCGCGCAATTTCGGTTAAAGCAGACGACAAGTTGGGCTCTGCAAATATAGTTAAAGTCGAAGATTTAGAATAAGAATTTGAGGCAACAAACAAAATGACTAAAAACTCAAAAACGGCAATTTTTTTTAAAACATTTTTCATATTTTGCCTAAAGCATTGTAATTCTTAAGTATAGCCTTGACCTAAAATCTTAAATCCAAGTCAAAATACACAAAAGAACCCCACCAAAAAAGGGTGTCTAAACAGCCAACCTTTCTTGTCTTTCTTCATCAATTCCATTGAAAACATCTTCCCAAGTCCCAGTAGTAGAGGCTTTGGAATATTCAGTAACTCTGTTTTCGAAGAAATTCGTATGCTCAACGCCATTCAAAATCTCATCAAGCCAAGGAAGTGGGTTATCGTCAATCATGTAAATCTCTTTCAAGCCAAGCTGGCTCAACCTACGATCCGCAATATAACGAATATATCTCTTAACTTCACGCGAAGTAAGTCCCTCAATGTTTCCAAACTCAAATGCCAAATCAATAAAAGCATCTTCAAAGTGAACAATCGTGGCGCAAGCCTCATATAAATGCCCTTTTAAGCCCTCATCCCAAACTTCTGGATTTTCCTCAACAAAAGTCCTAAAAAGCTTAATAATCGACAAAGTATGTAAAGTCTCATCGCGCACCGACCAAGCCACAATCTGCCCCATTCCTTTCATCTTACCAAAGCGCTGAAAGTTAAGCAAAATCGCAAAAGACGCAAAAAGCTGCAATCCTTCAGTAAATCCACCAAAAACCGCTAAAGTAGTAGCAATATCCTTCTTGGTTTCAACGCCAAATTTATGCATATAATCGTATTTATCCTTCATTTCTTTGTATTTCATGAAGGTAGAATACTCAGTTTCCGGCATTCCAACAGTATCCAAAAGGTGCGAATAAGCCGCAATATGAACAGTCTCCATGTTCGAAAAAGCCGCGAGCATCATCTGAACCTCAGTAGGCTGAAAAACTCGCGAATAATTCTTCATATAGCAATTATTCACCTCAATATCGGCTTGAGTAAAGAACCTAAAGATCTGCGTCAACAAATTCTTCTCATTTGCAGTCAAATTATGCTTCCAATCTCTAACATCATCGGCCAAAGGTACCTCTTCAGGTAACCAGTGAATTTGTTGTTGTTTTAGCCATGCATCATAAGCCCAAGGGTATTTAAACGGTTTGTAAATTGGTTTTGAATCAAGTAACGACATAAATCTGTAAATTTTTCTTTATTATTAATTAAATTATAGATTTTTTGAAGTAAATATACAAGAGTTTTTTGAAAAAAATTATTTTTTTCCAATTTCATTAATAACTTGACTTTTACTTAAAAATATCCTATAATATTAGTCAGATATTAAACCAAAATTTATATAAAAATATGACAGTTTTAACAGGTAAAAAAGCTCCAGATTTCACTGCTACTGCGGTGATGGCAAATAATGAAATTAACGAAAATTTCAACTTAACTAAGTATTTAGACGGAAAAATCGGCGTATTATTCTTCTATCCGCTTGATTTTACCTTTGTTTGCCCTTCTGAAATCATTGCTTTTGACAATAGATTGAAAGAATTCGAAGAAAGAGGCGCAAAAGTCATCGGCGTATCCGTAGATTCTCATTTTTCACATATTGCATGGAAAAATACTGCAATTAATGATGGTGGTATTGGTCAAATTAAATACCCATTAGTTGCCGATTTAACTAAAAATATCGCCAGAGATTATGATGTTTTAGTCAATGAAGCTGTGGCTCTACGCGGAACTTTCCTAATCGATCAGTCTGGTGTGGTTCGCCATCAAGTCGTAAATGACTTACCACTAGGAAGAAGCATCGAAGACGCCTTGCGCATGGTTGACGCCCTTATTTTCCACCAAGAAAATGGCGAAGTTTGCCCAGCAGGTTGGAATAAAGGCAGAAAAGGCATGAAACCTGATGCAAAAGGTGTTGCTGAGTATTTAAAAGATAATTCTAAGGATTTGTAAGCACCACCATAAGGTCTGGTATAGCCTCCAGCTTTAGCTGGAAAGCTATACTGGCCGTAGGATTTCACACTGCAAGGGTAATCTAGAAGTTAGTTCAAAAAAACCTAAATTCTCCTTAAAAAAACTCTTGACATTGTAATTTTAAACCACTATAATATACCTCTCATACTTGAATTATAACAAAATTTATAAAAATTAGAGCAAATATGCCTACTATTAACCAATTGATTAGAAAGCCAAGGGCTAAACAGAAGAAAAAGAACAAAGTTCCAGCTATGGAAGCCTGCCCACAAAGGCGCGGCGTTTGTACTCGTGTATATACCACTACTCCGAAAAAGCCTAACTCGGCTCTTCGTAAAGTGGCTAGGATCAAGCTTACCAACGGATTTGAGGTTATTGCTTACATCCCAGGTGAGGGCCACAACCTTCAAGAGCACTCTGTTGTTGCTATTAGAGGTGGTCGTGTAAAGGATTTGCCTGGTGTTAGATATCACATTGTTCGTGGTTCTCTTGATACTCAGGGTGTTAAAGACCGTAAGCAACGTAGGTCTAAATATGGCGCTCAAAAGCCAAAGTAGGTAAAAACTAACAATTATTAAACAAAATTTAAGAAGAAATGCGTAGAAAGGCAGCACAAATTAGAAAAATTATTCCAGATGCGAAATACAAAGAAATCATTGTAACTCGTTTTGCTAACCGCTTGATGGAAGATGGTAAAAAAGCTGTAGTTGAAAAAGCTATCTACCAAGCTTTCGACAATTTAGAAAAAAAGCTAAAAAGAAGTCCGATCGAGATCTTCAAAGAAGCTATCAACAATATAACTCCTAGAATCGAAGTTAGATCTAGAAGAATCGGTGGTGCCACTTACCAAGTTCCAGTTGAAGTTCCAGCTAGAAGAGGTTCTGCATTGGCTCTAAAATGGCTTAAAACCGGTATTTCTAAGATTGGTGGCCGTAGTTTAGCTAAAAAAGTTGAAAACTCTATCCTTGAAGCTCTTGAAAACAAAGGTTGGGCAGTCAAAAAACGCGAAGAGGTCTTCAAAATGGCTGAAGCTAACAAAGCTTTCTCTCACTATCGCTGGTAGGCTTTTTATCTGTAATTACCCTCTAAACATCCATTAGAACAGTAATGATTGCGTCCACAACAATCAATACCCCAGCTACAATAAGGTTAAATTCCGTAATATCAGTCAAAAGCGCAACTCCTAAATAAATTATCGTTAGCATAGTTAATAAAGTTAATATATTGCTAATTTTCTCGTTCAAAATAATAAATAATCGCTAGTTTTCGGTTCGCGATTCATTCGCGAGAGAAAACCCGATCTTTCACTAAAAGAAATACGCGCCAGCGAATTTCTTTTAATTAAAGTTAAATTCCGTAATATCAGTCAAAAGCGCAACTCCTAAATAAATTATCGTTAGCATAGTCAGTTATAAAGTCGGTTATAAATTAATTACTCTTATATTAAGTTCGGTCCAAAATTCCCCTTCCATGAAGGGGTGGCTACGAACTGGCTCTCCAGTGAGTAGACGGGGTAGTTTTTGCCCAATATTGCGTCAAAAACCCAAGCCTTCTTGAGCAAGTACATTTACAACTTTAAAATAAAAAACGGGCAAAATATCGAAGAAAATTTTAGATTTACAATGATATAATGTTTATGTGGCCCATTTTGCGGCCTTGTTTAACCTCTTTCTTGCCATATAGGTGAATTACTGCATTATCATCGCTTTCATAACCAGAGAGCTCTAAAACATCCCTGCCGATCAAATTTTGCATATAACCACTACTATGAAAACTAACATCGCCCAATTTTTCGCCAAAAACCGCCAAAACAAGCTGTTTAAACTGTGAAGTATTACTAGCATCCATAGAAAAATGCCCAGAATTATGAGGCCTTGGCGCCATTTCATTTACCACAAGTTCACCATCTTTTAAAACAAAAAATTCAATCGCCAAAAGCCCAAAAAGCCCAATTTCATCAGCAATTTTAATCGCTATTTCCTTGATTCGCCTAGCGCAATCATCCGAAATTCGCGCCGGATAAATGCTTTTATCCAAAATACCATTTTTATGAATATTTGTCAGTGGATCATAGCAAGCAACCTCGCCATTTAACGACCTAGCCACTATTGCCGAAGCCTCACTTTCAAATGGACAGAATTTTTCCAAAACAAGGCCATGTTTAGCCAAATCTTGAGCTTCAATCTCGCGCCAAGCCTCTATAACAGATGCTTCATCATCAATAACAAACTGACCTTTACCATCATAACCAAGAGTCGCAGTTTTCAAAATTGATTTACCAAACTCTAAAAAACCTCTTTTTAAGCCATTTTCACTTCTAATTTCAAGAAAATTAGCAGTTTTTACGCCAATTTCATTCAAAAACATCTTTTCTAGGATTCTATTTTGAGTAATTCTTAAGATTTTTGCTGAAGGATGAATTTTCCCAGTTTTCTCTAAAATCTCCACCGACTGCGCCGGAATATTCTCAAATTCATAAGTAATCGCATCACATAAATCGGCAAATTCCTGCAATTTTGCAAAATCCCCGTAATTAGCCACAATCGCACGATCAGCCGCCAAAGATGCTGGAGAATCTTTAGTATCAGTAAAAATTACCGTTTTAACCCCCATTTTAGCCGCAGCCACAGCCGTCATCTGCCCAAGCTGCCCTCCGCCAATTATTCCTAAAGTTTTTCCTCTCATTTGTTGCTTTTTAATTCAAAATATTCTATAATTTTACTATAAAACGACCTAAAAAATCAAGGAAAATATGTCTGATAAGCAAGAAAAAGCACAAATTGATGAATTTTTACTCTCTATTTTGGCCTGTCCAGCCTGCAAAGGAGAGCTTGAATACGACCAAGAAAGCAACGAATTGATTTGTCATGAGTCAAAACTCGCTTTTCGAGTTGAAAACGGTATTCCAATCATGTTAGTTGATGAGGCGCGAAAAATCTAGCCAACCACATTTCTTAGCGCAGACTCAACCCTCTTATATTTAAAGTTAAACCCAGCATCAACAAGCCTCTGCGGGTAAACATTCTGACCTTTTGCAAGTAAAGTTTCACCCATCTCTCCAAATAAAAACTTTACCAAGCCTAGTTTCATATCAAATAGAGCAGGGCGAGACAACGATTTTGCCAAAGTTTTACTAAATTTCTCATTAGTCACAGCATTTGGCGCGCAAAAGTTAAATGCCCCAGATAAATTTTCACCATGGACTAAAAACATCAAGCCACGAATCACATCTCTTACATGAATCCACGACATCACTTGCTTTCCAGAAGCAATTTTACCGCCAAGTCCAAATTTAAAAGGAGTCAGCATTTTCTTTAAAGCACCACCATTTTTACCCAAAACCACCCCAAGGCGCACCACGCAAAGCCTCACACCATATTTTTCAACCCTTCCAGCTTGATCCTCCCAAGCTTCGCACAAGCTATTCGTAAATTCTCTCTTCGGCTTTGAGTCTTCATCCAAAATCTCATCGCCCCAAGATCCATAATAACCAACAGCCGAAGCTGAGATCATCACCTTTGGCTTAGCATCCAGCCTTCCAATATAATTCACCAATTGCTTCGTGGTCTCAACTCTACTTTTCTTAAGCTTTTCCTTTTGCTTTTCAGTCCATTTTTTGTCTGCGATTGGCTCTCCTGCTAGATTTATTATATATTCAAATTTAATATTTTTATCTAAATTCTTAAAATCAGAAAAGCCAACCACCTTTTTATTTTTTGCAAACTTCTTTTTCAGTCCAGAAATTTTTCTTGTAAAAACATAGATTTTCTTTATCCCAGGGTCTTTTCTCGTGACTTCTTCAATCAGGTAAGACCCAATAAATCCAGTTCCTCCAGTTACAAGAATATTTTTCATTTAAGCATAAAAATATATAGATACTACTATCAAGTATATCATAAATAAAAGCTGTCGTCAAGAAAATTGCAAAGTCTCTTGATAAAAAGAGGTGCTATTGTATCATTACGAGACATCACGGTGATTCTTTTTAACTCTCATTGATTCAGATTTTAACTGCCCACAGGCCGCCATAGCGTCTTGTCCTCGAGTTTTTCTAATCGGAGCAACTAATCCAGCTCTTTTTAAAATAGCTTGAAATTGTTCGATTTTTTTAAGGCCAGAATCAATAAAATCACAATTTTCCCAAGGGTTAAAAGGAATTAAATTAATTTTTGCATTTAGATTATATTTTTTTATCAGATTAATCAACTCCAAAGCATGTTTATCGTGATCATTAACTCCATTTAACATAACATATTCAAAAGTCACTTTTGTGCCCTTATTCTCTTGATTGTGGATTTTGCAAGCTTTCATAACCTCATCCAGCGGATATCGTTTGTTAATTGCCATAATCTCTGTGCGCAGCGCATCGTTCGTACCATGCAGCGACACCGCCAGCATAGTATCCAGCTCACTCGCCGATTTAATCATCTCTGGCACCAATCCTGAAGTTGAAATCGTTACTCTTCGATTGGAAAAATCCAAGCCATCCTGGTCAGTCATAATTTGCACTGATTTCTTGACATTTTCATAGTTAAAAAATGGCTCTCCCATGCCCATAAACACAATATTCGTGATCAGCTTCTTCTCATTATGAGTTCGATTAAAATCCTCCACGCGATCTTTAGCAACCATGATTTGCGCAATAATCTCACTAGTTTCAAGGTTCCTAACCAGAGTCTGAGTTCCAGTATGACAAAATTTACAAGCCAAGGTACAGCCAACCTGCGACGAGATACACAGAGTCCCACGAGTCTCTTCTGGGATGTAAACCGCTTCAATTAAATTTCCATCAGCAAACTTGATAAGCCACTTTATCACGCCATCACTAGCTTTAAGCTCCTTATCGATCTTAGGCCTAGCAATTTCAAAATTTTCAGCCAATTTCTCCTGATACTCTTTTTTAATGTTTGACATTTCTGCAAAATTAGCCACCCCCTTCACATAAATCCAGTTCCAGATTTGCTTTGCGCGAAATTTTTCAAGCCCTAGAGTGTTAATTTCAGCAGCTAATTCTTCTTTTGTGTAATTTAAAATATTTTTCATAATTTAATCAAATGAAATCCGTGGATCAACCAATTTATAGGTAAAATCAGAGATAATTCCAATAATTAGGCCAATCAAAGTAAAAAAGTAAAGTGTTGCAAACATTATTGGATAATCTCTCGATAAAACTGCCTCATAACCAAGCAAACCAAGTCCGTCCAGCGAAAAAATAATCTCAATTAACATCGCTCCGGTAAATAACACTCCGATAAAAGCTGCCGGGATTCCTGCAATTACAATCATCATCGCATTTCTAAAAATGTGCTTATACAAAACCCTTTTATCGTCTAAACCCTTGGCATAAGCAGTCAAAACATATTGCTTATTAATTTCCTCAATGAAAGAATTCTTCACAAAAAATGTCAAAGAAGCAAAACCACCAATCGTCATTGCAATTATCGGCAGCGTCAAATGCCAAAAATAATCAGCAATTTTGCCAAACAAGCTTAATTCGGCAAAATTATCAGAAACCAAGCCTCTAAGTGGAAAAATCTTCACAAAATTTCCTGAAGCAAACAAGATTATTAGTAAAATCGCAAATAAAAACCCCGGAATAGCATGGCCAATACTAACGGCAAGACTTGAATAAATGTCAAATTTCGAGCCATTTTTCAAAGCTTTTTTAATCCCAAGTGGAATTGAAATGAGATAAACTAAAAGCGTCGTCCATAAGCCAAGCGAGATCGATACTGGAAGCTTTTCCAAAATCAAATCCACCACCTTCTTGTCTTGATAAAAACTTGTCCCAAAATCAAAAACCAAAAACTTCTTAAGCATCAAAAAAAATCTCTCCCAAAATCCTTTATCAAAGCCATAAAGCTTATTAATTTTCTCAGCAATTTCCTTATCAATCAAGCTAGAGTCTTCCTGATTTTGTAAATCTTTGAAATTAACAGATCCACCATCTCCAATTCCAGAAAATGAGGCAACTTCTCCTACTTTACTGACTTGCTTTAATTGGGCGATAAATTTTTCCACCGGCCCCCCTGGCGCAAGCTGAATTATGGTAAAATTAATCAGCATTATCGCAAAAAGAGTCGGAATTATTAGTAAAAATCTCTTAAATAGATATAATCGCATAAAATTCTATTGAAAAATAATATAAACACCATTATAATACAATAATAATAAAATACCACAAATTAAGTGATTACACTATGAGTAAAAAAATATTAGTAATCGACGATGACACTCGTCTTCGAAATCTCCTTGGTGACTTCTTGCGGGAAAATAATTTCCAAGTCACATTAGCCGGTGATACTACGCAAGCACGCGAATTTATATCTCAAAACCATTTTGATCTTTTAGTTGTTGATGTCATGATGAAAGGAGAAAATGGTATAGAATTTACAAAATCTTTCAGAAAAGAGAGTGATATTCCGATTTTGATTCTAACTGCTAGAGATGAGCCAAGCGACCGCATAGAGGGTTTACAGTCTGGTGCTCAAGATTATCTTGCAAAGCCATTTGAGCCACAAGAACTTCTTCTTAGAATTAATAATATTTTGAAATATATCGATATCACAGATCATTCGCCGCCAAAGCAAGAATGCTCCTTTGGTGACTTTAAATTTAACTACGATAAGCAATCTTTGCAGAAAAATAGTCAATTTATTCACTTAACAGATAGTGAGAAAAATATTTTGGATATTTTATGTCAAAATCAAAATAAAATTTTATCGCGCGAAGATCTGTCAAAACAATGTGGTGTTGATTTGAGAAGTATTGATGTACAAATCACTCGTCTTCGTAAAAAAATCGAGCAAAACCCAAAGCAACCCGAATTCCTGCAGACTATCCGCGGGCAGGGCTATGTTTTGAGAGATTAAGATTTGACCGCTATTCTCCGTCCAGATAAACCGTTCTGGTAGGAAATGCAATCTCAGCGCCATGTTTTTCTATTATATCGGAAATTTTTAACAATATCTCATGTTTAACATTGTTAAAATACCCCCAATCGGTGTTTTTCATTAATACATTAACTAGAAAATCAACCGAAGAGTCGTTAAATTTCGTAAAATTGACTAAAATTCTTTCATTTTGATCAACTTCTTCATGATTTTGCAGCATATTCCTTATCTCATCAGTAATTTCTGACATTTTTGAAATATCGCAATATCTCAACCCAATAATCTCTTTAAGTCTTCTATGGGTCATTCTCGATGGATTTTCAACTACAACTGTAGTAAAAGCCGCATTGGGAATATAAATGGGATTTTTATTGAAAGCTCTAACCCTAGTATGCCTCCAACCAATATACTCAACAGTACCTTCAACCGCTTTTTCATCGCACCTTATCCAATCTCCGACCTTAAATGGCTTATCCATGTAAATAGTCAATCCACCAAATAAATTTGCCAATAAATCTTTAGCAGCAAAACCAATAACAAGACCACTCACGCCACCAGCAGCCAAAAGACCAGAAATGCTAATCCCCAAATTCTGCAGCACAATCAGAGTCGTAACTAAGGTTATCGTAAGTCTAATTAGCTTTGAAACTGCCCCAAGCGTTGTAATATCAAAGTCATCCCCCGATCTTCGTTTTATTTCCACAATATTTTGAACAAAAGCAGTTGTAAGTCTCAACAAAAACCAAGCTATAGCCACTATTATAGCTATTTTCGCAAGATCATTTGACCAATAAAATATTTCCTTGTTAAGCTCAAGAGCAACCGCATCTACTCCGATCTTTATTGCCATAAACCAAATAACCAGGTTCAGCGGCAGGTTTATTGACTCAGCAACCGACTCCCCCCATATGTTTCTAGTTTTTATCGAAGCCTTTTTAAGGCCCTTTATAATATGACTAAAGGCCACATGAAGAACTATTGCTAAAAATAAAATAGTACCTAATTTAGCAGCCCAAGTCTCTGCAGAATAAGCATTTAATAACTCCCTAACCGTATCCATAATTATTAATTGGTTTTTTTGTCTATAATATCAAATTCTACAATGATATTATTTTTATTTCTAGTAATTTTTGGTTTTTTCTCATATTTTGGCGTTGAGTAAGAATAGGCAAACTTCGAGCCAAAATATTGATTTTTTTGCTCCCCCTCCTTCAAAGCCCGAAAAGTAAGCATATCATCTTTAATTTCAACATCAATATCACTTGCATCATATCCAGTAAAATCAAGTATATAAGACACAGATTTCTCATTCACACTCCTAGAGACAGAAGAATTATAGCCAGTTTTCTCTATATTTTTATGAGATTCTCTGATCATTTTATCCATTATCTTTCTTTGATTTTCAAAATGTTTTTGAAATTCAGCTTCAAATTTATCAGAATCCTCAAAGATTTTAGCAAATTCGCTATTTATAGACTCAAAATCCTTCATTTTACTAGACAAATCCAGATCTTTTGCATATAATTTTGCTTGATTGTCAATAAATTGTGTCAAAAATGACTTATTAGTGTAATTATCATAAACTTTAAAGGAAGTTGCCCCTAAAGCGACCCCTAAAAGTAGAATAAGTAGCTCTTTTAGTCGCTTTTGCCCAAAAAAACCTTTAATTTTTGTAATAATAGTCATAATTAATAAAGATTTGCAGTTATTATATTATTTATACCATTCCTTCACTATATTCTCAATTTCTTTTTTAGCCTCTTTTAACCCTTTTTGCGCTTTTTCCTCATTATTAGTTGCAAATTTCACGATTTTTGCCTCATCAAAGCCCATAAAACCGAAATTTATCTTCGCTAAAGCCGATAAAGTGTCCCAATCTGGGTAATTTTCACCTACTTTCTCGCTATATTCGCCACCAGAGCTATATAAAGTCAAAGCCTTCTTGCCAGCCATTAACTTCTTTCCAGGTTCAAAAGTCTCTCCATTCATAATTACAGCATCCATATATGCCTTAACAGCCGCAGGCATACTAAAATTATGCATCGGATAGGCCATAATCACAATATCACAAGTCAATAGCTGGTTTTTTAGCTTATCTTGCTCCTTTAAGTACCCAGATTCCTCATCAGTTAAGGTTTTACCAGCGTAATTTCTCTTAAGGTAAGCCCCAATGCTGTTTTCATCGTGTAAAGGAGCGGGGTTTTGCAAAAGGTCTAAAACCTCAATTTCATCATTTATCTCATCTAAAAAGAAGTCTAATAGCTTTTTAGTGCTTGAATTCTCGCCTTTTGGCAGGTATTTTACAATTAATGTCTTCATTTTTATCTATAAAATTAACAAATTAATATTCAATTCTTCCTTACTTTAATATATAATGCTTTTATTATAAAAATTCAAGATATTTATCGTAAATTTAATATTTTTTTTAGCCTACAAGATAGAGGAAAAAATAAGATTAAGCCCCTATTTTAAAGACTCTATCTGTATAAATTAATCTAGATTGGATAAAATATTTACCATTTAATTTAATTTTTTTCAAAAAAACGCTTGCATTTAATTTTTTAATAAACTATAATCTAAAGCTCATGAATATTTTTAGTATCATGAAGATTTTAAAAATACTACATTATTTAGTATTTTATTACATCGTAAATAATTTGGTAAGAATAATTAATTTATAAAATAAATAAGGTATAACTATGTCTAAAGCAACCTTTTCAAGATCAAAACCACACGTTAACATTGGTACTATTGGCCACGTTGATCACGGTAAAACTACATTAACTGCTGCTATCACTACATATTTGTCAAAGACCGGTGGTGCTGAGAAAAAGGGTTACGATCAAATCGACGCTGCCCCTGAAGAAAAAGAAAGAGGTATTACTATTAATACTGCTCACGTAGAATATGAAACTGCTAAAAGACACTATGCTCACGTTGACTGTCCAGGACACGCTGATTATGTAAAAAACATGATTACTGGTGCTGCTCAGATGGATGGTGCAATTTTGGTTGTATCTGCTGCTGATGGGCCTATGCCACAAACTAGAGAGCACATTCTTCTTGCCAAACAGGTTGGTGTTCCTTCAATCGTTGTATTCTTAAACAAAGTTGACCAAGTTGACGATGCTGAATTACTTGAACTAGTTGAAATGGAAGTTAGAGAGCTTCTTTCTTCTTACGATTTCCCTGGTGACGATATTCCTATCATTAAAGGTTCTGCACTTAAAGCTCTAGAAGGCGAAGATTCAGACATCGGAGAAAAATCAATCCAAGCTCTTATGGACGCTGTTGATGAAAGCATCCCTGAACCAGCTCGTCCAGTTGACCAACCATTCCTTATGCCAATTGAAGATGTATTCTCAATTTCTGGAAGAGGAACTGTTGTTACTGGTAGAATCGAAAGAGGTATCGTTAAAGTTAACGAAGAAATCGAAATCGTTGGTATCAAAGCTACTCAAAAAACTACTTGTACTGGTATTGAAATGTTCAGAAAGCTTCTTGACGAAGGTAGAGCAGGTGATAACGCCGGTGTTCTTCTTAGAGGAACTAAAAAAGAAGATGTTGAAAGAGGTCAAGTACTTTGTAAACCAGGTTCAATCACTCCTCACACTACTTTTGAGGCTGAAGTTTATATCTTAACTAAAGAAGAAGGTGGACGTCACACTCCATTCTTCAAAAACTATCGTCCACAATTCTACTTCAGAACTACTGACGTTACTGGTTCAGTAACTCTACCAGAAGGAACTGAAATGGTTATGCCTGGTGATAACGTTAAAATCAATGTAGAATTAATCAACCCAATCGCCATGGAAGAAGGTCTTCGCTTCGCTATCCGTGAAGGCGGAAGAACTGTTGGTGCGGGTGTTGTTTCGAAAATTGTTAAATAAAAAAAATCGACGCAAATCTCCCGGATTTCGGTAATTTCGTCGTTATAAAAAGATTTTGAAATCCATGTGGATTTAACCACATTAAAATTGTCAAAATCTTTTTAGTGCCTAGAAATTCCTGGAAATCCGGGATTTTGAGTCGATTTTTTCTGAGTTTAGAATTTGCTCTATGTTTTTAATAGTAACAATTAATCAATAAATTATGAAAAAGATCGTTGCTTCTATATTTCTACTTTCATTGCTTGCAAGTTGCTATCAACCTAAGACTCATGGAAAGTTTATCTCTGCTGATAAAGATGTCTGGATTGATGGTTATGCTATTCAATTTGAAGAGCATAAGGCTGCTGATAAAGGTCTTGTTTTTTGCCAAGCTAATGTGCAAGATGGTGGTGGGGCTAAACCGACATGCTATCCTGCAAAGTTTAAGTAGGATTTAGTTGATCCTTGTTTGGGGATGTTTTTTAGCGCAGTGCGAATATTGATTACTCTTGAAAGGTGATTATTATTGTCTTTTTTCTTTGAATTGTCGCGCTGTGACTAAAGATACCCTGTGAAATTTCTATGTAATTTATTGCGCTTTTAGAAGGGAGAAATTAAGCTTGAGCAGTATGAAGCTATTTTTTTCTTGCGCTATATGTTACATCGAAGCGTAGTGAGAGATATCTATTGATAAATTTAAAGATATTTATTACGCTTGTAAATAAAAACCTTCCTACTCTTCATCAAGCCTTAGTGCAGCCAAAAATGCTGTTTGTGGGATTTCGACATTACCAACTTCACGCATTTTCTTCTTACCTTTTTTCTGTTTTTCTAAGAGCTTGCGCTTTCTGGAAATATCGCCGCCATAACATTTTGCAGTAACATCTTTGCGTGAAGCAGAAACAGTTTCGCGGGCAATAATTTTTCCGCCAATTGCGGCTTGAATTGCGACGGCAAACATTTGTTTTGGAATTAGGTCTTTGAGTTTTTTGCAAAGTGCGCGTCCTCGACCTTCGGCTCTTGATTTGTGGGTAATTAATGAAAGCGCATCAACTGGGTCGCCGTTAACTAAAATTGAGAGTTTGACTAAGTCACTTTTTTCATAAACATCCATTTGCCAATCAAAGCTGGCGTAACCTTTGGTGCAAGATTTTAAGCGATCGTAAAAATCATAAACAATTTCGTTCAGTGGCAATTTATATACTACCATTGCACGATCGGAAACGTAAGAAAGGTCGAGTTGCACACCTCTTTTTGAGGTACAAAGCTCCAAAACTGAACCTAGATAATCGTCTGGAACCATGATTGTGGCTTTGATCCAAGGTTCTTCCATATAATCGATTTTTTGTGGATCTGGCATTTCAGCGGGTGAATGGACATGTAAAATTTTTGCTTCACGGTCTT
>JAYPPA010000024.1:0-24610 GCA_038131245.1 Rickettsia sp. | reverse complement strand
CGCCCAAATCAAGTAAAGCCCTAACTGCACCCTTATTTTTAGATTCAACCGCAAAATATAATGCAGTTCTATTATCCTGCCTCTTATCAAGATCCATACCGCTTTCCTGCAATATCTCAAGAGCACCTAAATTACCCTGCCTAATTGCCAAATGCAAAAAACCATACCTATATAATTCAGGATCCTCTAACTTTTTCCTACCAAGATGCTTAGCAACAACCCCAGCAACATCATTAAGCTTATATTCAATTGCTTTTTTAAGCATATCAACCATAAATTCATCAAGCGCCTTATTCAAATCTTCAGAAAACCCTCCCTTATTAATCTCTACAATAATATTTTGTAAAATTTGCAAAATATCATTTCTATAAATAAAATGATTCAATGTCTGATTATAACTACTTATTTTATAGCCAGAAACATTAAATTCATACTCCTTTAATATTCTATCTATAGATTGAACTATTTTAATAATTTTTTCACTAGATTCCTTAGCTCCTCCAAATAAAGCAATTGCAAAATTTGTAAAGCCGATATTCTCTGGATCATTAACAAGAGTCGCCTCTTTTAAACCTTGATATTGGGCATATCTTTCTAGAATTCCATCTCTCTTGCCTTCTTTACCATCATTAGTAATTTTCTCAAGATAATTTTCTGGCAATTCCTTTTGCATAGCAATAATATCTAGTTTCTTATAAATCTTATCATCATTTTTCGATAAAATATCAAAAAATTGGACAAAAGCACAACCAAGACTAGGATTTGACAATATATATAGTATCTCTATCGCTTTTATATTATCAGATTTATCGCCAGAATCCAAAAGACGCTCAATCTCATCAGCAATATCAGGCGCTTTCCCTTCTACATCCATAGCCCCAGACGCAGCACCAGCATCACCAACCTCTTGACTAGCTGCTTCTAACCTAGTAACCGCCCCAGCAACAGAAACGCGGCGTTTTTTTACAGGACCAGACGCCTTAGCAGTAAAATCTTCATCAGCCGACCTTTTTTCTCTACCCAATTTCTGCTCAAGTTCAGCATATTGTCCTTCTAACAAAACAGCCCTTATCTTCTCACGATTTATTTTGTAATGCGTTTTTTGTGAAGATTGATCCTCGGAAGAAAATTCCGCATCTTTTTCTTCAACCTCATCAAAAAATTCAGTCACATTATCAAGCTTTAACCTTTCGCCTAATTTAGCAACCACGCTAGCATATCGAAAATTAGGCCTTTCAGAAATACCGAAAAACTGACTTTCTGGCATTTCCCCCAAACTTTCCGGCAGCTGACTTCCGTCAATTTCTGGATCTTGATTAACCTCGTTTATTACCTTACTATAAATATCTTCAAAACGCGAAGCAACATCCTTTGCTAGCTCTTCAATTAATTTTGCCTTAAATAATTCAGGAAAATCGCTCAAAATTCCATAAGCAACCGACGCCGGAATAGTCTTAGCAGCCAAAAACCCGGTATTATCAAGCTTTAAAACCTCCTCTTCAGTTTGCAATGACAATAAATACTCTAAATAACGCCTAATATGCTCTTGGTTACCATCATGATCGAATTTCTTGACCCTTTCAACCATTTGCGCCCTAATTGTATCATAAGCATTAAAGATCAGCCCATTTAATCCTTCAGCCCTAAGTGCCCGAATATCCTCTTCAGAGCGAGAATTATTGCCACCTAAACATGCTAAATCTTCAGGAGGAAAACCAGCAAAAAACGCCTCTCTTCTATCAACAGCCGCAATCGAAGCCTCGCACAACAACTGGGCAACCTGAAGTAATCCCGACTTAAGAGTCGCCTGATCAATATCATGCCTATTGGATAAATATTGCACAAATCTTGAATCAAAGGCCAAAGACTCTCTTTTTCTACCATTTTCATCAAACAAAGATTCGTGATCATAAAAAACCTTCATCACCCCTTCAATTTCCTCTTTAGCCCAAGGATTTTTAAGATCGCGATCAGCAATCATTTTCTTCAAATCCTCAAGCTCTTTAGGAATAATCTTTTTACTAGATTTTAACTCTAAAAGCGCATTTCTAAGCAAATTTGCCACCTTAAAATGGCCTAAATCTCTAATTATATCGCTATTTACTGGCATTTTTTACAAAATTATTAATATTTTTATCATTTTAAGATAAACATAAACAACCATAATGTCAATCAAATAACCGAAAATACTTGACAAAAGCTTAGCAATATGCTATAATGTAATTATGACAAATAATAAATGGGCGAAAGACTCCTGGAGAGGCTTTCCAATAAAACAACAACCGGAATACCAAGACTTAGAGGCACTAAAAAAGACCGAGGAAAGTCTTGCGCACTTTCCGCCTCTTGTTACTATTGACGAGATTGAAAAACTGAAAAATGAGCTTGCCTTAGTTTGCAACCAAAAAGCCTTCTTACTTCAATGTGGAGACTGCGCAGAAAGCTTTGCCGAGTTCTCTCATGATAATTTGAAAAGCTTCTTTCGTACCTTGATGCAGATGACTGCGACTTTGATGTATGGCACAAAAAAACCGATCGTAAAAGTTGGTCGAATCGCTGGACAATACGCAAAACCAAGATCTCAAGGCGAAGAAACAATTGAAGACCGCACATTGCCAAGCTATCGCGGCGACATCATCAACTCAATCAAATTTGATGAAAATGCCAGAAAATCCGATCCTCAAAGGTTAGCTGATGCTTATTTTTATTCTTCAGCATCTTTAAACTACCTTCGAAGCCTTGCTCTTGGTGGTTACGGAAGCCTGAAAAAAATCAACAAATGGAATGAAGAATTCGTACATAGCCTATCTTCAAAAAATTCGACTCATGAAATTGTTGAGCAAATTAATAATTACCTGACCTTCATTGAAGCTTGTGGAGTTGATACTTCATCGGTACCACAATTCACTACTGCGAATTTCTATACTTCACATGAGGCTCTACTTTTAAATTATGAGCAAGCATTCGTCAATCAAGACCCGGAAACCGGTAAATATTACGACCAAAGTGCCCATATGGTGTGGATTGGTGATCGAACTAGGTCGCTTAATGAGGCTCATGTTGAATTTATGCGCGGAATTTCTAACCCGATTGCGTTCAAGGTTGGGCCTTCGATTTCTAAAGATGATTTGATTAACTTGCTTGAGGTTTTAAATCCTGAAAATACCCCTGGGCGAATCACTTTGATTTCTAGGATGGGCGCTGATAAAATCGAACAGCTACTTCCTCCTTTGGTTGAAGAGGTCAAAAAAGCTGGTAAAAATGTTGTTTGGTCTTGTGACCCAATGCATGGCAATACCATAAAGTCTGAAAGTGGCTATAAAACTAGAAAATTCGATGATATTTTATCAGAAATCAGATCATTCTTCAATGTTCATCGCGGCCTTGGCACTTATGCTGGTGGAATTCACTTTGAAATGACCGGCCAAGATGTTACCGAATGCCTTGGTGGTGATCAAAAAATTTCTGATCATGATTTAAAAGATCGTTATCATACTCATTGTGATCCTAGGTTAAACTCGAATCAATCAATTGAGCTGGCATTTTTGATTGCTAATGAACTGACTAAGAAATCATAATGACCGTCTAGTTTATGTGGGTAAAAATTGATTTAGTTTCTAGTTTTTTTAGTCAAATTCTAGGAAGGTCAAGCCCGAGGAGCGGATTGCACATACGGTGCCTGAGCACCGCAGGGCTTGAACCTGACGACGGCTCTGCTTCAATTAAATTGACTATTTTGGCAATTTAATTGAAAAGTTGGCTAAAAAAACAGAAAATAAACAATTTTTATGAAAAAATTTGGCACAATAGCCCTAGTCGGAGCCCCAAACGCAGGTAAATCAACCCTATCCAACACTTTACTTGGGCAAAAGGTGACGATTACTTCGCCAAAAGTTCAAACTACCAGAAATGTCATCCGTGCAATTCTAGTTGAGGGCGAAACCCAGCTTGTTCTCTTGGATACTCCTGGAGTTTTTCTACCTCGCCATGACAAAATCCTCGAGCGCGTCATCGTCAAATCCGCTTGGCAAGGTATCAGAAGCGCCGACCATGTGGCTTTGTTAATTGATGCTCAAACAGGCCTTAATGAGGAAAATCTGAGGATTCTAAAAGATTTAAAAAAAGATGGATTTACCCCCGCGGCAATTATCAACAAAGTCGATTTAGTCAAAAAAGAAAAGCTTCTAATTATTGCCGGACAGTTAATTGAAAATGAAATTACTGATATTTTCATGATTTCTGCCTTGCAAAATGATGGAATCAAAGAATTAAAAGAGTTCTTGTTTAGTAAATGCTCTGAAGGTCCTTGGCAATATGATGAGGACGATATTACTGATGTGCCACTTAAATCAATGGCTACGGAAATTACTCGTGAAAAATTATTTTTACACCTACATCAAGAGCTTCCTTATGCTATTACTGTCAAAAATGATTCTTTTGAAATAAAAAATGGCCTTTTAATAATCCATCAATCAATTTTAGTCACAAAAGAGAATCAAAAGGGCATAATTTTGGGAAAAAAAGGTTCTTTATTAAAGCAAGTCGGCAGTGAAGCTAGGAAAGACATTTCCGAAATTTCCGGCATGAAAACTTCACTTTATTTACATGTTAAAGTCAAAAAAGATTGGATGAATCATGTTGAAAACTATGAAATTGCCGATTTAGAAAAATTACCAAAGAAAAAATGAGCACATTAGATCAAGAAGAAGTCGATAAATTCTCCAGAATCGCCGATGAATGGTGGAGTGAAACCGGCAAATTCAAGCCGCTACACAAATTTAATCCTTCAAGAATTTCTTATATCAGAAGAAAAATCTGCGAGATGAAAAGCTTTGACCCTAGTGCTAAAGCACCATTTAAGGATCTAAAAATCCTCGATGTAGGTTGCGGTGGCGGCCTTATTAGCGAACCAATGGCCAGACTTGGTGCAAATGTGACTGGGATTGATGCTAGTGAAAGAAATATTGCTGTAGCCAAAATCCACAGCGAAAAATCAGGCTTAAGCATAAATTACCAGCAATCATTAATCGAAGATTTTTCTCAAGAAAATGAAGGCAAGTTCGATGTGATATTAGCCTTAGAAGTCATCGAACATGTTGCAAATGTCGAAGAATTCGTCGCTAATCTTGCAAAAATCGTCAAAAAAGATGGTATTATCTTTATTGCCACGCTTAATCGCACGGTTAAATCGCTTTTGACTGCGAAAATTGGCGCTGAATATATATTACGCTGGCTAGAGGCTGGAACTCACGACTGGAATAAATTCCTCAAACCATCTGAGATTGATGAATCTGCTAGTAAAAATAACCTAAAACTTCAAGAACTCTGCGGATTTAAATATTGCATGTTCAAGGATGAATGGAAAGAAGACGCAAAGGATTTGAATGTGAATTATATCTCCATCTTCCGCCGCACCTAACTTGTTTTGACAGACGCCAATTACGTACCGAGTCCATCAAAGAAACTTGGTTTTAATGCGCTTTGACAAAAAATCTCTGTAAAGTAAAAAGTTCAAAGAGATTCTGGTGTTCTTTATTTTTTTGGGAGAGCAGTGCATAAAGCAATACATAAGCGAACCAAAAAAAATCAAAACGCCGAAATATCGAAGAAGATTTTGAATTTATGAGCGATTTTTTTATTCCCAGCCTAAAACGCCATAACCCTTCTCATTCAAACATCTATTAACATATCTTTGTTTCATCTGATCAGGAGTCACCGTGCCCTCGCCTGCGACAGACCCCGCCCCTACAGCAGCACCAACCCCAGCACCAACAGCAACGCCACGCACCAATCCACCAGTATCACCTCTTACTAAAAATCCAAACAAACCACCAAAAAATGCACCGATTGCACCTTTTCTGACTGCCTCTTTACCGGCTTTTTTCATTTTCCTTCCCTTTAAAAACTCATCACCTTTTTTGATACATTCATCAATATCAGCCTCAGACTGATCTTTAGGTGTATTTTGATATTTGTAATTATCATCCAGCACTGGACGATAAGAGCAAGAAACTACAGCAAAAATTAGTAAAACTGAAAATATTTTTTTCATGATTTTAATGATTGAAGATATCAAGATTCGCAAATCCAATTAAATCAAGCTCACAGCGCGTTGGCAAAAATTCCAAACATTTCGCAAAAATCTCGCCGCGACCTTCTCTTTCGATCATAATATTAAGCCTCTCCATTAGTTGGTGTAAATAAAGCACATCCTGCGCAGCATATTTAATCTGGTCCTTAGAAATTTGCACATTACCCCAATCCGAAGATTGCTGTTTTTTCGACATTTCTACCGACAAAAATTCACTGCAGAGTGCCTTTAAACCATGCGCATCAGTATAAGTCCTAACCAATTTAGAAGCAATCTTAGTGCAATAAACATTTGCAACTTCGACTCCTAAATAATATTTAATCGCACAAATATCAAATCTAGCAAAATGAAAAATCTTCAAAACTGAGTCGTTCGACAATAATTTGCGCAAATTCGGCGCAGAGTAATCACTGCCATCAAACTGCACTAAATGCGCATTGCCATCACCAGAAGATAGCTGCACCACACACAGACGATCTCTCGTAGTTTTAAGCCCCATTGTCTCAGTATCAATCGCAATTGAATTACCAAAATCTAAATCAGCCGGAATATCATTTTTATATAAAAAATTCGTCATTTTTATTAATTAATTAAATTTCTCAAGCAATTTATCGCTCACAAAACCAAGCCCAGAGTTAATTTGTTGCATTTCATTCATATTACCATTGCAGTGCAAAATCAAATCACACCCAGCACCCAAGGCATTTTTCGTCCGATCTTCAAAACCACCCTTAAGCGCCTTCATCGACAAATCATCAGTCATCAAAATATTCTTAAAACCAATTTCATTTCGAATTAAATCAATCATTTTTTTCGAATTAGTCGCACAATCAACCGAATCAATCGCCTCATATAAAATATGCGCAGTCATAGCAAATTTTTGCTCAGTAAAATTCTTAAAAACCGCAAAATCAATTTCTTGCAGCTCTTTTAAACTCGCACTAACTTTCGGCAGTTCCAAATGGCTATCGCATGCACCCTTACCATGTCCAGGAATATGCTTAATCACTGGATAAACCTCATTATCTAGCAATCCATTACAAACTTCCTTCGCCAAATCAGTAATCTGAGCCACATTATCCCCATAAGCGCGATCCCCAATCACATCATGAGTAATATCGCACGACACATCTAAAAGCGGCGCGCAATCAACATTAATCCCTACTTCAACTAAATCTTTCGCAATTTTAGCAAAATTCTCGTAAATTTCTTGACCAGCCAATTCTTTATCAACCGAATATTTATCAGCAAAATATTTCCCAGATGGATATTTCGGCCAATGTGGCTCAGTCATTCTGGCGACTCTTCCGCCTTCTTGGTCAATTAAAACCAGCAAATCACCTTCCATTAATTCTTTTAGCGAAGCCACCAACTTTTTTAGCTGAAGCTTATCTCTAATATTTCTAGCAAATAAAATAAACCCAACACAGCCCTCATTTTTGAAAAAAACCTTCTCTTCATCGGTTAATTCATAACCAGAAACACCATAAATCACTGGCTTTTTGAGATTTTTGTTACCTGAAATTTGTTTTAGTAAATTCATAGAGTTCCTTTTGTCGATGCCACCATCCCTAGCTTTCTCTCATCAATCGTTATAGCAGATCGAAGAGATCTAGCAAGCGCCTTAAAGCAAGACTCAATAATATGGTGATTATTAAGACCATATAAATTCTCGACATGCAAATTGCAACCAACCGCATTCGCAAAAGCCACAAACCACTCGCGAAATAACTCGGTATCCATATCGCCGACTTTATCACGCTTAAATTCAACATTAAAAACTGGATAGGCTCTTCCTGATAGGTCAATTACGACCCTAGACAAAGTTTCATCCATCGGATTATAAGCAGACCCAAAGCGAGTTATGCCTTTTTTATCACCAAGAGCCTCTTTCACGGCGCTTCCAAGAGCAATGGCACAATCTTCAGTCGTATGGTGAAAATCAATATGCAGATCACCCTCGACTTTCATTTTAATATCAATCAAACTGTGATGAGAAAGCTGTTCGATCATGTGATTTAGAAACCCAATTCCAGTATCAACATCATAAACACCCTTGCCATCAAGATTCACCTCGACATCAATCTTGGTCTCTTTAGTAGTTCGATTAACTTTTGCAGTTCTCATATTTTTTCAAAAATATTTATATGTAAATTCTATGTCTCACACAATTGAAAATTAAAATATTCAATGAGATTTTTTCGTTCTTTGATTTTGAGCAGCGTAAGTGTACACTTTACGTACATGCGCAGCGCAAAAATCAAAAACGAACAAATATCGAAGAAAATTTTAATTTGCAATGTTCAAGTTCTTTGCGACAAAATCCCAGTTTACTAATTTATCAAAAAATACTTCGATATAACCAGGGCGAGCATTTTGGTAATCAAGATAATATGCGTGCTCCCAAACATCCATAGTCAATAGCGGAGTCGCGCCAGTTCCAAGTGGAGTAATAGCATTCGCAGTTTTAGTCACCTTAAGTTTACCACTATCCAAAACAAGCCAAGCCCAACCAGAGCCAAATTGCGTAGCACCAGCATTCTTGAATTCTTCAGCAAATTTATCGAAAGATCCAAAATCCGCCTCAATTTTTTTAAGCAATTCCCCAGAAGGTTTTCCACCACCATTTGGTTTCATTGAATTCCAGAAAAAAGTATGGTTCCAAACTTGCGCCGCATTGTTATAAATCCCAGCCTTAGACGCATCCCCAGCAGAAGCAACAATAATCTCTTCTAAAGACTTGCCCTCAAGATTAGTTCCAGCAATAAGCTTATTCAAATTAACTACATAAGCATTATGATGCTTTCCATAGTGATAATTCAAGGTATTTTCACTCATGTGAGGCTCTAAAGCATTTCTCTCATATGGTAATTTTGGTAATTCTATAGCCATTTTTGCTCCTTTAATTTTATTATTAACCAATTTCTTAGAAAATCCACCGCTATCCATAAACTTATAACCCAAAAACCCCAGGCCAAAAGTTAATAAACCAACCTTGATAAATTTTCTTCTTGCGAATCGTTTGTAAGTCAAAATATTCAATAAGATTTTTTCGTTCTTTAATTTTTAACTGCAAAAACGCACAAATTAGTACTTTGAAGCAGTTCAAAAATTCAAAACGGAAAAATATCGCAGAAGATTTTAGGCTTGCGAACAATCCGTTTGACATTTCCATGATTTAATTATAACATATTATTTAAATTAAGTCAAATATATTTGGGCAAAATATTAAAAAAAATCGCCATTTTTGAACAAAATATGAAAATTGTTAATATTATACTAACTTCAGTCAATGGTGGAGCCGAAAAAGTCTTCTTAGATTACTGTAAAGTCCTAAAAGAAAGACTTGGTCACGATGTATATGCTATTATTAAAAAAGATGCACCATACGCTCAAGAATTAGACAAAATTGGCGTAAAATATCACAAAATCAGCAATAAATTTGGCTATCACGACCCTTTGGCTATAAATTCTATCAAAAAAGCTTTAATTGAATTTGACGCCCAAGTGACAATTTCTCACGCTGGGAAAGCCTCAATTTTGACTAGAAAGGCTATCAAAAAATCCAAGAAAAAGATCTATGAGACTTGCGTAAATCATTCTAATAATGTCAAAAGATCAATTGGCGCCAATATGGTAATTTGCGTTAACAAAAATATTTTCTACCAAGTTATAGATCGCGGCCAAAACCCGAAAGAAGCCGTAATAGTCCATAATGCCATAGAAATTGAAGAATCAGAACAAAAATTTAACGCCAGTAAAATTAATTTTGAGAAAGATGAAATTATTTTAGGGATGATGAGCAGAATTGATCGATATAAAGGCTATATTCCAGCAATTCACGCCTTAAAAAAACTCAATCACAATTCTAATAAAAAATTTAAGCTAAAAATCGCTGGATCTGGTGATTTTCAAGAAGAAATCCAGAATGAAATTACAAATTTTGAACTAGAAAATCATGTTGAGTTTTGCGGGTGGGTAAAAGAAAAAAAAGAATTTTTCGATAAAATAGATGTTTTTTTACTCCCTTCTGATAACGAAACATTTGGATTGACTTTACTTGAAGCAATAACAAACAATGTGCCAACAATATCATCTAATACTGATGGTGCAAAAGAAATCATCCGACCAGATCAAGACGGAATCATGGTTGATTTACAGCCATCAGAATCTTTCCCAGATAGAATAGCAAAATCCATCGAGGACCTCACTAAAAACGAGGAAAAAGCCAAAAAAATGGCCAAATCTGCTCATGAAAGATTGCTTAAAAGATTTTCTTTCGATAATTTAGAAATGAATTTGCGCGACTTATTTGGCGGAATCGAGTAATCCTAAAACTGCTTCCAAAGTTGCCACTCTAACCTGTGACCTATCGCCAGCAAAATTAAACTTCCTCACTTTAGTTGCCTCACCTTTTCTTGCAAATCCAACATAAACAAGCCCTACTGGTTTTTCTTTAGAGCCACCATTTGGTCCAGCAATCCCAGTAATCGAAATCGCAATATCCGCATCGCTATTTTTTAAAGCACCAATCGCCATTGCTTTAGCAACCTCAAAAGAAACCGCGCCAAACTTCGCCAATACATCTTCATTAACGCCAAGCATCTCGACTTTAGCCTTATTTGAATAAGTCACAAAAGATCGATCAAAAACATCTGAAGCACCTGAAATTTCAGTAAAAAGCCCAGATAACAACCCGCCGCTACATGATTCTGCAAAGGCGATTTTGAGTTTTTGCTTTTTTAAACCTTCAACAATTTGTGAAGTTTTATTTATTAAATGTGAATTGAAAAACATAATACCTCCGTCATTGCGAGGAGCGAAGCGACGCGGCAATCCACAGTACTACTTCAACCTCTCTTTATATTTAGCCAAAACAATATCCCTTCTTGAACTATGGTCAACAATTCTTGACGGCCTTAAGCCCTGCCCCAACCATTTATCACAATATTCATGTTTTGGATCGAATCTTTTTGTCTGTAAATCTGGATTAAACACCCGAAAATACGGCGCCGCATCAAAACCAGAGCCAAAAATCCACTGCCATGAAAACGGATTGATTGCCACGTCCGCGTCCACCAAACAATCCCAGAAATATTGCTCGCCCTTACGCCAATCAATCAGCAAATCCTTAATCAAAAACGATGCTGTAACCATTCGCGCCCTATTATGCATTGACCCAGTCGCATAAATTTCCTTCATAGCCGCATCCACAACATCAAAACCGGTTTCACCTTTTTTCCAGGCAGCAAAGTCCTTCTGGTCATGCTCCCATTTAAAATTCCCATAGCTAGAGTAAATCTCTTTTTTTGCCATGTCAGGAAAATTATATAATGTATGATAAGAAAAATCGCGCCATAAAAGCTGTAGAGTAAATCTAGGATGATTTTCATGATGAGTCGCAGCATTATACACAACCCTCGGCGAAATCATTCCAAAACGCAAATATGGCGATAATTTCGAAGTACCATCCTTGGCCAACATATTACGATTATCCTGATAAGAGGCGACTTTTTCCTCTAAAAAACCAGCAACTCTTGCATATAATTTATCATAATCAAAATCCCAATTTTTGATCATTTTTTTATGCCAATCACCCTCTTTTTCTGGCAGTAAATTTAGATCATCAACCCCTAGAGACTTTGCTTTGACGCAGGATTTAGCTTTTTTGACCGGCAAAAATTCTCCGATCAAATCAGAATTTTTTATACAAGCCTTAGAAAAAGGCGTAAAGATCTTGAAGTAACTTCCAGCCCCAGTTTTAATCTCGCTTGGGTCAAATAAAATCTTGGCTTTAAAGGATTTTACATCCAGATCCTTAAATTCTTTTGCGATTTTTTCTTCAGCAATAATTTGTTCTTTAGAATATGATTTATTAAAGTAAATAGCATCTGGCTTTATATCCTTAGCAACTTTTTCTACTTCAGCAAAATAATCCCCTTTGCGAATAATTAAATCAAGATCACAAGATTTCTTCAGATTTTTCGTAAATGAATTTAAAACATGATGCAGAAAAACCTTGGCTGCCGAGCCTAATTTTCTACCTAAATAATTTTCATCATAAATATAAACAGCCGCAACTTTTTCATATTCTTGGCAAGCATAATAAAGTGCCGGATTGTCTTTACTACGAAAATCATCGTTAAAAATCACTAAAGCAGTTGCTTTTTTCATTTTTAGTTAGCTTTTTTTAGCCTAGCATTTCTTTCATCTCTCATTTTTGCAAAATCATCTCCAGCGTGATAAGAAGATCTAGTAAGCGGAGAAGATGCCACCATCAGAAATCCTTTGCTATAGGCCATTTTCTTGTAATATTCAAATTCCTCAGGTGTAACATAACGATCCACCGGCGCATGCCTGACGGTAGGCCTTAGATACTGGCCAATTGTAATAAAATCAACATCAGCACTACGCAAATCATCCATAACTTGCAAAATTTCCTCTTTTTTCTCACCAAGCCCCACCATCAGCCCAGATTTAGTAAAAATACTCGGATCAATTTCTTTAACTTTTTTCAGTAAATGCAACGAATGAAAATACCTAGCCCCAGGGCGAATCGTATTATAAAGGCCAGGAACAGTTTCAATATTGTGATTAAACACATCAGGCTTGGCCGCAACGACCTTTTCCATCGCACCATCTTTACGCAAGAAATCTGGCGTTAAAAGCTCTATCGTAGTATCAGGGGCTTTCTTACGAATCTCTTGAATACATTTCACAAATTGATCAGCCCCGCCATCCTCTAAATCATCACGATCCACCGAAGTAATCACGATATGCTTCAAGCCTGTAGCCTCGGCTACCTCTGCGACATTAAGCGGCTCATGCGGATTAACCGCATCTGGTTTTCCCGTTTCAATATTGCAAAATGAACAAGCCCGAGTACACACCGAACCTAAAATCATCACCGTTGCGTGCTTTTGCTCCCAGCATTCACCGATATTTGGGCAAGATGCCTCTTCACACACAGTATGAAGTTTGCGACTTTGTAGAATTTCCTTAGTTTCATAATAACCCTTAGAAACAGGCGCTTTCACCCGAATCCAGTCGGGTTTTCGCATCATATTTTCTTTGGGCTGAATCTTGGCAAAGCCTTTTAAATCTTTACTATCAAGCTTTGCGATCTGACCCGAATCTTTTTTCTCTTGACGTGTTAGCATTAATCTTGGTATTTCCCTGTTATTACATATTTAGACAATTCAGCAATATTCGTAGTATGATCCGCCAATCTTTCTAGGCTTTTTGCAACAAACAAAATATCAATCAAATCGATTACTTCGCTGCGAGTAAAATTTTCTCCATCAATGATATTCTTAAACTCTTTATAATCAGCATTAATCGCCGCATCACTTTCAAGCACAAACTCAGCCTTCTGAGCATCTTGAGAATTGAAAGAGACAACCGCAGCATCAATCATATTTTTCGAAATATTTGTCATATCAATAAAAAGATCAATAAACCTTTTATCAATAACTCGATTCTTAATTTTGCCAATTTTCCCCACAATATTTTTAGCCTGATCACCAATCCTTTCAAGATTCGCAGAAACCTTAAGCATAGAAGTCACATATCGCAAATCCACTGCCATTGGTTGACGCAAAGCAAGTAACTGCACAACTTTTTGCTCAATTTTCTTATCAATTTCATTTACCTCACGATCATGAGCCTGAACCTTCGCGTAATAATCCTGATCTGGGTTTTCAATGGACTGCAAAACCATATCAATTGAAATTTTCACCTTATCAAGCATAAGCTCTAAATCGGCCGCAACAGAGCTCAAAGCATCATCATAAGATCTCACTGTATGTTTACTAAGAGACATATTTCCTCCTTTTTTCAATCAAATCTCAAATTAGATTGATTATTAATATCAACTACACTAAAATTATAACATATTTAAATATTTTTATCAAGAACTATTAAAAGCTACCATGAATATCTTAGTTATCGGCTCTGGAGGAAGAGAGCACGCAATTTGCCTTAAATTCAGCCAATCAAAGGGCATTGATGAAATTTACGCCCTTCCTGGCAATGCTGGAATCGCTCAAATTGCTAAATGTGTAGCTGATATCGATGTAAAAAACCATAATTCTGTCATAGATTTCTGTAAAAATAATAAAATAGAGCTAGTATTCGTAGGTCCAGAGCAACCCCTAGTTGATGGAATCGTAGATGACCTGCAAAAAGCAGAAATCAAGGTTTTTGGCCCCAATAAATTTGCATCAAAACTCGAAGGTTCAAAAGACTTTATGAAGGAAATTGCTGCTAAAAATGGTGTTCCAACAGCCAAATACGAAACATTTACCCAAACAAAACCAGCCATAAAATACGCTAAATCCCTTGGATTTCCTTGCGTAATTAAAGCTGATGGCTTGGCTGCTGGAAAAGGCGTGATCATTGCTCAAAACGAAGAAGAATCATCAAAGGCAATTACCGAAATGCTTGAAAATGGCCTTTTTGGTGATGCTGGAAATAAAATTATCATCGAAGAATTCTTGGAAGGCCCAGAAATAAGCTACTTCGTCATTTGCGACAAAAATAGCTACAAATATATCGGCTCAGCAAGTGATCACAAAAAAGTAGGAGATGGCGACATTGGACCAAATACTGGCGGTATGGGGACTTTTACACCCTCGCCTTTTGTTAATGACCGCCTTGAAGAGCGAGTCAACAAAGAAATTATAGAACCAACCTTGCAAGCCTTTAAAAGCGAAGGTAATCCTTTTTGTGGAATCTTATTTGCTGGAATTATTGTAACTAAAGATGGGCCAAAATTACTTGAATTTAATATTCGCTTTGGAGACCCTGAAACTCAAGTTGTTTTGCCTAAAATCAAAACTGACTTTGCGCAATTAATTAACCATGCAATTGAAGATAAATTAGAAGAAATCGAAATTGAATTTGAAAAAGATCAAAAATATATTTGCGTGGTTGTTGCTTCAAATGGCTATCCAGGAGAATACAAAAAAGATGTTTTGATCGAGAATCTTGACGCGGCCAAAGAAATAAATGATGTTTACTTACTACATGCAGGAACTAAAGAAAAAGACGGGAAAATCTACTCCAGCGGCGGAAGGGTCCTAAACATAATCGCCTTTGATGAAAGTTTTAAAGACGCCCGCAAAAAAGCCTATGAAGCAATCAGAAGAATCAACTGGGAAGGCGGATTCTGTAGAAACGACATCGGACAGGTTGGCAGCTAATAGCCACATTCCTACTCAACCAAAGCCAAGTGCTGCGTCAAGCTCTTATCATGATTATTAGCAAAAAACTGCTTCATCTCTTCACCTGACTTAATTTGCGAAGCAACACTATATCCAGTATCTTGCAAATACTCATCAGCCAAAGCACGAAGCCTAGAAGGTCTTGTCAAGTAAGTCCACTCAATTTCTAAGCTATTAAGTTGTTTTTTATGGTCAGAAATCTGCAGCTCAAACCCTCGGACATTTTCCTGCAAAGATTCCACCTTAAATTGAACCAAGAAATTACTGACCACCACCAATGCAAATAAAGAAATAATTGCAAAGTTAAATAAATAGAATCTGTTCATTTTTGCAAAATAATTTTTCATTTTATTTTATTTTAATTAATATATTAAATTTTCAATAACACCAAAATCACCAAAATAGAGCAATTTTACAACTTAATCGCGACCCTCATTTTCGAAGAACGCGCCCTATAATTCTTACTTACCTCTTCCTCACTTGGCTTAATTGCCGATTTATTAATAATTTTAAAACCAATTTCATTTGCCCGATCAATTTCAGGCTCGTATCTAGAAAAAGTCTTATCAATCCCAGCTTCTTTCTTCAAAAAATTCTTCACAATCGAATCTTCCAAACTATGAAACGAAACCACGATCAGCCTCGCTCCTACTTCCAAAATTTCCTTAACTTCATTCAAAGCCTCAGAAATCTCATGCAATTCCTCATTCACATAAATGCGAATCGCCTGAAAAGTTCTAGTTGCAGGATCAGTTTTCTGATATTTTGAACCGTAGCATGACCTAACAATGTCTGCGAGCTCCCTGCAACTAGTAATTGGTGCACTTCCCCTTCTACTAGTAATTCTTTTTGCAATAATCTTGGCCAATCTCTCATCCGAATAATCCCTGATAATCCTTGCCAGCTCCGCCTCTTCAAGCTCATTAATTACTTCATAAGCCGACAAAGAAGCCTCCTGATCCATCCTCATATCAAGCCGAGCATCCGAATCAAATGAAAATCCTCTTTCCATTTGATCAAACTGCATCGAAGAAACCCCAAGATCAAATACAATTCCATTAATTTTCTCTACCCCTTTAGCCTGCAAAAGAGACTTGACCTCGGAAAAATTTCCCCTCAAAAACTCAAATCTCTCGCCAAATTCATTTTTAACCTCTCGGGCGGGTGCGGCTGCATTTTTATCCCGATCTATCGCAAAAACCTTACAATCTGCGCTATTCAAAATAGCCTTTGTATATCCTCCTGCTCCAAAAGTGGCATCCACATATACTTCGCCATCCTTTGGATCCAAATAATGCAAAACTTCATTTAATAAAACCGGTATATGCATTACTTAATCTTTATTTTGCTGACTTAACCTAAGCAAATTACGCTTATCTTTAGCATGTTGCTTAGCTTGAACCAAATATTCGTCAAACTTACATGGATTCCAAATCTCAAAAGTTGGCCCCTTACCTACAAAAAGAGCTTTTTGACTAATCTCACTCTTTTCAATCAAACTCTCTGGCAAAATCACCCTTCCATCCCCATCAATCGAAAGCTGCATCGCACCACCTAATATAGTAGTAGCAAAAGCATCCCTTTCTTCAGAAAAAGGATCCAAATTATCAATTGACTCACTTAATTTAGTAATTCTTTGTATATCACAACCTTCAATACATTGATTTATAAATGATTCATAAACCACAATTCCAGAAAAATCTTTATTAGTTAAAGCAGCGCGAAATTGCGCAGGCACAGAAACTCTGCCTTTAGAGTCTATTTTATTAACAAATGTCGATAAAAATAATGCCATAATTTCTATTTTTTAATCAACTTAAAACCCTATTTAAGTCAATAAATTCAATACTCCAGAGAGTTTCTGGAATTAAACCAGATTTCCATGGGATTTTATGGGAAAATTTGGTTTATAATGGAATTTTATGGGTATTGATCCCTAAAGTCAACAAGAAAAATAGATTTTTTTTAAATTATTTTTTGTGAAGCATTTTGATACAATATTTTTTTACCCCATAATTAAATAAAATCGAATTTACTTGCTTTTCTTAAAAAAATATGCTATAATTAAAATGGATAACTATATATTAATGAATTTTGAATATGCAATATAACCAACCAGACGAAGAAGGTAAATTTGGTAGCTTCGGCGGTAGATACGTCGCGGAAACCCTTATGCCTGCCGTTTTGGAACTTGAAAAAGCATACCTTGAAGCAAAAAACGACCCAAAATTCCAAACCGAATTTGCTCACCATCTAAAATATTTTGTGGGCAGACCGTCGCCATTATATTATGCTGAAAACTTGACGAAGCACTGTGGCGGGGCTAAAATTTACCTCAAAAGGGATGAATTAAACCACACTGGGTCGCACAAAATCAACAATTGCATCGGTCAAATTCTACTCGCCAAGAAACTTGGCAAGAAGAGAATTATCGCGGAAACTGGCGCTGGACAGCATGGAGTCGCCACGGCAACAGTCTGCGCCTTGTTTGGCATGCAGTGCGTAATTTACATGGGCGCCAAAGACATTGAAAGACAAGCCCCAAATGTCTTTCGCATGAAATTACTAGGCGCCGAAGTTAAATCAGTCGAAACTGGCTCCAAAAGTCTCAAAAACGCCATCAATGAAGCCATGCGCGATTGGATCGCTAACGCTAAAGACACATACTACCTGCTTGGTACGGTTACTGGCCCTCACCCATATCCAATGATGGTGCGCGATTTTCACTCGGTAATCGGCTATGAAACAAAGCAACAAATCTTGGAAGTTGAAAACAAACTCCCAGACGCTTTAGTAGCCTGCATTGGAGGCGGATCAAATTCAATCGGCCTCTTCTACCCATTCATTGACGACAAAGATGTAAAAATCTACGGAGTAGAAGCCGCCGGACTAGGACTGGAAACCTCACAGCACGCCTCATCAATCGCTAAAGGAAGCGTTGCAGTCTTACACGGCAACAAAACCTATTTCATGCAAAATGAAGACGGACAAATTAACGACGCACACTCTATTTCTGCTGGGCTTGATTATCCTGGAATTGGCCCCGAACATGCTTATTTACACGACATTGGTAGAATAAAATATGTCAGCGCCACCGACCAAGAAGCCCTCGACGCATTTCAACTTTTGTGCAAAACTCAAGGTATAATTCCTGCCTTGGAATCTTCGCATGCAATTTCATATACTTGCAAATTAGCAAAAGAAATGTCGCCAGATCAAATAATTGTCGTAAACCTATCAGGCCGCGGCGATAAAGATATCAACACGGTTGCAAAATATTTAAATTTTGAATTATAGATGAATAGAATAGATAGTAAATTTACACAGTTAGAATCAAAAGATGAAGTTGCTTTTGTGGCTTATATTTGTGCCGGGGATCCAAATTACGAACTTTCCGCCAAAATTTTGGATGAAACGGCCAAATATGCTGATATAATTGAGCTTGGGATCCCATTTTTAGACCCAGCTGGCGATGGCCCCACAATAGAAGACGCCTCAAAAAGAGCTATTGCAAACGGCATGACCTTGCAAAAAACTCTGGATATGGCTAAAAATTTTCGCACCAGAAATGATTCAACTCCATTAATTTTAATGGGCTACTATAACTCATTTTTAAAATATGGCCTTGATAGGTTTTTTGAAAATGCTGGTGAGGCTGGAATTGATGGCTTGATAATTGTTGATTTACCACTTGAAGAAAGGCATGAGATTGCCTCAGAGCTTCAAAATAGCCAAATTAGCCTTATCAACCTAATTTCGCCGCTTAGCGACGAGCAAAGAATTCACGAAATCGTCGACGCACAATATTCTTCTGGCTTTTTATATCTAGTTTCAATGCTTGGTATTACTGGCACTAAAGATGCTGATCCAAAAGACAATATTAGAAGTCTAAATCTCGTTAAAAACAATAGCGACCTACCTGTGGTAATTGGCTTTGGCATAAAAACCCCAGAAATCGCTAGAAAATTTAAAGAAATTAGCCCAGATGGGATTGTGGTTGGATCTGCTATTGTTAAGGAAATTGCTGATAATTACCAAAACCTCAACGATCAAGATTTAATACAGAAAATTTCGGCAAAACTACAAGAATTCAAAGACGCAATAAAATGAAAATAAAAGGAATAAAAATTGCCACTTGTAATTCTGGCATAAGATACAAAAATAGAGATGATTTATTGGTTTTAACCTTCGATAAGCCAGCAACAATCGCCGGTGTTTTTACCAAATCATCCATCAAAGGCGCACCGGTTATTAAAAGCATTGCAAATTTAATGGCAAGCAAAACCGCCATGGGACTAGTTGTAAATTCTGGGAATTCCAATGTTTTTACTGGAAAAAAAGGCGAAGAAATTGTTGAAAAAACCGCTTCGACTTTGGCTCAAGAATTAAACTGCGACGAAAATCAAATTTACATTTCTTCAACTGGAGTAATTGGCGAGGTCTTTGATTACCATTTAATTACCGACAAAATTCCCACTTTAGTCGCTAAAGCAAATGAAAGCGAAGAAAATCTCGCCAAAGCAGCTAAAGCAATCATGACCACAGACCTAGCGCCAAAAACCGTTAGTGCAACTTGTCAAATTGATGCAAAAAATGTCACTATTGAAGGATTTGCCAAGGGCTCTGGGATGATTGCACCAAATATGGCAACGATGCTTGGCTTTATTTTTACCGATGCAAATATTCAAGGCGATGTTTTGCAGCAAATTCTATCTGAATTAAATGAGGAAAGCTTCAATTCAATCACTGTTGATTCTGATTCTTCGACTAGTGATACCGCACTTTTATTTGCCACTGGTGATGCTCAAAACGAAAAGATAACTGACATCAATGACCCAAGATTAAGTGACTTTAAAGCGACTCTTTTTGAAGTAATGCTTGACCTAGCTAAAAAAATTGTTAGAGACGGCGAAGGGGCTAAAAAACTAGTTAAAATCAATGTTGAAGGCGCCTCAAGTAAAGATCAAGCCAAAATAGTAGGATTGGCAATTGCAAATTCACCTCTGGTTAAAACCGCCTTGGCTGCTGCTGATCCGAATTGGGGAAGAATTGCCATGGCAGTAGGAAAATCCTGCCCAGAAGCTAATATTAACAACCTAAAAATCACTATTGGTAAATTTACCATAACTCAAAATGGTCAACTTCACCCAAATTATGTTGAAAAAGATGTTCATCAATATTTAAAAGGTGATGAAATTGAAATTACCATTGATTTAGGAATAGAAACGATACAAGAAGCAAATAAAAAAACAATTTATACTTGCGATTTTAATGAAGAATATGTCACAATTAATAAAGACTATAGATCATAAAATAAAAACATGAAAGATAGAAAAGCATTAAACAAAGCATATGAAAATCTCTTTAATAAAGTTCACGAGCTTGAAGCAACTGCGCTAGAAAAAATAAAAGAGCTTTCGATTGCTTCTGATTTTTTTGATATTAAAAATTCCGACCTTTCAGATCTAAAAAATAAAGTAATTGAACAAGCAAGAGCCGTTGAGGATCTAGAAAGGCAACTTGAAAAAGCTCATGAAAAAATTGAAAATCTAAAAAAAGAAAATGATTTTCTAAATGAAAAAAATAGTCTTCACATTGATAAAATATTCAAGTTCAAGTCGCAAGGCTCTAAGCTTATAGAATCAATAGAAGAGCAACTTGAGCAAGTTAAAAGCGTCATAAAAAAGAAACTAAAATGAAAACAGTAGAATTTTCAATAGACAAAATAAAATACAAAATTGATTGCCCTGAAGAAGATGAAAAAAAGATCATCGCCCTTTCTAAAACAATCGACAAAAAAGCTGAAAAATTAAGATCCCACCTCAAAGGAATCGACAACAAAGCCCTATTGGCAATTTTATGCTTAACAATCCAAGACGAAGTTAGCAACGATAGCAAAAAATCAAGCAAAAAACCACCTTCACAAGAAGATCAAGACCTAGTGCAAGCCATAACCCAAGAAGCAACCCAAAACATTAATCAGATCACAAAAAGAATAGAAAATCTTGCAAAAAAGATTGAAAGATGTTAAAATATAATTAGAACTATCGGGTAGGATAGAATTTTAAAATTCTTTGTCCCACTTCTTGTAGCACTTAAGGTCACTTGTTTGAAGGCGTGCCTTCATTTATACCTTATAATAGAGTCTTTAAGGCTCTATATTTGAACAAACGGGTTCAAGCTGAATACAATTCGTCCGCCCGACGGTTCGTCCTTCGAAGCTCGTCAAAGCTTAAGCGGGACTCACTCACCAAATCCTTACATATATGAACATTCAAGAGCAAAAATCACAATTACGCAAAGAATATAAAATCATCAGAAGCAACCTCAGCAATCAGCATATCGAATATGAATCTGATATTATATGTAATAATTTTATAAATGAACTTCTGCCAAAGTTGCTTAAGGCCTACAAAGACCCAATATTTGCAATCTATCTAAGCGCCAACAATGAGGTTAAAACCGATAAAATAATTGAACATTTCAAGCAAAATAATATCAAATTTTGCTATCCAAAAATAGATGAAAAAACTAATGAAATAAACTATGTAAAATATAGTAACTCTATAGAATTTGCAACCAACAAAACATATAAAAATATCAAAGAACCAACCTCAAAAGACTTTGTTAAGCCAAGCATTTTAATCACGCCATTGTTAATTTTTGATAAAAATAAGAACAGAATTGGCATGGGAAAGGGCTTTTTTGACCGCTCAATTTCCAAGTTAAAAGGGCAAAATGTCCAAATTTGCACCATTGGACTTGGATATCACGCACAATACCATGAACAAGTGCTTCCATGCGAAAAACACGACCAAAGCCTTGATTTTATTGTCTCTAGCCACTTTGTAATTTCCTAAAACACCTTAAATAAAGGCTTAAAATAAAAAAAATTAAAAAAAACTATTGATTTATTTTTCAAATAGCGTTAATTTATTAGTTAGAACTTGTTATTACTTAATTGATGATATTTATATTTTCAATTTTTAAAAATAAGTTAGTTTTATAATATAAATTTAAAATGACCTAACAATGCATAAAACAGACTTGATCAAAGCGATCGCAAACGAAACTGGATTATCTCAAAAAGATTCTGGTGCCGCTTTAGAAGCTGCTATCAAAGCAGTTACTAAATCTCTTAAAAAAGGTGACAACGTTACTCTAATCGGATTTGGTACTTTCAAAACTATCAAAACTGCTTCTAGAAAAGGACGTAATCCACAAACTGGAAAAGAAATCACTATTAAAGCTGGTAAAAGAGTTAAATTTACTGCTGGTAAAGCTCTTAAAGACGCTGTTAAGAAATAGTTTTTCTTTTACGTTTTACTTAAAAGCCCTATCAAAAGCAATTTTGGTAGGGTTTTTTTGCGCCTTAAAATAAATTACTTCTTACGACTCGAATCATGACTAGCAACAGAAGTACCACTTTTAACCTCTAGATCCACAGATGGCTTGCTTTTTTCTTCTTTTAAAACCCTAAAAAACTCACGACAATTTTTAATTACAGCCCCAACTTCAAATCTCTGTCTAAGCGAATCGTGAACTTTTAATTCTCCAAAATTTCCATCTATCCTCCTAAACTCTTCTTTGTAAATAAAATTTTCTTTCAAAAATCCATTTTTGGATAATAATTTTTTAAAATCCTCAAATTTTTTATACTCAGTATCAATATATCTTATACTTACTTCAACACAATCATTTTCTTTATCATATTCAAGTTTATAAGGAAGTCCACAACTTTCTCTAAACAAAGCTCTATATTTTTCCAAATCAGGATCTTGGGTAAAAGATTCTGAAGTGCCACCTTCATAAGCCCTGATTCTATCATTTAAAATTCCTTTAGTCATATTTCCACCTCTTGACAAAGGTTGCCCCGCAAGCTCTTCTTGAGCCGTTAAAGCAAAATCCTGAAATTCTTGACTTACAACAATCTCAAAAAGATGCAATCTTTGACGCATTGATTTTTCTTGAACCATTTCATTAACCACCTTATTTTTACCACCAATATCCCTATCCACCATATATCTATCCCTTCTTTGATCTAAAGTTTCAAAATCGCCAGATTTTCTTTCATGCGTTACTGAAGATAAAAAACCCCTTCTCTCTTCAGAGTTGTCATAAAAACCACCAAAATGTGACATGGTCGCAGTCACACCTTGAAATGTTTTTGGCAAATCAGACCCTAAAGGCTTTGCATCTCTCGATCTTTCTAAAAACTCTTTTTTAGCATCTTCGTAACTAATACCAAGCTCTGCCATGCCGCCATAAATAGAATCATGCCTATAAACTGATCGCAAATATTCAATCCTATCCCTCACTCCCTGCCTTTCAACTTCATAAGCGTGCTCCAACGAATAAGTTCCGCAATAACTTGGCCCACTTGTCTGAAAAGGCTCTAGATTATGGAAGTAATTCTCATTTTTTAAAGCAAAAACAGTCCCTTCAAATGCCTTAGAAATTGAAACAGGAGCAACTAATTGCTCAGCAGTGCCCCATTTTACCATATTTTGCGCCAAATCAAGACCTCCACGCACCAATTTTGGCGAAGTATCGAATAACTCGACTACCGGCTCAACACTTCCCCTTTCTTTCTTAATTGAAACAACATAAACATGCTCACCGTACAAGCCAGCAACAGCCAAATATGACTTACTAAACTCGTCTTCTTTGGATAATCTAACAAAATCCCTATTTACAGCCTCAACCAAAGCTTTATTAACAAAAGAATCATAAAAGTCAGGAAAATCAGCATCGTAATATCTAACAACCTCAACATTGCAATTGTGACTTTGATCGTTTTTTTGACGATAATAAGCATTAATAACACAAAGGGCATCAGCATTTATATTGTAATTACCATGTTGAACATCCCTGCCCATATCACTATCTTTTCCAACTAAGCCTAATTTATGCAAAAATTGTATGACTTTTTTATAATTTTTCACCAAATCAGCTTTTATTTCAGCAATTTCATCAGATTTCTTAATTATTTCAGGACCAATAATGATCGCCAGCTCAGACAATTCTGGCGCATTTCTCAATATCTCAGCTATTTTAGCTGATTCTAGAGCTGTAAACTTAGCAGGACCTTCTAAATTCAACATATTGCTATTTAATTTATTTTTATATTTATCACATTATATCACATTTTGAGATCAAAGTCAAATAAAATATATTTAATGGCTAGAAATTAATGCTTGATTTTTTAATTGACTTGCGTTATAATTATATCTTGCAAAGTGGGGGTGTAGCTCAGCTGGTTAGAGCGCCTGCCTGTCACGCAGGAGGCCGCGGG
>JAYPPA010000023.1:20278-24612 GCA_038131245.1 Rickettsia sp. | reverse complement strand
TGGTGACCCCTACGGAATTCGAATCCGTATTTCCACCGTGAAAGGGTGGCGTCCTAACCGTTAGACGAAGGGGCCTTGAAAGATATCAAGAATATTGCCAGAATATTTTTAAGTAAATTTACTATGAATATAAAAACAATATTAGGAAATTATAAAACAAATTTATTACAAATGCAAGTGATTTTTATTATTTTTACCATCTAATAACAACAGACCCCCAGGTCAAGCCTCCACCAAGAGCCTCCAGAACCACAATATCACCTTTTTTAACCCTACCATCATTTATAGCTTTATCTAAAGCCAATGGAATAGACGCAGCAGAAGTATTCGCCTGTTCTTCAACCGTTATTATAACCTGCTCATCTGTCAAATTCAATTTCTTAGCAACAGAATCAAGAATCCGTATATTTGCTTGATGAGGCACCAATAAATCAATATCCTCAACGGACAGGCCGGCCTCTTCAAGTGATTCATTCACCACATCCGACATTTTATTAACAGCATGCTTAAACACTTCTTTTCCAGCCATTTCAATAAAACCAGAAGATTTACTAAAAGAAGTCCCGCCAGTAGTTTTCAATATATCAGTCAAAGACCCATCAGAGCGCAATTTCGTCGACAATATTCCGCGACCCTTTTCCTTCGTAGCCTCAAGCAGAACAGCCCCAGCACCATCGCCAAAAAGTACACAAGTATTTCTGTCACTCCAATCAACTATTCGAGATAAAGTCTCAGCCCCAATAACCAAAGCATTCCTCACCTGCCCAGAAGCAATCGCGTTGCTAGCTGTACTTAAAGCATAAATAAAACCAGAGCAAACAGCCTGAACATCAAAAGCAAAAGCATTTTTCGCCTTAATTTTATCCTGAACTATAGTCGCAGTTGAAGGAAAAGTTAAATCAGGAGTCGTAGTCGCAACAATAATCATCTCCACATCTTTAGCCTTAATCTTCGACTTTTTGAACAGCTCTTTACAAGCCTTAGTCGCTAAATCCGAAGTCAACTCGCTCTCATCTGCGATATGTCGTTGCTTTATCCCGGTCCTAGCCAATATCCATTCATCACTAGTGTCAACCGTTTTTGACAAATCTTTATTTGTTAGAATTTTTTTCGGCAAGTAAGACCCACTAGCCACAACGCAAGCATTTATTTTACTAGACATTCACTATTTCCTCTGTTTTATTGTTCTTTTGATTACTTGAGTTAACTTCCTCTTTTATTTTTTCATTAATTCCTTTCTCAACCAAAGAAGCAGCAGCCCTAATCGCATTTGCAAATCCAATCCTATCAGTACTACCATGACTTTTAACAACCACACCATTAAGTCCCACTAGCATTGCTCCATTATGATATCTTGGATCAATAGCTTTCGTCACCTTAGTAAGGGAAGGGCCTGAAAACAGATAGCCAATTTTTGAAAAAATACTTGCCATAAAGCCTTCCTTAAGAAGCTCTCCGACGAATTTTACCGATCCTTCCATTGTTTTTAGCATCACATTACCAGTAAAACCATCAGTCACAATAACATCAACAGTTCCTTTGCTAACATCATCACCTTCAACAAATCCATGTAAATCGTCTTTTAAGTGACTATTCCTGATTAATTCGAGGGTGTCTTGCAAAAATTCATGGCCTTTTTTATCTTCAGAACCAACATTTAATATCCCAATTTTAGGATTTTCTAGATTATGAACTATTCTTGAATAAGCGTGACCCATTATTGCAAATTGGAAAAGCACCTCCGCGTTGCATTCAATATTCGCGCCAAGATCCAAAATAACCGTTCCTCTTTTTGTTTGATCAGGCACCGTAGAGCAAATGGCTGGCCTACTAATTTGATCTAGCGGCCTCAAAGTCACTTTAGCAATTGCCATCAAAGCACCAGTATTCCCAGCAGACACAACCGCGTCACTTTTTTCTTCTTTCACAGCATTAATCGCAAGCTTCATGCTTGATTTTGGTAATCTTCTAAGTGCGTTGGAAGGTTTTTCATCAGGCGCAACAACCTCATCAGTATGAGTTATGCTATACCGATCTTTTAAATAGCGACAATTTTGAATGATTGGAAGGATCTTGTCTCGATCTCCAAAGAATGAAAACTGAATATCGTCGCGCTCACCAGCAACGATGTCCGCTCCTTCTATTACTATCTGAGGCGCTCTGTCTCCACCCATGCAGTCAAGAGCTATATTTAGTTTCTTTTTCACTTCGCTATTTGCTAAAGTTTAATATCAACTACTACCTATTGTTCTTCTTTTTCTTTCTTAACCTTGTCCTTGATGACTTTACGACCATTGTAGTAACCGTCAAGGGATATATGATGAGGAAGTTTAAGTTCTCCACTAGTGCTATCAACCGCTACATCCGGAAAATTAGCATCGTAAGAGCCATTGCTGCCTCTTCTCATGTTACGTCTAGATTTAGATTTCTTCTTCTTAGGTACTGCCATAACTATTTAAATTTTCTAATCAATAACTTGATTATTTTATAATTAACAAGTATAATTAACAAATAATAATATTTATTAATAATTTCTATATTTCTATATTATAATATAAAACAATGCAAAAAGCAAGAATATTTATTAAATTTTTTATAGTATGTGTATTTTTCATGCTCAGCGCCTGTCTTTCCAGGCATCAAGACCATGGATATATCTTTGAATCTATTAAAAAAGACGATCTACGGGTCGATTTATCGTCAAAAAACGAGGTTTTTGCTGTTATGGGTTCTCCAACAGTCAAAATTTACGAAGAAAATGGTGAACATTGGGTGTATTTCTCGGAAAATGTCAAGAAATTACTGTTTTTTAAGCCAAAAATCGTAGAAAGAGAGGTTTTTGTTGTAAAATTTAACGATAGTGACAAAGTGAAAGAATTTGCAACATATAGCTTAAATGATCAAAGAAAAATCGATTTTGAGGCTCAAACTACTGCTGTTTTGGATAGAAAGCCCGGATTCTTTAAATCAATAATTGGCAATATTGGCCAAGTAACCCCACAATAATATGAGAATAATTAGTATTTTTCTATTAATAATTGCTATTTCCTCATGCCATGTTGTGGTAAAGCCAATTCCACGCTCGGAAATTTATCCCTATGATGTTGAGATTTTTTGCCCTGAAAATGGCCGAAGAATACTAGTTGAAACCACAAATCGTCAAGAAGTTATAGAATCTATTCAGAAATTTATTCATCAAAAACAAAGTCAAGGAACCTCAGAAAATTATACTGTTTTAAGATTTAGTGACAAAAGCTCTCTGATGATTAAAAATGCCCCGCCTGAGCAGCTTATAAATTGTAGGATTAGAGATGTCAAGCCAGCTATCGTAAAAACCTATTACAAGCATTAAATTATTTCGTAATTTGATTTGTCAGAAAATAATTTATGTAAAAATTTGTTATTTAGGTCGTGACCAGGCTTGAATAATTCAAATTTTGCCTGAAAATCGTAATTTGCTAAAAATATATCACCGATAAAGTCTAATAATTTATGTCGAGCAAATTCATCTTTATATCTTAGTCCTTCTTCGTTGATAACTCCATCTTCACCAACTAAAATAGCATTTTTTAAAGACCCACCTTTTGCAAGGCCCATTTTATGTAAATAGTCTATTTCATGTTTAAAGCCAAAGGTTCTGGCTCTTGAGATATCAATCTTAAAAGATGAATTGCTGTCGTCAAAGTAATAAGATTGTTTACCAATGGCTTGATTGTCAAATTCAATTTTCAAATCTACTTCGAAATTAACAGCAGGAGTGGCTTTAATATATTTATCACCATCTTTGATTTCAATATTTTTTAAAACTTTTATATATTTTTTTTGTACATCTAAATCTTTAATCCCAGCGCATTCAATCAAGAATATAAAGGGTTCGCTGCTTCCATCCATGATTGGAATTTCTTCGCTATTTAGTTCAACAATTAGATTATCGATTTTCGAGCCCCAAACGCCAGCCAAAAAATGCTCAATTGTGCATATTCTAGTTCCAAATTTATTTTCAATCGTAGTTCCAAGATTGGTTTGAGTAACATTTTTAAAATTAGCCTCAACCTTTGATTTTTCTGGGTCAGTAATGTCGCTTCTAATAAAAACTATACCAGCATCAGCCTTAGCAGGTTTTAAGGTCATTTCAACTCTTTTGCCGCTGTGAATTCCAATTCCTGAGCAGCTTATCTGATTTTTTATTGTTTTTTGATTGTTACTGGTCATATTATCAGTTGCAATTCGATTTAGACAGCCTATTTATAAGGCTGTATGGGTGAGGTCACGCATTTCGAGTGCTTGTCCGATCCCACGAGCTTCCATTTTAAGGTAAAGATTTTACCATTTTT
>JAYPPA010000023.1:0-20178 GCA_038131245.1 Rickettsia sp. | reverse complement strand
TATTCCTATAAGGGTTATGGGTGAGGTCACGCATTCAAGTGCTTGTCCGATCCCACGAGCTTCCATTTTAAGGTAAAGATTTTACCATTTTTTACTCGGTTTATACAAGTAATCTTATTCCTATAAGGGTTATGGGTGAGGTCACGCATTCAAGTGCTTGTCCGATCCCATGACCCTTATAGGGATAAGATTACGCAGTATAAATGGAGCGGGTGAAGGGAATCGAACCCTCATAGCTAGCTTGGAAGGCTAGTGCTTTACCACTAAGCTACACCCGCTTGGTGGAGAGGGCAGGATTCGAACCTGCGTACGCATACGCGGGCAGATTTACAGTCTGCTGCCATTGACCGCTCGGCCACCTCTCCAAAAAATATTAAGCCTCGCTTCATTTCGCCTCTTTTCTCGCCCTTAGGCTCGAAGAAGGCTCATGCTCTGGGATTGCGTCGTCAAATAAATTTGACTCCTGATCCTGCTTCTCCTTTTAAAATGCTTTCGCATTTTATTTTGCTTTGCAAAAAACTATTCGAAGCCTCGGCCACCTTTCCAAAAAATATTAAAAATCAAAAATTTCTAATCAATTTTCACTAAAACAAGACTTAATTATAACATAAAAATATTAATAGTCAACCAATCCTTGTAAACTAAATAAGTCCAAGTCCCTTTAGAGCCTTTTTAATCCTGTCTTTAGATGCATCACTAGGCTCACATAATGGTAATTTTATTTCATTTTCGCATAATCCACATAAATGAGCAGCATACTTGACTGGAATCGGGTTTGTCTCGCAAAACATCGCTTGGTTAAGCTCTAATAATTTGTCTTGCAATTCTCTAGCTTTTGTAAAATTACCTTCATCGCAATAATTTTGTAATTCTTTACATAAAGCAGGCGCAACATTTGAAGTAACTGAGATAATGCCGTTTCCTCCCATAGCGTTAAAACCCACTATAGTAGGGTCTTCGCCCGATAAAAAGCAAAAATCTTTCTTGATTTTTGATCTCAAAGTCGAAATTCGCGATAAATCCCCAGTAGCATCTTTTACCGATACAACATTGTCCAGCTCAGCCAATTTGGCAATTTCATCGTCACTAATATTAATTACACTTCGTCCTGGTATATTATACACAATCAAAGGTATGCCGCATTTATTAAGCTCTACAAAATGCTTATAAATCCCAGCTGGAGTTGGTTTATTGTAATAAGGAGCTACTATCAAGCAACCATCGGCCCCAACTTTTTTAGCAAAATTAGTCATATCAACAGCCTCTTTGGTGCAATTTGAACCAGTTCCGGCTATAACTTTTATTTTCCCAGCTGCAAATTTTACTGACAATTCTATGATTTTTCGATGTTCATCATTGGTCACAGTAGGAGACTCGCCAGTCGTGCCGCATACTACTACTGAGTCGACTCCGCCAGCAATTTGTGATTCGATAAGCTTCTTTAGAGCTGTTTCATCCAATTCATTATTAGAAAAAGGAGTTATTAGAGCTGTATTTACGCCATTAAACATAGTTTTTTTAAAATAAATTAATCTTTATACTAATATTATAGGTTGTTTTGATATATTTTACAAGTAATTTTGAGATTCATTGTAGTTTTTGTAAAAAAATCCTTTATTTTATATTTATTAGGCTGTAGAATATGAGATATAATTAATTAATTATTTATTTAAGATGAATTTAATACCTTTTGAATCATTTGTTATATCTAGTCAATATTTGCCAATTTTGTTTTTTTTGGCAATAGGATTGGGCTTGTCAGTGGTAATTTCGGTCATTCCTTTTATATTGGCAAAGAGAAATCCAGATCGCGAAAAGCTCTCGCAATATGAGTGCGGCTTTGAAGGGGAAGGGCCAATTAGGGGTGAATTTAATATACAATTTTACCTTGTGGCTATTTTATTTATAATTTTCGACCTCGAAATTGCCTTTTTATTCCCTTGGGCAGTGGTTTTGAAAGATATTGGCATTTTTGGATTTATTTCAATGATGATTTTCTTAACATTATTGACTGTGGGTTTTATATATGAATGGAAGAGGGGGGCTCTAGAATGGAGATAGGAAAAAATAAACTATATGAAGGCGTAAAAAATAGAGAGACTTTGTTAAGTCCTCTAAACCAAGACGCAATATTATCTCAAGTTACTGACGAGATTAGTAATCGTGGTTTTGTTACTGCAAAGTTGGATGATTTGGTGAATTGGGCTAGGACTGGATCTTTGTGGCCAATGACATTTGGACTTGCTTGCTGTGCGGTTGAGATGATGCATGTTGCTGCTTCGAAATATGATTTAGATAGATTTGGCATGATTTTTAGACCCTCCCCAAGGCAGTCAGATGTTATGATTGTTTCTGGGACTTTGACTAACAAGATGGCTCCGGCTTTTCGTAAAGTTTACGATCAAATGGCAGAGCCGCGCTATGTGATTTCCATGGGGTCTTGCGCCAATGGTGGTGGCTATTATCACTATTCGTATTCCGTAGTTAGAGGATGTGACCGGATCGTTCCAGTTGATGTGTATGTTCCTGGCTGTCCTCCGACTGCTGAGGCTTTGCTTTACGGAGTATTAACATTACAAAGAAAGATTAAGAGAACGGGGGGTTTTAGAAGATGAGTAACTTAGAGCAAAACTTGCAAGAGCAGGCAAAATACATTAAAGAAAAATTTCCTAACGCTAAAGTGTCTGATCCAAATGATTTTGGCAATCTGATAATTTATGTTGATGCTAAGGATATTGTTCAATTTCTGAAGGATCTTCGTGATGATAAAGAGCTTTCATTTAAGATGCTGCTCGATGTTTTTGGAGTAGACATGCTTGGTGTTAGAGAGCCTAGATTCGAAGTTGTTTACAATCTTTTGAGCTTTAAGTTAAATAATCGCATCACCGTCAAAGTGGCTCTCAATGATGGTGAAAAAGTTGACACTGTTTGCGAAATATTTAGCTGTGCTAATTGGTTTGAACGAGAAGCGTTTGATATGTTTGGTATTGAATTTAATAACCATCCAGATCTTAGAAGGATACTTACTGATTATGGCTTTGAAGGTCACCCTCTCAGGAAAGATTTCCCGCTAACTGGTTATAAAGAGGTTACTTATGATGAAAAAAGCAAAAAAGTTGTTTATCAAGATTTAAAGCTTCGCCAAGAATATCGTGATTTTGATTTCGAGATGCCTTGGCAGGGGACGCAATATGAAATTTCAAAGCAAGACAATAAAAATTAATAAATCTTTTTGTTATGCAGCAACATTTTGATATTAAAGAAGTTTTAAAGGAATTTTTGTCAAAGGCTGAAAATTCCTTCAAAGAAGCTTCAAAAGGAAGAGAAGATCTAAAAATTCTCATTAGATATTGGGGTATTCCAGCCTATATCTTTTTCTATTTTATTGTAACTAGAATAATAGATTCTGTAGACTTATTTGTGGTGGATTTAATATTTTCCTCAATAGCTGTAATTTATTTTTCTTGGCATGTTTATGCTATGTTTAAATGTAAGCCCAAGAAGCCAAAACTCACCAAAGAGGAAAAGGAGGAGCTTAAAAAAGAAAGAGCAAAAAGGTTGTCAAGATCATTTACTAGAAAGCTTTTACTTCAAGAATCAGTTTCTAAATGGGATCCAGTTACAATAACAATTATCCTTGATTTATATTTTGTTCTTTTATTTCTTGGCAATATTATTTAGCAATTATTGAATGTCAATATTTAAATCAGCATTCACCGTTTCGTTCTACATTGCCATCTCAAGGATTTTTGGTTTTATAAGGGATATTTTTATCGCCAATTTTATTGGTGCTAGCTACCTTTCTGATGTTTTTTTTGCTGCATTTAGGCTTCCTAATTTTTTCAGAAGAGTCTTTGGAGAGGGTGCTTTAAACTCTTCATTCGTACCAATTTTCATTGAAAAAATAAATCTAAAAGACCAAAATGCTAAAGCGATATTCGCGCAAAATATTTTTTCAATTTTGCTTTACACTCTTTTGATTTTTACTTTAATTTTCCAGATTTTCATGCCATTTTTAATGGGAATTCTATTTCCTGGCTTTAAGTCTGATCCAGAAAAATTCATGCTTTTGGTAAATTTTTCAAGAATTACGATTTTTTACCTGATTTTTATCTCCTTAGTATCTCTTTGCTCATCAATACTAAACTCATTAGACAATTTTAGCGTCCCCGCCTCAGCGCCAATAATTCTTAATGTTACATTAATTTTATCATTTTTTACCATTGCGCGGTTTGTACCAAATTATGCTTATGGACTATCTTGGGGTGTTTTTGTGGCTGGAATTTTACAATTTTTATACTTAATGTTTTTTACTTTTAAGAAAAAAATAATTCTTTATCCAAAGCTGCCAAGTTTAGCGACTTTTAAAGATAATTCGATCAAAAAATTCTTCAAAAAACTACTTCCAGCAGTAATCGGCGGTAATGTTATGCAAATTAACCTTTTGATTGATTCAATTTTTGCTAGTTTATTTACTGGAGCTTTATCATACCTTTATTACGCGGACCGCATTAACCAACTACCGCTTGCAATGATTGGTATTGCCATTGGGATTGCTTTGCTGCCAACGATGACTCGAAAAATTCAGTCTGGAGATGATAAAGGTGCTATTAGACTTCAAAATTATGCTCTAGAGGTGGGGTTGCTGTTTATTGTCCCAGCTTCATTTGCTTTAATTACTTTGGCTAACCCAATTATTACAGCTTTATTTGAAAGAGGAAAGTTTAGTATCGAAGATAGCTTTCATGTAGCAAGGGCCCTGCAAATATATGCAATTGGACTTCCGGCATATGTTTTAGTAAAAGTTATGGAGCCTGGATTTTTTGCTCGGGGCAATACTCAAACTCCAATGAAAATCGCTTTATTTTGTTTATTTTCAAATCTGTTTTTTAACACGATATTCTATCTAAGCGGCTTTGGTTATGTTGGAATTGCCTTATCTTCGGTCTGCTCATCTTATATAAATTTATCTTTATTAATTTTTAATTTAAAAAGAAAGAGGCAGTTTGGTTTTGCTTCAGGATTTTTCTTTGCCACTCTAAAAATCATCATCGCGGCCCTGATAATGACTTTGATACTTGTAGTTTTAAGTGGTTATTTTGCTGTAAACGATAAATTTGGCATCATATTAGAGTTATTTTTAATTATTGGAGCTGGGGTCGTTCCTTATTTTGCAATTGCCTATTTAGGCGGCTCTTTAAAGGTTTTGTCGAGAGTAAATTTAACTAAAAAAGATGCAAAATAATCCTTGTTTATATTTTGCAAATTGTGGCGGTTGTCAATATTTAGATCTTGCTCAAAAAGAATATCGAAATTTAAAATCAAAATCTTTAGATTTGAAAGTCGATGATTTTTATTGGATTGAGCCGCCAAATCGACGCAAAATCACGCTTCACATTGATTCAAATAATAAACTTGGTTTTTTTAAAATAAAATCCAAAGAAATTGTTGCTGTTGATTCTTGTTTTGTAGCAGTTGATGATATTTCTCAAAAAATTCCAGCCTTGCAAAAGTTGGTTAAATCAATTCCGACAAAAACTATTCAAAAAATCCAACTAACCGCTTTTGATAACGGTGTGGATATTTTGTTTTTTCTAAATCGAGAGCTTGATTTTAAATCAGAGCAAAAATTAAACGACTTTGCTCTTAAAAATAACTTAAATATTTCAACAAGCCTTAAAAACCACCTTGAAATAATCCATTTTAATTCAAAAAATATACTTAATCTTGAAAATGGCATTAATTTAGAGCTTGATTCAAATATTTTTATTCAAGCAAGTAAAAATGGCCTGCAAATAATAATTGACAAGATTCGTAATTTTATCAAAAACAATTTCCAAGCTCCAATCTCAGTCGCAGATCTTTACTCTGGATTTGGAGTTTACAGCTTTGCAATTTCTGATCTAGTTAATGATATAGAGCTTTTTGAAGGATCAGAGCAAATGGTTGAAATTGCACAAAAAAACTCTAAAATTAATAATATCCAGTTAAAATCTCAGCAGCGCGATCTTTACAACTTTCCTCTTTCGAAAAATGAACTGAAAAAATTTGATCTAGCTATAATTAATCCACCTAGAAACGGAGCTCAAACTCAAATTAAAGAAATCTCAGATTCAAACCTTAAAAATCTGATTTATGTTTCATGTAACCCAGCAACATTCGCTCGAGACTTCGTGACCCTCGAAGAAAAAGGTTTTAAAATCACCAACATTAGTGCCATCGATCAATTTTATTCTACAAATCATTTTGAAATAATAGCAATAATCCAAAAGTCATGAAAAAAATAATACCAGCTTTACTTTTATTCATCTTTTCCTGTTCAACTGGGCAAAAAACCAATAACCCTGTCGTTGAAAATTTTCAAATCGACAAATATTTAGGAGTGTGGTACGAAATTGCTCGCCTTGACCACTCCTTTGAAAGAGGCTGTAGTAATGTTTTTGCTAACTATTCTAAAAAAGAAAATGGCTATATAAAAGTTGTAAATACTTGTACTAAAAATGGCAAGGAAAAATCTGCGCAGGCAAGGGCGCACTTCAAAAATGATGAAAGTGATCGCGGTCATTTAAGGGTGAGTTTTTTCTGGCCATTTTACGGTGATTATAAAATAATTTATTTAGATGATGGATATCAAACAGCAATTATTGACGGTGGATCAACAAAATATTTCTGGATTTTGTCTAGGCAAAAAACAATTCCTGATGATCTCATGAAAAAGCTTTTAAAGCAAGCTAAAGACGCTGGCTTTGATACTTCGAAGCTTATTTTTACTAAACATGATTAGATCGCCTCAAATTCGCATTCATAATGGCCAAATTCTTCTTCAAACTCGTAAGTTTTGCCCTTTTTTAGTTCTTTAATCCTTATTTGTGCATTAGATTCACCTTTGATGATTTTTTCAATCTTTAAGTCGTGACTTTCGACTTCTGCAGGAATTTTGTCTAAATTACAAAAAGTCAATTTATGTTTTTTATTGGCCTCTAGCTTGAATTTACATTTTTCTCCACTAATTCTCTTTAAAGATCCAGAGGTAAATTTACGATTCTTAATATTTATATCACAATGTTGATTTGCAAAAGAATTCGCACCTATTAAGGCTAGAAAAACTAAGATTGAGGCAGCTATTAAATTTTTCATGAATTATTATTTAATTTAATTTTCTAATTACAATGATAACCGTTATCAGGTTAAAAGTCAAGAGAAATTGACTTTTAGTAAAAATAATGCTAAAATAGAGTTGTAAAAATAATAAAAACAATAAAAATGACCAAAAATAAATTAGGAAATGTCCCAAATTGGGATTTAACTGACTTTTACAGCTCAATTAGCGACAAAAAAATCGCTACAGACCTAGAAAATTGCGAAAAAAATGCCAAATCTTTCGCTAAAAAATACCAGGGCAAAGTCGCAAAATTAAATGCAGCAGATTTATTTAAGGCCATCAAAAAATTCGAAGAAATTTCTGAGAAAATGGCGGAAATTTCAAGCTATTCATACTTAATTTATGCTATTGATCTATCAAATCAAGAAAATATCGCATTTTACCAAGATATTAGTGAGAAACTCACTGACCCAAGTTCTGATCTAGTGTTTTTCACTCTTGAAATTAACGAAATTGACGAAAAATCCATCCAAAAACTCTTAAAATCAAGTGAAGATCTTCAGAAATATTCGCCATTTATTCGCGACATCAGGTCATTTCGCAAACATCAATTAAGTAATGATTTGGAGAAATTTTCGCTGGAGAAAAATATTTCAGGCCGTGATGCTTGGATTCGATTTTTCGATGAAACGGTTAGTAACTTAGAGTTTGAATATCGCGGTAAAACCTTGTCTAGTCAAGAAATTTTCGATCTAACAAGTGATTCTGATCAAGAAATCAGAAAAGACGCAGCCAAAGCAATTGGCGAAACCTTAAAGGCAAATTCGAAAACTTTTGCTTTTATTACCAATATTTTAGCTAAAGATAAATCAACTTCAGACAAATGGCGCGGTTTTGCGCGGCCAATTTCTTCACGAAATCTTAATAACTGCGTCGAAGATGAAATCGTCGATACTTTGGTCGAAAAAGTCAAAGAAAATTACCGTGATATTTCTCACAAATATTATACTAAGAAAGCAAAAATCTTGGGCCAAAAATACTTAAATCATTATGATCGAAATGCGCCGCTTTCCACTAAGAAAGAGGATTTAATTCCATTTAAAGACGCTAAAAACCTAGTTTTGGACGCTTACGCTGAGTTTTCGCCGAAAATGGCTGAAATTGGTGAGATGTTTTTCGCTAAAAATTGGATTGATGCTAAAGTTACTAAGGGTAAAGATTCCGGCGCCTTCTCCCACCCAGCCACCCCATCGATTCACCCTTACATCATGATGAATTACCAGGGCAAAATTCGCGATGTAATGACGCTCGCCCATGAGCTTGGTCACGGTGTTCATCAGTACCTGGCGGCCAGGCAAGGTCATTTCATGTCACAAACTCCATTAACCTTGGCGGAAACCGCTTCAGTTTTTGGCGAACAGTTAGTATTTCAAAAAATCCTCAAAAATGAACAGGATGAGGAGAAGAAAAAGCTCATCATCGCTAATAAGGTTGAGGACATGATTAATACTGCCATTCGCCAAATTGCTTTCCTTGAGTTCGAGCGCAAAATCCATGACGAGCGCAAAAACGGCGAAATCCCGCTACAGAAAATCTGCGACATTTGGATGAGCGTGCAGGGCGAAAGCCTCGGCCCCGCAATTAAGCTTGACCGCGAACAGTACCAATATTCCTGGTCTTACATTCCGCATTTCATTCACTCGCCATTTTACGTTTACTCTTACGCCTTTGGAGACTGCCTGGTCAACTCACTTTACGGCGTTTACAAATCGGGCAAAGTCAAGAATTTCGAAGAAAAGTACTTACAGATGCTAACCCTCGGCGGCGTAGAGCACCACAAGGAAATGCTTGCGCCATTTGGTCTGAACGCGAAAGATCCAAAATTCTGGCAAAGTGGCCTCGACGTGATTAAGGGATATGTTGAGATGGTTTAGTTTACAGCCTTTTATATCCATCATTTTTGCCAAAGCCTAGTTTTTTCGCCACAACTCCTGCAACGCTTCTTCTAGGAGGTGTATACGTTTCTTCTTGCTCTCTTAGTGTTTGATATCTAGATCTACTACTGCCAGAGGCGGCGCCTAATAGAGGATCTCTTGCTGATTGAGCTGTTAAATGAGTGGGTTTTTCTGAAAAACTCATGTCATTTAATTTTGATATCTCTCCCATAACGACTTTAGCAATATCTGGCCTAGTTCCGACCTCTGCCATTAAATCTTTACCATCAAATTTGCTAAAAAGAACCTGTGCCAACATGTCTCTTTCCTCGGCTATTTTCAATGCTTTTACAGCATCTCTTCCTGTTTTACTATCTATTATTTGCCGCCTTAATGCAACAACCTCTTCTAAATATCCAGCAACTGTTACTTTGGATTTAAGATGAGCAATATCCAAAGCAGTTTTGCCATTTTTATTAATAGCATTAACATTGGCACCTATTTGTCGGCATTTTTTAAAATTTTATTAATATATCTAGCTCTATTATTTAATATTAGGTGTTATTTTATCATATTCAAGAAAAACTGGTAATTTATTTTCAAGAATGCCTCAAAATATTGTATATTTTATCAAATAATCTATATTTTGGAAAAATCCTAATTTCCTTGACAAATTCCAAAAAACATGCTATAATATAAAATAATAGTAATATAAAACCAGCAACTAATGATTCCGAGATATTCAAGGCCAGAAATGGTCAATATTTGGACAGACAAAAACCGCTTTCGAATTTGGTTCGAAATCGAAGCCTATGCACTTGAGGCCTTTGAAAATCAGGGCTTGATCGAAAAAGGAATTGCGCGCCAAGTCTTTGACGCGGTTGGTGATAAAAAATATGATTTTGATGTGGACGCAATTCTTGACATCGAAAAAACTACCAAACATGATGTAATTGCATTTTTAACATATTTAGCCGGAATTATCGGCGAAAATTCGCGTTTTGTCCATATGGGCATGACAAGTTCAGATATTTTGGACACTGCACTTTCAAAGCAACTTGACGAGGCATGTGCAATTCTTATCGATGACATGAAAAGGTTGCTTGAGGTGCTAAAAAAGCGCGCTTTCGAGCATAAAAACACAATTTGCATCGGAAGATCCCACGGAATCCACGCCGAGCCAACAACTTTTGGGCTTAAAATGGCGAGATTCTACGCCGAGTTTGAACGCGGCCTGACTAGACTAGAGGCTGCTCGCAAAGAAATCGCTGTTTGTGCAATTTCCGGCGCGGTTGGAACGCACGCTAATGTTGCTGTCGAAGTCCAAGACCATGTTGCGCAAAAACTTGGCCTAGAATCCGAAAGCATCTCTTCGCAAGTAATCCCGCGTGATCGCCATGCCATGTTATTTGCGGTTATGGGCATTATTGCTTCGTCAATTGAGAATATCGCAACTGAGATTCGTCATTTGCAAAGAACCGAAGTTTTAGAGGCTGCGGAATTCTTCGCTAAAGGCCAAAAAGGCTCATCAGCAATGCCGCATAAAAAGAATCCGATCTTAACCGAGAATCTTTGCGGGCTTGCTCGAATAGTTAGGGCATCAGTAATCCCAGCGATGGAAAATGTTGCGCTTTGGCATGAGCGCGACATTTCACACTCTTCGGTAGAGCGCATGTTTGCCCCGGATGCGACCGTGACTTTGGATTTCGCCCTAAATCGCCTGATAAATGTTGTTGAGAATCTAATGGTTTACCCACAAAATATGCAGAAGAACATCGACCAGATGGGTGGACTTCATTGCTCGCAAAGGGCTTTACTGGCATTAATCGAAGAAGCCAAAATTAGCCGCGAAGAATCCTACAAAATCGTGCAAACCAACGCTATGAAGGTCTGGGAAGAGGGTGAAGATTTCAAAACTCTACTTAAAAACGATCCGCTAGTTTCTTCAAAATTATCTGCAGAAAAAATCGACGCGCTTTTTAATGATTCACATCATTTGAAATCAGTCGATAAAATTTTTGCGAAAGTTTTTAGCTAATCATACTTTATGTATCTCGAGATTGTCCTCACTATGTCATCTCGAGCTTTAGCGAGAGATCTCTTGTTAGTTGAAAACAAATTTTGAGTTCAACTTTTAAACAATTATGTAATTTAAATTTAAAATGACAAAACAAACAAAAATTCTAGTAACGGGTTCTTTAGGACAAATTGGCTCTGAGCTTACGCTTGCGCTTCGTGAAATTTATGGCAATGAAAATGTAATTTCTTCAGATCTTCGCGATGAAAAAGATGTAGACGCTGAGTATCAACCCTACGAAAAGCTTAATGTCTTGGACAAAGATCAACTTGACGCAATAATTAAAAAACATGACATAACGATTATTCATCATTTGGCGGCGATTTTGTCCGCTGCTGGTGAAAAAAATCCACAGCTTTGTTATGATGTCAATGTTAATGGTCTCTACAATATCCTAGAAGCAGGGCGCATTCACAAGCTTGACAAAATTATTTGCCCAAGTTCAATCGCCGTTTTTGGTCCAGAAACGCCGCGCGATAATACTCCTCAGCAAACTATTTTGCTGCCTAAAACGATGTATGGCGTGACTAAAGTTTCTGGAGAATTAATTTGCGATTATTATGTGCAAAAATACGGACTTGATGTGCGAGGAATTCGTTACCCAGGTTTAATCAGCTATAAAGCCCCTCCAGGAGGCGGAACAACAGACTACGCAGTCGAAATTTTTTACGAAGCAATCAAAAACAAGAAATATAATTGTTTTTTAAAGAAAGACACGATGCTGCCGATGATGTATATGAAAGACGCAATTGATGGCACGATCCAGCTTTCGAATGCTGATTTTAAGGATTTAAAAAATCACTCGAATTTCAATTTTGCCGCAATAAGTTTTACTTGCGAAGAAATTGCCGCTGAAATTAAAAAACATATTCCAGAGTTCGAAATTACTTACAATCCGGATTTCCGCCAGGCGATTGCTGATTCATGGCCAAGGTCAATTGATGACAGTGAGGCTAGGGCGCAGTGGAATTGGAAGCCAAGCTATGATCTTGCGAAAATGACCGAAGACATGATTAAGAATTTGCGCATTAAATTATCGTAGAGTGAAAAAATAACTACCAAGAAGTATCAAAAAGAATGTGCTACATCATTTTGATTACCACTTCTTGATCCTCTAGGGTTTCTAGCTATAGCCCTAGGAATAGGTATTCCTTGACCAGCCGCCGCCTCAAGGTCAGTCACAGCCTCTTCATCTCCAGTTACATTGGATCCTACACTATCTCTAGAGCCACTTCTTGAACCTTGCCTTCTTAATCTGCCAACTGCTCCAGCAATTGCTCCAGAAAGAGACCTCCTCCTGCCTGTTCCTGGACTTAGGCTACTTCCCCTTCCTCTAGATCCCGAAAAATCACCTTCAGAAGCCACAGCAGCACCAGCCGACATATCATCTCCATCATCAACCCCAGGTCCAGCTGTTGATTCACGCCTTCTTGAAAAGGAGCTAAATCTTCGAAAACTACTTGTGCGACTTCTTGACATTGTTGGGGTACTAGATTTCGAAGAAGCAGGAGAGCTGTCGGCGCTAAAATCTAGTGATCCAGCCTTATATCTGCCGGCTCCACCTAGCTTCTCCATGGTAATCCCCATAATATCACCATCAACATCAGCGTAAGTAAAGAAATTTTCACCATCCACTCCCTTTGCACTAAGTGCCTGACTAAGGATATCAGAATTTTCATCATCATTTAATAGAGCAACAATTTCTGCTTTATCTTTATTTTTACAAAGTTCCTTTAATCGATCGGCCAAGGGAGCAACTCTCTTTAAAAGATTTGATGCTTCGTTATCTATACCATAATTATCCAAAAGTTCTATGAGAGGTCTTTCACCCATAACATCGCTTGCTTGCATTTTTGCCTCATAATTTAGTAATATTTTTAAAATATCCACATGATCATATAAACATGCTAAATATATTGGAGTTTTACCATATTTATCTTCTAAATCGCGTCCAGCGCCAGCTCTTAATAGTGTCTGTACAGCCACCTCGTCACCATTAGCAACCGCAATATGAAGTGCGCTAAATCCATCATTTCCAACAATATCTAAGCTTTCTTTGCTAAGAAAACCTTTTATAATATCAGGCTTTTCCTTTAAATAATCATTACCTCTTTTTAAAACAAGAGCAATTAATGGCGAAAGTTTATCCACATGATGACGAAAATTCTTGGTAAGGTTGAAGCTTTTTTTAACCAATAGCCTTAAAGTGCTAAAATATCTTTTTTCAATAGCTAAATTAAAAGCCGCAACATCTTCTTCATCCGCTAAGGTCATCTCACTTTCTTCTTCCTCTGTCAAGCTTAGTTTAGTTTCCATTAAGTAATTAGCAGCTCCTAAATGATCATTTTTTAAAGCTGCAACTAAAGCAGTATCACCTTGTGCGCACTTTAAATCAGGCCTCGCACCAGCATCTATTAACATAATCACAATATCCAAATGACCATTGGCCGCAGCCAAGTATAAAGCCGTTTTGCCATCTTCATTTTGCTCATCAATTTTTTGCTTGTCAATCTCTAATAGTGTTTTTACTTGCAAGAAATCTCCATCTTCAGCCGCATCAAATAAATTATTTGTCTGAAGAAGTTCAACGCTACTTCTACGATTAGCAGATGGACTTTGTAATTCATCATCCACAGGAGAAGCCGCCGCCGCACCAGCATCATCAAATTCCCCATTGTCAAAAGAGGTGTATTTAGGCATGACATTTAAATTGATTAAGAGCATTATTTAAATGTCGATCCTAAGGTAATTAAAATAATAAAGCAAGTGATTTGTAAAAAAATCTAATCAAAATGTAGTAAATCGAAGCGATTAATTCAGATTATTTTCGAGCGCCAAATCTTCTTCCGCGTTCATCATAAATAGCCTCTGCATCACCCCTAGCAACAGCCACAACATCCGGAGTATCATCAAGAGCATATATACTAGCAGGAATTTTACCACCCATTTTTGGTTGACTTCCATAATTATCAGCTCCTCGAAGCCTTTCTTCGAACTCAAGGGCAGCAGATCCAAAACCTTCAGGGGAGGCTTCAGGAAGATCCCATGAATAAATAGAGCTGTTCAAATCAGCAATTGCATAATAATCATCAACACCATTAGCCGCGTCTCCTTGTTCAGAGCTAGAATCATCATCCTCATCCCAAAAACCAGCCATCACATCAGCCTCAGCACTACCAGCCGCATCTTCATCTTCATCCCAAAAATCAGCCATCGCATCATCAACACCTTTAGCCTCAACTCGCACTGCTCTTCCTCTTTCCATGGCCGCATCCTCAGCTACTCTCGCAGCAGCCTCAGCCGCCACTTCTCTTTCCACGGCCTCAAGCTCAGCAGCAAAACCAAAATCCACCAATTCCTCTTTTTTAGGTTCAGCTGGCAGAGGCCTTCTCCTCTCAGCTATTGCCTCTTGTCTTTTTCTAGTGCGCTCTTTTTGCAGCGCGTATCTTCTTGAGGCGCGCTTTTCTTGTAGTTGATCCGCTACACTTGACACTACCCCAGCAACAGATTTATACTCACTTGGTTTATCAAATATTCTTCCAGGCATTTTCCATGACTATTGATTAAATCTCTCTTACTTAAATTCTAAAGTTAGAGAGATAACAAGTAAAAGAATTTAGACAAGAATCACTACTATCTGTAGCAAATTAATACAAAGAAAATTAAGTTGCTATTGCTAGATCTAGATTGTGCATTTCCTAACGCCATTTTGTACTACAGATTTCGTACTAGAGCTTTTTAAGTTGCTGGTTTTTGGAGTTTCAAAATAGCCTGGTTCATCAAATTCATACCATTTTCTAGGCAAGGGGCCGCCTAACTTTTCAAAACCTGGATCATTTTTATGCTTCTCGTGATATTCTAAAGACCCACAGTAATTTTCTGGCATATGGCGACTTTTAACTTCATTAGCTTTAGCTGATACGGCTCCAGATATTGTATAGGAAGCAGTTTCAGAGTTTTTTTTGCCATTACCTAAAGAATCCACCATATATTTTATATATTAATTAAATTTTTGACAAAAAACAGACCTCAACTATAATTATAGTGTAAAGTTCATATTCTGTCAAGATTTGTTGAAATGATAAGTTCTTTTTGTAGTAAAATGAAACATCTAAAATTACCTATTTAGAAGATCCACTATCACTTCGCTCTGCCGCCTCTCTTTTTGCAGCAGGATTAACAGCAACCCCAGCCGGAGATCTAGGTCTAGAATCTCTTGCTAAAGATGGTTCTTCAAGTTCGCCATCAGAAGAGCAAGCGGTAGGAGGACCCGCGGGATCAACTCGCCTTGCTAAAGATGGAACAGCGTAAACAAGCTCAGGATCTTTGTAATCACTTCCGCCAGATACTGGACCTTCGCCTTGAGCTTTTCCTTTTGTAGCTAAGATTCTTCTCTGTTCTTTAATTGTTATTCCGCCAAGTGGACCAGGAGAAGAAGGTGCTCTTGCAAATTCAGGTTGTTCAAGTTCTGTTGATGAGGCTGCTGATGCTCCAGATTTTTCTCTAGATGGATCCGATTCATCACCTTCATAGACTCTGGCTGATGCTATGCGAGGTTCGTCAACTCTATCTTCACCAGGTTCAGTATCGCCAGCTTCATTTATTAAAGTTGGAATTGTTGCAATCCCAGCACTATGTCCAAGTTTTTTTCTGAGAAATTTTGGTGACAACCAAGATCTTCTTCTTCCTTGGGCGCCACTTGGTGCAGGTGCAGCGGCCGCCCATTGCGCATCTTCAAAAAACAATTCTTGGTCACCTAGATCATCCAATAGACCTTCTTCATAATGAGAAGTAGAATCTCCTTTTTTCCCTTTTTGCCATTTTTTCTTTCCAGGCATCAATAAATTTTTTTAATTAATATGATAAGAATATTATAATACATGTTTGAGTTTTTTCAAATGATTTTTTAGTTACGACTTTCTTTTTTAGGAGATTGCAGTAAATTGAAAAATTAAAATTGTAGCATTTTGAACAATAGAAAAAGAAATATTTATTTTTTCGTTGACAGCTAAAAAATAGGGTCGTATAATCCTTTCTATGTTGTTAGTTTTTTTACTTTATTAATTCAAAACTAAGCGCTACTCATGTCAGTTAAATTTTCATTGCCTTTTAATCTTTTTCGAGCTAATAAGCAAAAAAGAGCATATACTCTTCTTGAAATGTCGATAGTTTTCCTTGTCCTTTCGGTTTTGATAACTGGCGGAATTAGCATTACAAGTTCAATGATGAATGAATCAAAAAAAGAGCTGACGCTTCAAAGAACTAAAGAAATTTATGAAGCTTTTGGAAGATTTGTTGCTAAGAATAAGAGGCTTCCTTGTCCGGCTTCATTGACTTTGGCAAAATCTGATATTGGTTACGGCCAAGAATCTTCAGGAGATTGTATTTTAAGAGGCGATGACGGAATTTATTCTTCATCTGATGTTCAAAATATTGTTTACGGAATGGTTCCGGTTTATAGTTTGGGATTATCTGATGAATATGCTGAAGATGGTTTTGGGTCTAAACTTTCATATGTTGTTAATTCTCATCTTACTACTAGGGATGATCCTACAAGTTTTCAGTCAGATAGTCAAGCAGTTGTTGTAATCGGAGATGGTGACTATAGGCAAGGATTTGGTCTTTATAGAGATGGCGATAAAGAGACTTTAAATATTTCGCAAGGTTCTTCTGGAAAAACTATTGACAATATTGCTTTTGCAATTATTAGTCATGGAGTTAATAAAAATGGAGCATTTTCTTCTAAAAATGCCGCTCAAAATTCTGTAATTGTTAAAGGAGATGAGTATTATAATATTTCTAAGAGTCCATCTGAGGGAATCGGCGGAGCAATAGGAAGGGCTTCTTTTGGAAAAATGATTAATGGTAAACTACATTTAGTTTCATCAAGTTCTAAAGATGGCAATTTTGATGATTTGATTTTATTTAAGTCGAGAAAGGATCTTGTTAGTGATTTTAAACTTGCTCATTTAATGCCATGTATCCCAGAAGGAACTATGCAAAGAGAGGGTTTTTCAATAGCTTATTCTGGTCAAATTGCTACTGGAAATGTTTGCGAGAGTTATGCTAATATTAGTCCAGAGAAAATGTGTGGACCTCATGGTGACTGGATTAGTAAAGTAGAATGCCCGTCTGGATCTTCTGTTGCTAAGGCTGTTTCTAACCCTGATTTAGAAGAATTAAGTGGTGAATTAGCAGTTGGTGATGCTTATGCAATTGATGGCATGCTATTACCATTTATTCCTTAATTGCTAGAAAATTTCCTAGGATTGTCATTTTTATCAAAGGCTTTTTTTCCAATTAAATAAGAAAAGCAGCCATCGAGTTTTGCCATAACGGCAAGATCAGGCTTTTTGCAAGTAATCTTTGCCTTTAGAATTTTAAATAAGCATTTTAGTATATCTCTTATAGCTTTAAGTTTTCCAACTAATTTGCAATGCACAGCTTCGGTATAGTAGCATTTGCTCCAGCCAAATCTGTGCCAAAAAATTGCATATAGTTTTTTCTCGTCAACTGCACCGCAAGATTGACCGCCGCGATGAATTGCTTTTGTGTCTTTGACAATCCCAAGCCTAAGGCCTTTATTGAGGATTCTTTTGCACAATTCATTGTCTTCACAATACAGAAAAAATTCTTCGTCAAAAAATCCAATTTCCTTCATAATTTTCATGTTAAAAAACATGCAACAGCCACTTATGAATCTTACGTCATAAATATCATCTTGCAAAAGATCTTGTGAAGGATTTTTTCTGTGACTAATTTTATCTTGTATGGTTTCTGTTGGATATAACTGCGCAGATAAAATTGCAACATCTTCATGATTGTCAATTTTTGATAAAATCTTATCAATAGAATCTTTCTCAATAAAACAATCGGGGTTTATTATAAGCGCATATTTTGTATTTATTGCATTCAAAGCGCGATTATTTGCTCTTCCAAAGCCGACATTTTTTTCATTTTTAATTATTTTTATATTATCAGCTTTTAAAGATTCAATTTCTCTAATAGTGTTGTCTCTACTGTTATTATCAACAACAATTATCGAAAGATCTGGATAGTTTAAAAAACCAGATATTGACTCTTTAATTATTTTTTCACTATTATAAGTAACAAAAATAACTGTTAAATCTTTATATGACGGCATTATTTTGATTTTTAATTGCTCTTTTTACTCCATCTTGCCAATTTGGCAAAGTTATATTAAAATTTTTACTAAATTTATCAGTTGCCAAAGCTCCATTTAGTGGTCTAGATGCTGGGGTAGGGTAGTCAGAACTTGGAATTGCAGAAATACTTTTAGTAATAACATTAAATTTAACATCACCCTTGACTTGTTCATAAATAAATTTACAAAGCTCAAAAAATGACACTTCGCCTTCATTACATAAATGATAAATCTGATTTAAATTTTCTTCATCAATTTCTCCATTGATAATTTTAGTCACAGCCTCAGCTAAATCATAGCTATAGCAAGGATTGCTTACCTGATCATTAACAATTTTTAGTTGCTCATGTTTTGTGAATAATTCTAGCATTTTAGTTACAAAATTACCTTTATTTTCTCGAAAAACAGTGGCAACTCTGAAAATTAAGTATTTACAGCCAGAGTCTATAACTACTTTTTCTCCGGCTAATTTACTTTTTGCATATTCACCAAGTGGTTTGATAAAATCAACATCATCCTCTTTATTTGCTTTTGGATTTTTGCCATCAAAAACATAATTTGTCGAAAAATGTATTAAGAGGCTATTGTTTTTTTTGCAAAATTCTGCCATGATTTTTACCGCATCACGATTAAGTTTCAAAGCAGCCACAGGATCTTCTTCAGCTTTATCTACCAGGTTATAGGCGCTTGCATTTATCACAAAATCATAAGCAGGAAGTCTATCAACAAAATCTTTAAACTCTTTGGTTTTTGAAAAGTCAATATCTTGCGAGCCAATCACATCAGCATCTTTATTTAATGCAATCAAGTCGGTCGCAACCTGACCATTTCTACCAAATATTAGAATTTTTTTCATCATTTAAAATTTTGGATTTTTTAAATATTCATCAAAAGTTTGCTGCTCTTGATCTCTTTGCGAAATCACGGGATTTTTCACTTGCCAATCTATCTTAAAAGTAGGTTCATTATACAAAATTCCCCCTTCGCCTTTTGGATTATATTCCCCATCAGTAATTTTGTAAAGTAAATCAGCTTTTTCATCACCAAGAACAGAAAATCCATGAGCAAATCCAGCCGGAATCCACAGTAGAGTAGCTTCGTCGAGCTCCACTCCAAAAGATTTACCTAAAGTTTTTGAATCTTTTCTAATATCCACAGCCACATCGTAAATTCTTCCTCTTGTGCAGCCAACTAATTTTCCTTGTGGAGGATCAAATTGGTAATGTAAACCTCGTACCACTCCTGGAGATGATCTAGAGTGATTTTCTTGAATAAAATGAGTTGGTAAATTGTTTTTTTCAAATTCAGATAGCTTGAATTTTTCTACAAAAAACCCTCGATCGTCACCAAAAACTTTTAGCTTAACAACTTTTAATCCCTCTAGGCCCGTTTCTAATATTTCCATTTTTTTATTTATTTTATTAAAACATTATTCTTAGGCAGCAAATAATCACAGCCAATATTTAACCTCTTTTAATAAATCTCCACCTTTTTCAACAAAAACATTACCCCCAGCAGCTATAGATTCGCTTATAATTTTTGGAATCTTCATAGAAGAATAAACAATGATTGGCGTACTATCATCTGTTTCTCTGATTTTTTTTATTGACTCTATGCCATTCATTATTGGCATATTGATATCCATGATAATTAGAGAGGGAGTCCTTAAGTTGTTCTGGAATTTTTCAAAGCCCTCTAATCCATTATAGGCAAGCTCGAAATCTGCATTTATTTCATCTTCGAGCAAATCCTTGATATATTGAGCGTAATTATCATCTACAATCAATATTCTATGTTTCATGATCAATCCAAAGGCTGTTTATAAATACTTCATCAACCGAAAACTGGTGGAGATAAGCGGGTTCGAACCGCTGACCCCCTGCTTGCAAAGCAGGTGCTC
>JAYPPA010000022.1:0-26311 GCA_038131245.1 Rickettsia sp. | reverse complement strand
TCTTTAGTTAAGTCGGAATTGTCGATGATTATTGCGTCTTTGTCAATGACAAGCGGTGAAGATGCGCGGTTTTTGTCATTTTCATCACGAGCTTTGAGCTGCGCTAAAATTTCATCAAAAGTTACATCATCACCTTTTTCTTTTAACTGTTCAAAGCGTCGCTTGGCGCGCTCTTCGACGGAGGCGGTGACGAAGAATTTATGAGTGGCATTTGGCATGATTTTAGATGCAATGTCGCGGCCATCCATGACGACTCCACCAGTTTTTGCGAGAGAATCTTTGATGAATTGCTGCTGGAAATCAAAAAGCGCAGTGCGTAATTTTGGGTTTTTGGCGATTTTAGAGGCGACTTCACCAACAGTTTCAGTAAATAACTCCGGATTTTCGAAATTTTCTTGGTCGATATTAGCTACTAAGCGCGCAATATTTTCCTCGAGGCTTTCTTCGCTTAAGCCAAGTTTAATGTAGCGGTTCGCAGCAATTCGGTAAAGGGCGCCAGTATTTAGATACCCTAAGTTGAAATGCTCGGCGACTTTTTCGGCTAGACTGCCCTTCCCTGATGCCGATGGGCCGTCAATAGCAATCATAAGTTTCTTGCTCATAATGTAATTATACCACATATTTAAAATAAAAGCAAGAATTTTCGTAAAAAATCGAAAAAATTATTGACAAAAGATGATTTTGTTGCGATATTTAGATAAATGGCAATTAATTTATTAAAATATGTCAAAATCAAAGCGACCTGATGATTGGAAGTGGAATGCTAAAATTGCTCCTGGACAGTTAGCGGAAATTATAAAATATACAAAAGATAAGGTGCTGAAACTTTATCAGAACGAAGGAAGGTTTGAAGAAATAAAGGACAAGCTAGATGAGATAAATCTTGAAGTCACTTCTCAAATGGATCTAATCGCCCTTATGAGACCTGAAGAATATAGCGAAGAAGAAAAAAAAGCTGAACTTAGTGCGGCAATGAAGCGATCAGAATCTTATAAAAGTTTTTATAAGGCTGAAATAATGGGGTATATGGATGATTTTCGCTGGGATGATGAGCATAAAACAGATGCTGCTAGAATGATTTTGGATTCGATATTGGAATATTATTTAACCAAAACTAGACCTTCTGTGCAGATGGATATGAGGCTTGAGAATTTTAGGGCTCCTAAGATACTGCCGTCAATAACAAAAGCTGAGTATGAGATTGTTTCACATATTTTTAAGCAGCTAGAAAATGGGGCTTTGCTTAAAGACATAACAAAAAATATTAATAGCATTGGGGATGCTTTAAAGGGTGCGATGTATGTAGGAGCGCTGCACAATAGAGTGCCGGAAAGTGTTGGGGTGATGTTATTAAGTAGAGCTATTATTAATGGAAGAGTTGATGTAATGGAGGCCTTAAGGGATAGAGGTGTTGATTTGATGGAAGAGCTTTCGAATAGAAGAACGATGCTGTTTTGCGTTGTCAAAAAGAAGTCGAGCTCTGTTTCTAGGGGAGCTTTTTCTGTGGATCATGAAGAAGGTAAAAGAAGGGTGATGGAATTGCTACTGAGGGGACTTGGTGATGATTCTAAAAGGGCAGAATATTTGCAAGCTAAAGATTTAAGGGGTGAGAATGTGCTTATTTATGCTGCTGTTCAAGGTGATTTAGGGGCTTTGGATTTGATTTTAGGCAAAATGCTGGAGCTTGGTATGAATATTGACCAGATTAGCGAGATGAAGAGGTTAGACAGATTAAATGCGGTTGATGTAGCAGCGGAAAATGATAATTTTGATGCTGTTATGTTACTTTTAGAGCGTGGCGTTGTGCCTGGTGACGCTCAATATGCATTATTGAAAGCGGCTGAGAAAGGAAGGAATGACATAATTCATAAAATTTTTGATGACGGTTTGGTAAGGGATAAAAAAGTTGCGATTTTAGTAAAAAGTAGCGATCTTGATAAGGATCTTTCTCAGGCTAGAAGATATAAAATAATCAAGGCCTTGCTTGACTCTGATCCTGCTAGTAATGTTGTAATTAACTATCAAAAGAGAGATGGTGAGTCTAGGGAATATTCTTTACTACAGTGGGCTTTGAGAACTAGCGATGTTAGACTTAGCGGTTTATTATTAAAAGGAGAATTTTTTGATAAAATTACAGATGAAGAGCTGGTGAATGGCTTGAGGCTTTCATTTAAAATTGCCCATGAAAATGTATTTAGTCAAGAATGTACGGATGCTTTTCATCTAATGATTAGTGCTTGCACTAAAAAATACAAAGGCGATCCTGATAAATTGAAGGAAATATTTAATAAATCGGAAATATTTAAAGGAAGTCAAGAAAATTTCAAGAAAATAGCAAGATTTTTTGTGCAATCGAAAGAGAGTTGCACTGCTTCTAATATTGATGTTTTAGTGAGTTTGTATCCTGAATTAACCAGACATATTGATGAAACTATAAGTGAGATTAGAACATACGGAGTTAGTAAAGCGGTATTTGGTTATTCAATGCTTTCTTATTTAAAGAAATCGGACCCAGAAGGAAGAGGAAGGCTTACTTTTTTTGAAAAAGATTATGATGACGACATATCTAATCTATCCATTAGCGCAATGAATAGACTTGTCTTAGTGAGGGAATTTGATGAAAAAGCTTTGGTTGCTAGCATTTTTAGTTCAACAAAGATTCGTATAGATTACTCTCATGTTGAATTTGCAGTTAAAGTTGCCAAAAAAGTGCTTAATGAATTAACTGGCGTAATGAGGGATGATGATGCTGTTGATGCTTCTATTGTTGTTGCTGGGTTTGTTTTTGATCAAGAAATAAAAATGAGAAAGTTAAAGGGTTTATTTGATGATTTTATTAAAAGTGAAAATAGTGAAATTAGAAAAGTACTTGGTCAGGATGGTGAAGATAGAGAGGAACAATTTGCAAATTTAAAGGCGAATCTTTTGCAAAAAATATTTGGGAAAATTACTTCAGAGTTAGAGTTTTCAATTCAACAACATGAATTATATGGGGCTTTAAATCCAAATCACGATGAAATTTCAGGTAAAATATTTTCAGTGCTTGAAGAATTGGGGCTGACAAATTCTGATGCTTATCTAGATAATTTAATGGAAGGTCATTTAAGGCAAGTTAAAAAGTTGATTGATAATTCTTTGGGACGAAAATTTTCTAGATTTGCTGGAATGGTTAGAGGGGCAGTTAGAAGTGCAGTACTTGGAGTTGAAGCAAAAAGAGAAGATGCGGCGGCGGCTGTTACACAAGGTGGGGTGGTTGGTGAAGGTGCGGCTGTTGTGGTGACTGTGGATGATCCAAAGGTTGGCGAGCAAACTAGAGAAGAAGATTCAAGCGAAGATGAGCCGCTTATTTCTGCTGGCGTTGAATCTGAGGGTGAAGGTGTTGGTGATGTAGGTGAAGGTTTGGGTGATGCCTTTTTGGATGAAGATCAATATCGCGAAAAAAATCCCGCAGCAGCATTCTTAGGGCCAGATCGGGACGCGCCTCCTCCTGCTGAGCTGAGCGAAGAGGAGCTGGATCAAATGATTAGAAGCTGGCTTGAGGAGTATGACGACAAGGCTGATGTTGCTCCTGCAGCTGTTGCTGCACCTGAACCTGCTTTTGAGCCAGCTACTGATCTTATGACTTTTGATGATGAAGAAGTTGGAGTGGATGCTGAAGCTGAAGCTAGGGCTGCTGCTGAAGCTGAAGCCGAGATAGTAAAAAGAAGAATAAAAGAGGATGCAGACAGAAGTTACAAAGAATACCTGTCAACTCTTCAGCGCGAGAGAGAAGAGAGGCTAAGGCAAGAAGCTGCTGCTCGTGAGGCTGTTGCTAAAGCTGAGGAAGAGAGGCGAAGACAAGAAGCTGCTGCTCGTGAGGCTGTTGCTGAGGCTGAAGCTGTTGGAGCTGTTGCTGAAGCAGAAGTTAGTGAAGCAGAAGCGGAATTTGAGCTTCCGCCAACTGCACCTGGTCAAGAAGATATTGATGCTGCCAATGCAAGAGGGGCAGGACTGATTGTGCCAGATGCTCCAAGAGGAGGATTACAGGGTGCAAGATCGCAAAATGTTAGAAGAAGCGAGAGGGTTTTGGATCGAGCTCCTTAAAGCAACTCGCCTTGTTTTTTAGTTTTGAGGATTTCACGCGCTTTGGCATATTTATCATCATGCCAGAAAGGTAAACAACCATTGCAACCTTTGCCACAGCAACCATCCATGCCGATTCTTGGGGTGCGGGTGAATTTTTTGCCATCACCTAGCTCGATTTCTTTGGCTTGAAAATATTGTTTGCGCTTGGAATCATATCTTTGCTGTGTTTGAATGCCGCTCTCAACATTATGCGAGATTTGACGCGATTCAACATTAAGCTTTTCTTCTTCGTCGAGGATTTTTTCTTTCCTAATTAAAGTAAATTCAGGAAGAAGTGTTTTGAGCTTTTCTTTGTCTATTAGATGAAACTGTTCAGCCTTAATGCGGATGTGGGGTTTTTGGCCACCATGGACAACTGTGTCGATGCGGTTTTTTGAGACATTGTCAAATTCGTAAAGCCTGATTAGAATTGGTTCTCTTTGAAATGGTGAGAGGAATTCAAGCACATCACCAGCCTCAATCCTGTTCCTTGCTTCAAAAATTAAATCATCGCCCTGCCACTCTAAAATTCGTCCTGCAAATTCAAAAAATGAAGTTGATTTGGTGGTCTCGTAATCATGGGCTAAATTTGTTAAACGCCCATCATGAAATGCGAGCGAATAGCCACGATTTGCAATGGCGTTGATTTCATCCATGTAATCTTCGTGATTCCAATTTTTCGGATCCTTAATATAATCATCAATCGCAGCGCGATAAACACGAGCAACACAGCCAGCATAAAATTCGGTTTTGTTGCGCCCCTCGACCTTAAATGAATCGATGCCAATGTCGATATATTCATTAAGTTTAGGCAGCAGACAAAGGTCTTTAGCGTTGAGGATGTAAGATCCATCCATGTCTTCTTCGAATGGCAGGAATTGACCTGGCCTGATTTCTTCTTCGAGGAAAAAGTCGAAGAGGTCCTTGTTATTTTCGTTAATTTCGATTTCATGTTCACTGCCGTCTTTGACTTTGACTTTAAGTTTATAACCCCAGCGACAGCTATGCGCGCAGGAACCTTGATTGGCACCTCTTTCGGCTAAGAAATTTGACAGCAAACAACGCCCAGAGTAAGTCATACACATTGCACCATGAACGAAAGCCTCGATTTTGATGTCTGGGCAAGCCTCGCGGACTTCTTTTAATTCGGCGAAACTGACTTCGCGGGCCATTACAACGAGAGAGGCACCCTGCTCCTTCCAAAAATCCACAGTAAGTGATGAACAAACATTTGCCTGGGTCGAAATGTGCAGCTCTAATTCTGGCGCATGTTTTTTAACATAGCTAAATACACCAGGATCAGAAACTATTAGCCCGTCGGGATTGACTTTCTTGACTGTGTCGATGAATTCAGGAAGCTTCTCAAGATCTTTATTGTGAGAAAAAAGATTTAGCGTCAAGTAAACTTTCTTGCCTTTTGAGTGAGCATATTCGATGCCTTCGACAAGGTCTTCCAAACTAAACGCAGATTTCACGCGCAGCGACATGTCTGGCGTTCCGCAATAAACTGCGTCTGCGCCATATAGGATCGCGGTTTTAAGGCGATCGAGATTTCCTGCTGGTAATAATAACTCTGGTTTCTTCATTTTAAAATTCCTCTTTTAGCCTTATATGTTACTATTATACCACAAAATTCGCTAAAAAGCAAGAAAAATCGGATTTAATGGTCGTGAATATCTTCGTGACCATGTGGATGAGGAAAGAGAGGAGTAGCGCTAGCCCCAGAAATAGAAGCGCCAGGGATTTTGCGCTCATGCATGAAATTATTGAGATTTTCGAGGTTTTTTGCCAAAATTTGCTGATTTTCAGGTGAAATATTGCCATTTATCTTTAATTCCATGCCATTTGCGTCATCTTGCAGGAAAATATGAACTTCGTTACTGGCGCCTGTTTCGTCAATAATGGTCATCTTGTAATTGCCTGCGCCATCAAGATTTACCACTTCGACTTGCTGCAAAACGGCTTCGTCAACTATCCAGTGAAGATTTAATTCGCTTCCGCCAAATCCTTGAACTGACATAGTGTCGCGCTCTTCTTCGACATCGTCACTACCGAAATTAAGAGTGGTTTTTGCACCTCTTTCTTTCATTTTTGTTTCAGTAAATAGATCAAAAATGTGCATTCCACCTGCTCCTTGCGAGATTGATCCATCTTGCACCATATTTAAAATTATATCTAACATGGCTTTTTAATTTAAGTTAATTTTAAAATTTCTTTACAAAGTCGATTTACAACGGCCAAATCGTGAGAAATGACAATATAAGTAATATCAATATTTTTTTGCAAATTTATAAGTAATTCTAATAATTCATTTTGAGCAATAAAATCAAGCGCCGAAGTTGGCTCATCCAAAATAAGTATTTGCGGCTCTAGGATTAATGAACGCGCGATGGCGACTCTTTGGCGCTGTCCTCCGGATAATTCATGTGGATAGCGATACAGAAAATCTTTACTTAGACCAATCTTTTCAAGCATTTTTGTGGCAATTTCTTCTTTATTATCTTGTTTTTTAAGAGTTTTTTGTATTTTTAAGCCTTCTAGGATAATATCTTTAACTAAAAATCGAGGATTTAACGAAGAAAATGGATCTTGGAATATGATTTGGATGAATTGGTGGTGTTTTTTTGCGGTTTTTAGGTCAATTTTGCCCTCAAATGGAACCAAATTCATCAAAGCTTTGGCTAAAGTTGATTTCCCAGAGCCAGATTGGCCAATAATTCCAAGATTTTGCGATTTATTTAAGGAGAAATTTAGGTTATTTAGGATTGTTTTTTGGTATTTTACAGTTAGGCTTTTTACTCTCAAAATCTCTTCGGGGCTTTTCTGGATTGCCACGTCATGGCTTACGCCATTCCTCGCAATGACGGAGCGTGAGGCGAATTTTTCATTCAAATTGGCAATTTTGACAAGTTTTTTGACGTAATCATGCTTTTGCTGCTCAAAAATTTCCTCTGAAGTGCCAATTTGTAGAATTTCTTGATTATTTAAGACGATTATTTGATCGGCGATCTGTTTTACGATATTTAAGTTGTGAGAAATGAACAAAATCGTGAGGTTTAGCTCGTTTTTTAGTCGCGTAATTAGGTCGAGAATTTGCTGTTGGCTTTTTGAATCAAGCGCCGTTGTTGGCTCATCCAAAATAAGGATTTTTGGTCGATTAATGAGCGCCATCGCAATCATCAGGCGCTGTTTTTGACCTCCGGAAAATTGATGCGGAAAATCATTAATCCGTGGCAGCAAATCCTCGATACCGATTTGGGTAAAAATTTGCGACAAGCGATCCTGCAGATTTTTCTTAGAGATTTTGCGATCGTGGACTTTTATTGCTTCTTTTATTTGACTGCCGACTTTGTGAAGCGGGTTAAGAGCTGAGTTTGGGTCTTGAAAAACGATGGAAATGTCAGATCCACGAATTTTGCGCCATTTTTCTTCACTTAAAGTGACAAGATTTTTTTTGTCGTAGGAAATTTCGCCGCTTATTGTGGCCTTCTTGAGAAGTCCCATAAGTGCAAGGGCGACGCTTGATTTGCCGCATCCTGATGCTCCGATTAGGGCATTGATCTTGCCTTTTTGCAAATCAAACGAGATATTGGACAGGATTTTTTGTTGCTTATTTTTCTGAGCAAAGGATATTGAAAGATCTTTAATTGCAATTTGCGCTGTCATAATAATTTCTTAACCTGCCGTAAAACCAAAAATCGGCCGCTTTATCTTATTTTCATTAAAAGCGGTGATGATTTTACTGGAAATCTCATTTTGAAAAGTTTTTTCGTATTTTACATCCAAAACATAAGACTTTACCTTGAGGTTAATTGCGGTTATGCCGTTTAAATTCACTTCGCTAGCAATTATGGAAAATGGTTTTTTTAGGTAAATATATTTACTAGTAATAAGTATTTCATCGATTATTTGCCTCGCTTTTTTAAGATCTGAATCAATCGCAAGATGAAAGTCGCTCACTGTCATCATATCCATATTTCCATCATTAGAAGAAGAAACAACATCAGTTAGAAATCGAGAGTTTGGAATAGTAACCGTATCATCATCCAAAGTCACCATTCGAACCGTTCTGAGGCCAATCGACTTGATTTCGCCATAGTCGTTGCCGAATTTAACTCGATCTCCGACTTGAAATGGTTGATCAAATAGCAAAACCAAACCTGATATTAACGAGGAAACTAGATCTTTCAGGGACAAGCCAATTGCTACCGCGGCACTTCCTCCTAGGGCTATTAAAAGCTCTTTTGGTGGCTGGAAAGAACCGTAAAACACAATAACTGTACCAACTATATAAATGAGGAAAATAACAATCGTTACAATCTGCAGAACCAACAGCCTCTTTGATGGTAGTTTGAAAATCAACTTATCGCCAATTTTCGATATTAATTTAGCGCAAAGAATCAGAAACAAGACTCCGATTAGAAAAATCACAACTTTCTCAAATCTAAAAATTTGCGTTATTTGAGTTATTTCATTAAGATTATTCTGCATAGACAAAATTTCTGTTAATTAATAATTGATTGATTGCCGTTTGCCATTGTGGAGAGGTGGTGAAGCTTTTATTAATATGCAAACTACTTACCAAATAACCCTTTTCCAGTCCAATTCTGATTATATTTAAAACTTCTTCTGGGGATATTGAAAGAATTACAGATATATCTTCTATTGATAAGCTTTGATGTTTAACAATCGCGCTATATGCAAAAAGATGTTCGTCTGCCAGGCTATTTAATTGACTGGATTTTGCTATTTTTGGCAATGATACTTTGACTGATTTAGCCCCTTCTGTTTTTAAAGAAGATAGCCAAAGTGAAATTGCGATAGTTGGATTTCCTCTGGATTGGCTCCATATTATTTGAAAGAATTTTTGCTGTAAATCCTCAAATTCTTTTTCAGATTTATTGGTACTGATTGCAAATATCAATGGATCATATATTAACTTAAATCCAGTTTTATTGTGCTTGTCAATTATCAACTGTCTGATGTTTTCGTCGCTCCACCTTGGTAATCTTAAAATATATCTAAAATAATTATTTATTTTTAAAGAATGCCTTAAATAATTCCAAGAATAAGAGTTAAAAGTCGCTACCCAAAGTAGATTTGGGTTATCAATTTTTACAAGCATATCTAGAAGCAACTTTAGAGCCTCAAAACCACCCTCCTTAGCCAAGAAAAGATTGTGACAATCGTCTAAAATAATGATAGTTTTTTTATTATATTTAGACAAGAAGTTAAATAGCGCTTTTTCACCAGCACCCTTGCCAAAAAGGTCGGATATTACTTTCAATAATTCATTTTTATCGGTTATTTTTCTACTAAATTGCGCCTGTAAAACTTCAAAATTATCATCATTGTCAGAAATAATTTTTTCAATGAATTTACCTTTTCCTATACCCTTTTCACTGTGAATTGCAATTGAATTTTCTTCCGACCTACCCGATTGCCAGCTGTCAATAATTTCCTTAAATTCTTCGCTTGGGTGATCTTTGATTGGAATAAAAACATCATCTTTACTAGCTTTGGAAAAGGCCTTTAGGTAAGAATCACTAATAGCAGAATCATCATCGCCGTCTTTATCAGCCATTTTTGCTGCTGATTCTAGTTTTTTGCGATAGATTTGAGAAAGCATGTTTTTGAAAAAATCATAATTCCTAAGCAGGTTGAAAATTTTGTAAAAAAACTCTCTAATTATTAACAATAGTAATATCGGCAGAGACATCAAAACTGCTATTTTTTTACCAGATAGTAGCTTATTTATTGCTCTAGCCAATCTTTTTGATAATTTACTTTTAACTATTATTTTTAGCTCACCTTTCCAATTAGACGCAATAATAGCCAAAATAATTATCAAACCAATAACAAATATATTGAAAGTTAGATTGTAAAAGTAACCTTTGTTAACAATTGCTTGAGTTAGGTGAACGATATATACCGACCATAACAAATAAAAGCCTAATACTTTGGTGGTTTTTCTTATTTTTTCATTAATTATAGATCTTTCTTTAGCATTACTTTCAATATTTTTATGAACAATATTTGTTAAGCTGTAATGTGCAAATATTCTAAATATTTTATATAAGAAATAATATTGAAAATATGGAATCAAAACCCCTAATTCAGAAAATAAAGTTCTTTCTATTACGGTATTAATTAAGAAAAATATCAAACTTAGCACAAACCACTTAAAATAAGGGGTAATTTTTGACACTAATATTGCTGGCCCAGTATATTGACTATCACTTATTGATTTTTTAACCAAAAATTGACTCAGTAGATTAAATAAGTAGGTTAATTTGGTCAAAGTTCTTTTGCTTACCATTACAATAAGAATTAAAATGACCAGTAGGCCAGCTTGCTTTAAAATATTTAAAAATCCAGTAAATCCAGAGTCGATAGTCTGTTTATATTGCTGTATCTTGCTGTAAAATACGAAAATTGGCTGATAAGGTATTAGCTTTAACTCTCTAATTAAATCCTCTACATATTCATTATCATAAGTTACAAAACCTTCGTCCATATATAGAATTTTCTGAAGAATGGAGGCTCGAAGTTCGCTTGATTTAAGCAAAAGATCAGATTGGTAATTTTTATTAGCAATTTTAAGATCCCTTTTGAGGTTAAAAATATTACTATACTCTGTTTTTAATGACTCATAAGAATCATTGCGCTGTTTTATTAAAGCCTGATCGGTGACTTCTTTAGGGATCTTGTGAAAAAGATCGCCTGGATGATATTTTTCAATCTTAATGTTGGATTTTTTAGAAAAAACCCGCAAAGAATTATCAGCAAGAATTCTCCAATAAAAAACCACCTCATTGTAATTCTTTTTCAAATCCTGCTTAGATAGATGTCTATCTGAGTATGTTTCTTCAATTTTTTTCAAAGAATTGGCAATTTTGTCCAATTCTTTATTGGTTTTTTTAAGATCATTTGCAAGCGAAAGTTGCAGCTTGGCGATTTCCTTTCTGGATTTTTCAATAGCGGCTTTATTTTTAGCCAATTGCACTAAATATTTTGAGTCACTTTCCGAGGCTATTTTGTTAGCCTCTATAAGTGACTTTTGTGCATCTTGAGCATTTTTCTTTGCATCAAGAGAAGCATTATCTATTGTCTCGTTAATATCTTGCTGTTTATTTTGTGCCTCAATAGATTTGGCAGAATCTTCATTCTCTTCTTCTTTTTTCTCTTTTTCTACCGCTATTTTTTCACTCTTTACTTCTTTGACAGCGACCTTTGCTTTTTCAATCTGCTTGGTCGCCTGCTTAGCATTCAAATTGCCAATATTTAGCAATAATGCTATCAAAATAAATATAAATTGGATGTTTTTAAGAATCTTCATTAAATAATATTTATATTAATTATTTTTATTATAAATCTTTACATTATGATTACTGTATGTGTCGTTGCTTAAAATAAAACCTTTGGCAATTAATTGATCTTTGATATTAATAGCAACACCCTCTCTTATCTTTCTTACAGATATATTATTATCAACATTCACCCAAAAATAAGCGATAATTTCTATATATCCAGGAAGTAAATTATTGATAACACAACCGGGTTCTGGATCTTTTAAGACCCCTTCTACAGATTCAAGAGCCTTATCTATCACTAAACAAGCCTCTTTAAGATCAGATGAATAATCTATCCCAATATTGAAATGAAACCTTCGAAGTCCATCTTTTGTATAATTGATGAGGGTATTTTTATATATTTGTGAACTTGGTACATATATATCTCTACCGTCTACGCTTCTGATGTGGGTGTATCTAATCTCGATTGATTTAACCTGCCCTTCGACATCTAGTGATTTTATGGTGTCTCCAATTTTAAATGGCTTATTAATATTAAGAAGCACCCCCGCGCAAAAATTCTCGCCTATTTCTCTTAAAGCAAACCCTAAAATCACAGTTACCACACCACCACTGGCAAAAACTCCAGTTGATAAACCTTTAAACCCTAAAATATTAAGCAACAAAATAATTCCTATAAAGGCAAATATTATATTGGAGATTCTGGAAAGTAATTTTATATAATTTTTTGATAATTTTGACTTTTTAGATATTTTAAGAACTACTATATTAAATATTTTTGCAAAAATAAAAGTGGAAATAATTACCACCAAGCCAGCAAGCGCAGTTGGGGCAAAATCAACAAGCACCTGTATGTTTTTATCTATATTTGATTCTATAATCTTTTCTACTTCCATTTTTTATTATATTTTCTTAAAACCATTTCCATTTTTTAAATAATATTATCTGAACTGCAACTAAAAATATTAAAGAGCCAGAAAATATGAAAAATGCGTTAGGATTTTCAGAGCCAGGTATGCCGCCGACATTTATCCCAAGAAGTCCTGTCAAGAAACCAAGTGGCAGAAAAATCGCTGCAATTACTGATAAAATATACATATTTTTGTTTAACCTATCCGCAAGCAAGTTGGAGAGCTCGTCCTTGACAACTTGAGACCTTTCGCGAACCTCATTTAAATCCTCCACATAGCGCAATGTATGGTTATAATTTTCCTGCAATTTACGCTTTTGCAAGCCATTCAGCCATTCAAGATCAAGACCCCTTAAGATACTAAACACATCGCGCTGTGGGATCATGTATCTTCTGAAAATGATCGCCTTTCTTCTAACATTAACAAGCTGGGACCTTAACTGAGTACTTGGATTTTCAAGAATCTCTTCTTCAACATCGTCCATTATCTCGTCTAGTCCACCTAAAATTGGCTCCATTCTCTTATATACATTATGAAGAAGTAAACATAGAAACTCTCCGGAATCTTGAGGGGCTTGTCCTGACTTAATTGCAGCCTCAACATCTTCAATAGATTTAGTGTTGCGTTTTTGTACAGTTATAACCCGATATGGATCAATCCACATACGAATTGATACCATATCCTCATGATCAGAATTTTCGTTAAAATTCACACATCTAAGTATCAAAAACAAGCCGTCGTTGATTTCTTCAATTCTAGGCCTGGTTTCTTCTGCTATTAGGCCATTGATGATTATCGAATCTAGGTAAGAACACTCATTAGTTAGCCATTCTTGCGTCTTTTCATTATTCGCGTCCAGGTGAACCCAGGCAAGGTTTTTAGACTTAATTTCTTTGGTAATGTTGGCGCTGGACAACTCTTTTCCAAGGTTATTTTTAGCTAAAGAATATGCCTTTAATATATGTCTATTTTTTGCAGATCTTTTCATAAACTACCAAATTTTTATATTAATAGAGTTATTTCTCAATCAAAATATAGTATATCATAAAATTATTCAATAATCAAGAAATAATGACATTAATAATAAAAAATGGCAAAAACTTTTGTTAAGTTGAAAAATCATTGATTTTAATTTTAGTTTATGCTAAAATTAAATTATGAACGATATAGAAGAAAAACAAATTGCAAGTAAGGTTGAAATTACGCCTGAGCTTATCAAGCAGCATAATTTGACCGATAACGAGTACCAAAAGGCCGTGGAGATCCTTGGGCGCGAGCCAAGTCTGACCGAACTTGGGATTATTGGCGCAATGTGGAGCGAGCATTGCTCATATAAATCGACGAAAAAGTGGCTGAAAACCATGCACACTGAAGAGCCTTGGGTGATTTGTGGGCCTGGAGAAAATGCTGGAATTGTGGATATTGGTGATAATCAGGCGATCGTGTTTAAAATGGAGAGTCACAACCACCCTTCATTTATCGAACCTTTCCAAGGGGCTGCAACTGGGGTTGGTGGGATTATGCGCGATGTATTTACTATGGGCGCAAGGCCAATTGCGAATTTGAATGCTTTACGCTTTGGTGAAATTGACCATCCAAAAACCAAACATTTGGTGAATGGCGTGGTTGCTGGGATTGGAGGCTATGGAAATTGTGTTGGGGTACCAACTGTTGGCGGCGAAACTAATTTTGACGAAAGTTACAATGGCAACATCTTGGTGAATGCGATGACGATTGGTCTGGCTGATCAGGATAAGATTTTCTATTCGGCGGCGACTGATATTGGGGCTACGGTGGTTTATGTTGGCTCTAAAACTGGGCGCGATGGGATTAATGGCGCGGTTATGGCTTCGGATGAATTTAAGGAAGGTGACGAAGATAAGCGCCCGACTGTTCAAGTTGGTGACCCTTTTACTGAAAAGCTGCTAATTGAGGCATGTTTGGAGCTTATGCAGCTTGATGCGATTTTGTCGATTCAGGATATGGGTGCGGCTGGACTTACTTCGTCTTCATTTGAAATGTCTGGAAAAGGTGGGACTGGGGTGGAGCTCAACTTAGAAAAGGTGCCGCAGCGTGAAACAAATATGACTCCTTACGAAATTATGTTGTCGGAAAGTCAAGAGCGGATGTTGATGGTTTTAAAACCGGAAAAAGAAGAGGAAGCAAAGGCAATTTTTGACAAGTGGGGTCTTGATTTTGCAGTAATTGGCAAGGTGACTGATACGGGTAAGGTTGTGGTAAAAATGAATGGTGAAATTTACGCTGAAATTCCGTCTTTGCCGCTATCGGAGGAGGCTCCGGAATATGACAGGCCATGGGTTTAGGCGTCATAATTTTATCCTCAGAATATTTATGTTCTCATCCAGGTAATTGACATACATGGAATCGATCATAAATACCCTGTGAATAAAATTATTTAGCCTAAACTGCACTTCACTCAATAGCATACTGGCAAAATATCATGACAAAAATTGTTCCGCAATCAGTAAAAGGGAAAATCAGAAACATAAAGTCGATTTTGAATGCTGCTTTTATGCTGATTTATCTTGGTGCGCCGTTTTTGCGTTATGATCGAGGTGATAATGCGCCAAATCAGGCGATTTTGATCGATATGAATAATTCGATGGGTTACTTTTTTGGCATAGAAATGTGGCCAGACGAGGTTTATTATCTGATGGGAATTTTGATTTTTGCCGCCCTGCTCTTATTTTTCATAACTTCGCTTTTTGGTCGGATTTGGTGTGGATATGCTTGTTTTCAGACGGTGTGGACTGATATTTTTATTGGCATTGAAAAAATCTTTCAGGGCGATCGTAATCAGAGGATTTTACTGAACCGTAAAAATAATTTTGAGAAATTCTACAAGAAATTTTTGACGCATTTTAGCTGGATCTTGGTGGCAATTATTACTGGGTATGGATTTACTGCATATTTTAGTGATGCTTTTTTGCAATTTGAAAGTCTGTTGCGACTTGATTTGACTGAAAATGTGATTCTATGGACAGCTGGTATTGCTTTTATGACTTATTTAATGGCTGGATTTGCAAGAGAGGCGGTTTGTACTTACATGTGTCCTTATTCTCGCTTTCAATCAGCAATGTTTGATAAAAATACACTGATTATTACTTATGATGAAAAAAGAGGCGAGCCGCGCGGCGGATTAAAAGACAAGAATCGTGGCGATTGCATTGATTGCAAACAATGCGTGGTTGTTTGTCCTGTTGGTATCGATATTCGAAATGGCCTACAAATGGAGTGCATTGCGTGCGGACTTTGCGTTGATGCTTGTGATGGGATTATGGATAAAATCGGCCAGCCTCGGGGGCTGGTGCGCTATGATACGGCTCATCACATTGAAAATGCTAAAAAATTTCGCAAAATATATCTTTTTAAGCCGCGATTTTTCTATTATTTGACAATTATTTTGCTAGTTTCTTGCTTAATGGGATACGCGCTGTTTAGTAAAAAAATGGTGCTGACTAATTTGGTTGCAAAGCGCAATCCGGCTTTTGTGATGATGTCAGATGGCTCGATTAGCAATAGCTATTCCTTAAAAATTACCAATAAATCTCATCATGATAAAATTTTTGAGATCAAAGTCAAGAGACCACATTTTGCTAAAGCTGAGGCTGTGACTTATGGAAATGATAAGGAGTTGTTGGTTAAAAAAACTGACTCAAATCACTTTAGACTATTTATTCAGATTCCTGAGGAAAATTTACAGGGTGATGCTGATCGTGGATTGGTTGAACTTGAGCTTGTCGATAAAAAATCAGGTGAAAAATATGAAATTGATGCGATTTTTGTCTGGGAGTAAAATTTTAAAGCTCAAAACTCGCCCATTTGCCATCTGATTTTTTGAAAGATTTGACCTTTTGACTATCTTTTTTGAAATTTTTAGCAAAATTCTTTGCCTTTAGAAGCTGCTCATCATTGTAAAAATAAAAAACGCGATTGAATTTACCAACAAAATCAAGACTTGGTTCGTCAATTAAAACCAGATAGTCTGCAGAATTTTTGTTATCTTCTTCATCGGAAATTAAAATTGGCTGACGATCCCAGCTTGATAATTCCTCGATATCAGCCTCTTTATTGGTAACATGTGGCACGAATTTAGTTTTACTAAATTGCCAAAGACCTTTGTCGATTTCTTCTAACCTGGCTTTGTCAGAGCAAAAAATGAAGGATTTTTTACCTTCATCCATAGCTTTCATCAAAAGTGGAGCAATTGATTTAGTGTAAACATCGTCAATTTGGTAGAAATTTATTTCTTGAGCAGTCATTTTTTTGTTAATATATATTATATTTAGAGATAATTATTCTTTGTTGATCTGAGGTCTAATTCCCCTCTTTTAGAGGGGTGGACGGGGTGTCTATTTTGGCAAACACGCTTTAAATATTCAATTAAAATTACCACAAAAAACACCCCGGCCCTACGGGCCACCCCTCTAAAAGAGGGGAATTAGACCTCAGATCACAACTAGAAATATTCTTCAAATTCCTTCAAAATTCCCTCATAGAGATCTTTTTTAAATGGCACTATTCTGGTTAAAACTTCTTCGATAGAAAACCACTGCCAATCGGAAAATTCAGGATCTTCGGTGTTTATATTGATATCTGAGTCTCTACCTTTAAAATCGATAAGGTACCACCTTTGCCTTTGGCCAAGATATTTTCCGCCCCAGAATTTTTTCTGCAGCTTATATGGCAAATTATAATAGTAATAACCCTCACTTTTAGCGACTATTTTAGCGAATTTCTTTTTTACACCGGTTTCTTCTTGCAATTCTCGAAAAACCGCCTTATCTTCATCTTCATTGGAATCAATGCCACCTTGAGGCATTTGCCAAGCATCAGAGTGATTATCGATCCTTTTTCCAACAAAAATCTCTTTTTTAGGGTTAATTAACACCACCCCAACTCCGCTTCTATATAAATAATCACGATTTTGAGCTAAATCCTCATTTTTTGTGATTTCTTCACTCATATTTTAAATTTTTTTGACTTTTTCGTTATTATATATTATAATATACTATATATTAATATTAAAATCAATAATTTTAAGAAATGAAATATATTTCAACAAGGGGTAAGTCAAAAGATTTAACGTTTGAAGGCGTTGTTCTACAGGGTTTGGCTGATGATGGAGGTCTTTATGTGCCTGAAAAATTACCACATTTTAGCGAGTCAGAGTTAGGTAAAATGAAGTCCATGAGCTATTGTGACTTGTTTTTTAAGGTGACTAAGGACTTTGTTGGCGGCGAAATTCCTGACAAAGATTATCGGGAAATCATCAGAAAATCTTATGCGAATTTTAATCACGCAGCAATTGTGCCGACGCGTCAGATTGCGGAAAATGAGTTTTTGCTAGAGTTATTTCATGGCCCTACTTTGGCTTTTAAAGATTGCGCGCTACAGTTTCTAGGGAATTTGCTCGATTATTTGCTGAAGAAAAATGGCGAGAAAATTGCGATTGTTGGTGCGACTTCTGGTGATACTGGGTCGGCGGCGATTGAGGGCTGTAAAAAATGCGAAAGCGCTGAAATATTTATTCTTCATCCTTATAAAAGAGTTTCCGATGTGCAAAGGCGCCAAATGACTAGCGTTTTAGATAAAAATGTCCATAATATCGCCTTAAAAGGAGTATTTGACGATTGCCAAGGTTATGTTAAAAAGATGTTTGTCGATCAAGGTTTCCTTAAAGGAAGACGCATGGTTGCGGTTAATTCGATTAACTGGGCGCGAATTATGGGGCAAATTGTTTATTATTTTTATTGCGGCCTTAGAATTGGCGGCAATGGCAAACAGGGTGTTTCTTTCACTGTGCCGACCGGGAATTTTGGCGATATTTATGCTGGGTTTTTGGCTAAGAAAATGGGCTTGAGCGTTGAAAAGCTGATTATTGCAACTAATGATAATAATATTTTGGCAAGATTTGTTGCTGATAATGATTACAGCAAAAAAGAAATGGTAGAGACTATTACCCCAAGTATGAATATTCAGGTCTCTAGTAACTTTGAGCGAATGATTTACGATATTCACAATCAATTTGGCCGTAAAGAAAAATTGGCTGAGTTAATGGCTGAGTTTGAAAAAACTGGTAAATTATCTGTTGAAAAAGACATTTTGGACGAGATTAGATCGCATTTTGGGGCTTGTCATGTTAATGATGAAGATACCAAAAAAATGATCGCTAGGGTTTATAAGGAAAATGGCGAAACGCTTGATCCGCATACTGCGATTGGGGTTGCGGCATCAAAAAGATATATCGCAAGCGATGAATATAAGGGTGAATATGTTGTGAATTTGGCAACCGCACATCCGGCAAAATTTCCTGATGCGGTTATTGAGGCTGGTGCGCCGCACCCTGACCTGCCACCATTTTTGGAAGGGCTCTTTGAAAGAGAGGAAAGATATGATGTGGTAGAAAATGATTTAGAGGTAGTGAAGAAGTATATTGCGGATAGGGTTTAGAGTAACGACTATCATTGCGAGGAGCCAATAGGCGACGCGGCAATCGAGTATTATTTATGTAAAATTTAAAAATCGAGCTCTTGGTGGATGAAAAACACCCCGTCCGGCTTCGCCGGCCACCCCTCTAAAAGAGGGGAATTAAACCACAATGACAACAAGGAATGGTTGCAAATATTGGCTTTACGTCGTTATTATTTATTATTACTTTAAGCGGATTTTACTGCGGCAGTATTTTCCTGTGCGAGAAAAAGGGTGCGGTGAATTTTGCTGGAGCAAAAGTTTCTAGTAATGATTTTGCCATTTATTCTTTTGCGGCAATTTTTGCTTTTGCTGTTTTGGCGCAGTTTAGTCTGATTTATTCTTATATAATTTCTGATTATTCGATATTAAATGTTTACCAAAATTCGCATCATCTAAAGCCGTTGATCTACAAAATTTCTGGATCGTGGGGGAATCACGAAGGGTCGATGCTGCTTTTGGTTACGATTTTGACAATTTACAGCTTTTTATTCGCGATTTTCGATAAAAGCGAGTTTAAAAGCAAAACTTTGGCGATTCAGGCTTTGATTTTACTTGGAATGACTGCGTTTACGGCTTTTGCGTCAAATCCATTTGAAAGATTATTTCCGGCTCCAGCCGCTGGTCTTGATTTAAATCCGCTACTTCAGGATATTGGGCTGGCGATGCACCCTCCGATGCTTTATGTTGGGTATTTGGGGTTTTCGTTAGTTTTTAGCTTGGCTTTGGCTGGGCTTTTGCAAGAAAAGATCAACACCTCTTTAGCAAATTCAATGTCGCTTTGGCTGTTTATTTCGTGGGGAGCTTTAAGTGCAGGAATTACCCTTGGGGCTTGGTGGGCATATCGTGAACTTGGCTGGGGTGGTTATTGGTTTTGGGACCCGGTTGAAAATGTTTCGTTGATGCCGTGGCTTGCTGCGACTGCTCTTATTCACTGCGTAAAAATCCTCAAAAAAGATGAAACTTTTAAGATTTGGACAATTCTTTTGTCAATTATCGGCTTTATTTTATGTCTTTTTGGAATTTTCTTGGTCAGATCTGGACTTTTGACATCAGTTCACTCATTTGCAGTTGATGCAAAGCGCGGTTTTTTCATTATTTTCTTGATTTTGACAATTGGCGGTGGCGGCTTGGCGGTTTTTGGCGCTAAAATTGGCAAAATCTTAAAAAAAACTCAACAAAATGGTGAAAATTTCATTTTTACAAAGTCAAATTTAATTTTACTAAATAGCTATATTTTGATGATTGCGCTATTTACTATTTTGGTTGGGATTTTTTATCCAATTATTTCGCTAAATGTTTTTGACGAAGCAGTTTCAGTCGGCGCAAGTTATTATAATAATATTTTTGCGATTTTGCTGCTGCCTTTTTTGATTTTTTTGAATTTTGTATATTATAAAAGCAACAGCTTTAGTGGTATGGTTAAGGCTTTTCACGAAAATAAGAAGAATTATTTTTCGCTGCCAATGGCTGTTATTGCGACCGCTTTGATTGCTCAGGATTTTAAAGAGCCAGATTATTTAGTGTTGGCGCTATTATTTTTCACGATAAATATTGCTTGCATCACTTCATTTCGTAAAAAAAGCCCGACGAATTTAGCGCATTTTGGCTTTGTGGTGGCGCTTATTGGGGTGATTTTAAATTCTTATTTAGGTAGCGAAAAAGAAGTTAATATTAAGGTTGGTCAAACGGTGAATATGGGCGAAGGTTCTTATTATCAAGTTAGATTTGATGATGTGAAGTATCTTGCTGGGAAAAATTATTTGACGCGAAAGACCGATTTTACGATTTTAAGAGATGGTGAAGAATATGCGAAGTTGTCGCCGGAGTTAAGATTTTATCCAGTTGCAGACAAGACGACTTTTGAGGCTGATATTAAATATTCGATTCATGGGGATTTTTATTTGGCCGCCGGTAATAAGGATGAGGCTGGAAACTTTGCTTTGCGGATTTATTTCAAGCCTTATATTTACTTCCTTTGGCTTGGGGTAATTTTTATGGTGTTGGCGGTTTTGGTTAAGATGGTGAGGCTTAAGCGTGGAGGCTGATCAATTAAAAACGACTACCGAAGCTAAATCTGAAGGTTTCAACGCGGTCGAATTCTTCTTTTTTGGCGACTTTTGAAAAGTCGAATCTAATTGGTCCGAGTGGAGATTCCCAGGCGATGCTTAAGCCGTAAGATGACCTGAGCGAGCCAGTGTCTGCGACTGGGGCTACTTGGTTAGTGATGCTGTCGACTGATTTTACTGTACCATTGTCAGAGAAAAGCATTCCGTAAATTCCAAGCTCTTTTGGTAGGCCGAGGGGGAATCTGAATTCTGCGGTTCCCATGTAATACATATTACCACCAACAGCGTTACCCCCAACAGCAGTACCGTTGATTATGGTTCTTGGCCCAAGGCCGGCAAATTCGAAACCTCTAAAGTTGTTACCTCCTAAGAAAAACCCGTAATTGTTTCGAATGTCTTGACCGAGGCCGTCGATGTATCCGCCATGAGCGAGGAGTTTGAAGACGAAATTGCGGTTATAGACCGGCTGGTAGAAGCTTGCGGAGCCGACATATTTTAGATATTCGATATCACCTCCAATGCCTGCGAATTCTTGGCCCAAAGAGATGAAGTAGCCTTCGCGAGTGTCTCTTACATCGTCTCTTTTGTCGTAATTGAAGCTCTGCCCGACTGAAGAGGTTAGAAAGCTGCCTTCGAGGCTTTTGATTGAGGCCGAGGCCAAGGGGTGGACATTGTTAATGGACTGATCATTAATTGAGTAATTAAAATTGTGACCAAGATATTCAGTTACCAGATAGCCGGCCCTAAGGGTTGCGCCTTGGCTTTTTTGGTCGTAAACGACACTATATCGGCTGTCGGATTCTTGGATAAACAGGTCGGAGCCAACTTTGATTGGGCGGCCCATGAAATATGGTTTGGTGTAGCTTACGCTGGCGGAGGAGCCATATTGCGATTTTCTAGCGGCAATTCCTAGTTCGTGGCCAGTTCCCATTAAGTTTCTTTCTTTTAGGCCGATATTAAATGAAGCACGATCGACTGTGGAATAACCTACGCCGAGATTCAATTCACCGGTTTTGCGCTCTTTTACTTCGACTTCTAGAACTACTTTGTCACTATTGCCGATTCTTTTGGTTTGGATTTCGACTTTGTCGAAAAAGCCGAGATTTTGGATTCTTTGCTTTGACCTGTTGATTCTAGTTATGTTGTATGGATCGCCGGACTGGACCCTTAACTCTTGTAAGATTACATTATTTTTGGTTCTAGTGTTGCCTTTGATTACGATAGAGTCGATATAGACCCGGGGACTTTCTCTGATTAAAAATGTTAGGTCGATGGTTTTTTCTTCTCGATTTCTGTGTAAAACTGGATCGATATTAGCAAAAGCGTAAGAATTGTCGGACATGATTTTAATCATGCGATCGATGGTTTTTTCAATTTTTGTAGAGTTATAAACTTCGCCTTGTTTGATGTCGACTTCGCCTTGGATGAGCTCTTCATTGAAGTTTTCAATTCTATTGTCGATTTGAACTTCGTTAATATTGTATTTAATTCCTTCTTGCATTAAAATTGTTATGAAGAATTTGTCTTTATTTTTGGAAATTTGCGCGGTGGATGAAATTGTGGAGAAATCTGCGTAGCCTCTTGAGCCGTAGAATCTACGGAGTTTTTCGCGATCAAATTCTATTCGATCAGAGTCGTACACATCATTTGAGGAAAATGGCTTATACCACCTTGATTCTTTGGTGCTAATTTCTTCTGATAACTCAGAGTCGCTAAATTGTTCATTTCCAACAAAGAGAATTTTGGAAATTGTTGCTCTTGGACCTTCATCTACGACAAATATTATTTCAACTCTATTGCCTTCTTTTTGGATTATTTTTGGCTCAATTTTTGCTAAATAGCGGCCGGACTTAATGTAGATATCGTTAATTCTTTTAAGATCAGATCTTAACTTGAATTTACTAAAAACCCCTCTTTTTTTTAAGGATAATTCGTTTAAAAGATCGTCATCGCCAATTTTGTCGTTACCGGATATTTTTACATCGCTAATAATTGGATTTTCAGTGACTGATACTACTAATTTATCACCTTCGCGGTAGATTTTAGCATCTAAAAATAGATTACTTTTTAGAAGTTTTTTTAAGGCAAGATCGATTTGAGAGTCACTTGGCTTTGATGAAGTTAAACTGCGATCGATGTATGACTCGATGATCTGATTATCAATTCTTTGATTTCCCTTGACGACAATATTTACTTTAGCATAGGAATTTGCAACAAAAAGACTCAAGATTGTGGCAAAGATAAGGAATTTTACTAAAGATTTATAAGGTAAAGTCATAAAATTTTAAATTTGCACCCAATCAGGATCGCTCATCCCCTCACCTGGAGACGAAGGAAGTTCATATTCATGTCCACTAACAATGTCGATAATAAATAATTTTGGTATCGATAATTTGCCATATGGGGATCTGGTTTTTGAGTAGATTAAATAGCGACCATTTGGCGAGAATCTGGCTCCTTCGGTTAGGTATGATGAGGTTAACAGCCTCTCGTCTTCGCCATCTTTAGTCATGGTGGCGATGTAGAATTTTGAATTTCGAAGCACTGTGAAGGCTATCATGTCGCCTTTTGGCGAGAATACTGGCTTAGAGTAATTGCCGCTTCCTTTTGATAATAATCGAATTGACGAACCCTCTTTATCCATGATGTAAATTTGTCTTTTTCCAGATCTATCGGAAATAAATATTATGTCCTGACCATCTGGAGAATATGATGCGGTTGTGTCTATAGATGGATTTCTCGTTAATCTTTTGGCTTTATTTTGAGCAATATCCATTTCGTAAATGTCAGAATTGCCGTCGAAAATTGCCGATAAGAGAATTTTGTTTGGATCACTTGGGTGAGAAGAAGCAGCGTAGGTAGTGCCGTCAAAGCCACCGACTTGGTCGCTGGTTTGGTTAATTAGGTCTAGTTTGAATATTTGAGGACGGTCATCTTTGTAGCTTAAATAGAAAATTTCATAGGGTTTTTTGGAGAAAATCGGCGTTAAGACTAGGTTTCTGCCGTTTGTTAAATAAGCCTTGTTGGTGCCAACAAAATCCATTATAGCTAGTTTTTTAGTTCTTTTTCTAACACTTCCAGATTCGGAGATGTACAAAATTTTTGAGTTAAAATGTCCGACTAATTCTCCTGTTAGGGATCTAAATATCTCGTTGGAAATTATGTTTGATAGCTTTTGATAATTATCAGACGAAGAAGAATAATATTTACCAAATAACTGTTTTCGGTCAACTACATCCCACATTCTTAGTCTAATTTCGATATTTCCTTCAAGGTCATAATTGGCTTGAGCTATTAAAATCGAAGAAATGCCCTGCTGTGAGTACTTATCAAAATCTGGGACTGATTCAATTGAAAAAATAGGCTTGGTGTTTGGCGATAAATAGCCTTGATATTCTCCATTTGATGAAATGGAGGAAGGATATTCTTCGATTGAAAAGTTCGAGTCTTTGTCTAGTTGAGATGATGGTGCTAGGTAGCTAGTTGCTGAGTTGGAGCTTGTGATGTCGAATAAATTGGTAGTCTGAAGATTGTTTATTATTTTTTGAGAGATATTTTTGAGGTCTCGATCAAGATTTTCATCTTCAGAGTAAAATCCGGAAAATTGAACTTTTATTTTAGGGTTATCGTCGTCAGAGATCTCGAAGTAAAGCTCAGCGTGTGAGTTAGTGCTAAAAAATACAACAAATATTATGTTTATGATAGCAAATATTCTCATGTCAAATTATAAGGTCTCCACAATGATATTGGAATTAGTATAAACGCAGAGGTCTGCGGCAATTTTCATTGATTTTACAGCAATATCCTTTGGCGATAAACTGTCGATGTCGATTAATGCTCGGGCTGCTGACATTGCGTAATTTCCGCCTGATCCAATACCGATTATTCCGTCTTCTGGTTCCAATACATCGCCATTACCAGTTAGAACCAAGGTTGTTTCTTTGTTGATGACTATCATCATAGCCTCTAATTTGCGCAAATATTTATCAGTGCGCCAATCCTTTGCTAATTCAACGCAGGCCCTTGTTAGCTGATTAGAGTACTGTTCTAGCTTAGCTTCTAGTCTTTCAAACAAGGTAAATGCATCAGCAGTCGCTCCAGCGAATCCAACAATAATCGACCCATCACCAATCTTTCTAATTTTTTTAGCATTAGCTTTAAGTACGGTTTGACCGAATGAAACTTGGCCGTCTCCTGCTATGGCAACTTTTTTACCTTTTCGAACTGACACGATAGTAGTTGCGTAAAAATTTTGTTTATTTGCGTGATCCATGTTAAAAAATATGTACTTTTATAAATAATCATATTACTATTATATAATATATATTTGATAAAATCTATAAAAAAGTAACATTAATGACAGAAAATATTCAAGATATTGATAACAAAGCCTCTTGGTCTTTGAATTTACTGAAAAATCTGTTGGTGATATTTGTACTTGGGGTGTCTTCTGGGATTCCTTTAGCTCTTCTTTTATCGACCTTGAAAGCATTTTTGTACGATAAGGGTTTTAGCTTAGAATTAATTGGTTTTTTTACCATAGTATCTTTACCTTATAGCATTAAATTCTTGTTTGCGCCTATTTTGGACTCGATCAAAATCCCAATATTGTCGCAAATTCTAGGATTTCGAAAATCTTGGATAGTTTTAATGCAAAGCTGCTTAGTGATTTGCGTGTTTTTTATCATGATTTTTGGAGAAGTTGGCAATGTGTTAATGCTAATATTATTTGCTGGACTTACTGGATTCTTCTCAGCAGCTCAAGATATAGTTATAGATGGCTACAGAATTGAGCTTTTTGAAAAAAGAGATCAAGGTTTAGCCTCTTCATTTTATGTTTTTGGCTATAGATTTGGACTATTAATTTCAGGGGCCGTAGCCCTATATTTAGCGGATGTAGTACATTGGAAAATGGCATTTTTGATGATATCTTTGACGATCTTATTTTGCCTTGTGATTACACTATTTATTAGTGAGACTAGAAAAAATTTTCAGCATAAAAGCAAGGATTTTAGAAGCTGGATCAAGGAATTTGTTGTTGAGCCATTTAAGAATTTTGCGCAAAATAATCAGTGGCTTAGTATTTTGATTTTAGTTATAACATTTAAACTTGGAGACGCTTATGCTGGGTCTTTAACGATACCATTTTTGATAGAAATTGGCTATTCAAAGACGCAAATCGCTACAATTGTAAAAACATTTGGTCTTTTTGCAACTCTTTTTGGGGTTTTGGTTGGTGGATTACTTATAAAAAGAATTGGAATTTGTAAATCACTATATATTGCAGCATTTTTGCAAATGGTATCCAATTTGTCATTTGCTTATTTGTCCAGTGTTGGGGCTGATGTGAATATTTTATATTTTGTTATTTTTGCAGAAAACTTCAGTGGTGGAATTGGTGATGCAGTATTTGTTGCATATT
>JAYPPA010000021.1:3394-28989 GCA_038131245.1 Rickettsia sp. | reverse complement strand
ATTTTTGCAGAAAACTTCAGTGGTGGAATTGGTGATGCAGTATTTGTTGCATATTTAAGTTCTTTATGTAATATTAGATTTAGTGCAACACAATATGCTATTTTAACTTCGTTTGCTTCTATTTCCAGATCTGTCTTGTCGACAAGCTCTGGTTTTATAGTAACGAGCATGGGTTGGTTTAATTTTTTCGTATTTTCGACTTTTTTGTCGATTCCAACTTTTATTTGTTTATACCTAATATACAAGAGGTCTAGAAAATAATGTTTAAACTGAAAAAAACAGTTCCAAAGAATGAAACGCTAGTTAGATACGAAACCTCTGCCTCTAATTTTATCCCTTATAAATGTTTGTATAATTCTGATACACTTTTAACTAAAGATGATAAATTAGTCAGAATTATTAAAATCAAAGGTTTTTCTTTTGAAACTGCTGATGATATTGATATTGACTTAAAAAAAGATGCCAGGAATAACCTTTTAAAAGGTATGGCCGTTGGGACTTTGTCACTATACTTTCATACAATTCGAAGGAAGGAAAAGGGTTATCCAGATGGGATCATGCCTGATTCTTTTTCAAAAAGGTTAGATGATGAATGGTCGCAAAGGCATACGGATCAAAGCTACATAAACGAGCATTACATTTCTATTATAAGAGGTAAGGAAACTTCTGGGGTGGCTAAGATTGAAAATATGATCAAGTCAATTCAACAAAAAGCCGACAAATCAGCTAAAGAAAAGGAGCTAACTGAGGCTTTTAACGATTTAGATGAAATGACGGAAAGGATTTTGAATGGATTTTCAAATTATGGAGCAGAGGTTCTTGGCCTGTCGGAGACTGAAGATGGAATATATTCGGATTTGCTTGGATTTTTATGTCAGTTAATTAATCCAGGATATACACAACCAATTTCAGTTGGATGCACTGATATTTCTCGTCAAATTCCGATTAGCAGGTTGTATTTTGGCTCAAAAACAATCGAGATCCACAATCCAGATAAAATAAAATATGCTGGAATTGTATCAATTAAAGAATATCGCCCTTCGACGAATGCTGGGGTTTTTGATGGCTTTATGCAGATGCCGTGCGAGATTATAATTTCGCAATCACTAACTTATATTGATCGGATGTTTGCAATTTCTTCAATGCAATTACAACAAAGAAGATTGGTTCAATCAGAAGACGTGGCAGTTTCTCAAATCCAAGAAATTGACGAAGCTCTTGACTCTGCAATGTCAGGGGAATTTGCCTTTGGTAATCATTTCATGACGGTGATGTGCATTGATGAGTCAGAAAAATCCTTAGAAAGCAGCTTGTCCTTAGCTGTTGTTGAATTGTCAAATGCTGGTATTACAGGAATTCGCGAAAAAATGAATATGGAGCCAGCCTTCTGGGCGCAACTTCCTTGCAATGAAGAATTTATGGCGCGTCGATGTATTGTAAATACAAAAAATATTGCTGCCTTTGCTTCTTTTCATAATTATCCATCCGGAAAAAGAAAAGGTAATCACTGGGGAGACGCAGTTACGGTACTTGATACAACTTCTGGAACGCCGTTTTTCTTTAATTTTCACGTTCGAGATGTTGGGCATACGATGATTATCGGTCCTACTGGTGCTGGTAAAACGGTGCTTTTAAACTTTTTATGTGCTCAAGCTCAGAAATTTAATGGCCGATTGTTCTTTTTCGATAAAGATCGAGGTGCAGAAATTTTCTTGCGCGCAATCAAGGGAAGATACATGGTTCCTGATGCTGCTAAAAATTCTGGGTTTAACCCTATGCAACTTGAGGAAACACCGGAAAATAAGGCATTTTTAGTTGAATTTATTAAGGTTTTAGTCTCTATAGAAGGTGAAAAAGTCACTGCAGAAGATATGGAGAGAATCAATGAGGCAATCAGCGGTAATTACAAACTTCCTAAAAAACAAAGAAGAATGAGAAATATTGCGCCATTTTTGGGACTTGGTGGACCTGGATCTTTGGCTGGAAGGTTTGCAATGTGGCATAGCGATGGATCTCATGCTAGATTATTTGATAATGAAAATGATGAAATTGATTTTACCTGCGCTAGAACATTTGGAATTGAGATGGCAGCAATCCTAGCTGACAAAAGAAGCACCTCACCTGTTCTTTTATATTTGTTTCATCGCATTCAATCTTCTTTGGATGGAAGTCCAACAATGATTGTACTTGATGAGGCTTGGGCATTGATTGGAAATGAAGTTTTTGCACCGAAAATTAAGGATTGGTTGAAAGTACTTAGAAAATTGAATACTTTTGTGGTTTTTGCAACTCAATCAGTAGAAGATGCTTCGAAAAGCTCGATTTCTGACACTTTGGTTCAACAAACTGCTACACAAATATTCTTGCCAAACTTAAAAGCCACTTCGGTTTACCGAGAAGTATTTATGCTTTCGGAGCGTGAATTTAATGTTGTTAAAACCACTGACCCTTCAACCAGATTTTTCTTGATAAAACAAGATAATGATGGGGTGATGTGTAGAATTGACCTATCTGGCATGGATGAGGTAATTAATATATTATCAGGAAGAATTGATACGGTAATATTATTAGCGGAAATAATTAAAGAAGTTGGCGACGATCCAGATGTTTGGATGCCAATTTTCTTAGAAAAAATAGAATAGAAACTTTCGTGAAAAGTAAAATGTCGCGTTATTTAAAAGTTCTAATATTTTGCCTGACGATGTTCGTTCAGCTTCTGCCTGAGCAGCTTTTGTCGACCCCTAGTGCTGGCCTTGGAAGAATTCGTCAATGCGATGCGAGCACTGGTCAGGTTAGCGGCAGTGATGGCCTAGACTTCGATCCTTCAACTGGTGGAAAAGATACGCAGTGGGTTTTGTCCAATCCCGTTTGCTTAAGTGTAATTTTGTATTCTTATGTATCTGTGAGAACGAGCATTAATATGATGAATGCCGCTTGTGGGAATCCAGGTCCTACCAGATTTGCTCCAAGTTTAATAGCTGATGTTGCAGATATGGCAAGAGCAACTAGGGCAGCAGCCTCAGGTAATTGCTCACTATATCTTGCGGCGGCTGGTACTGCTATGGGGTCTTTTATGGCGGTACTTGGAACGATTTACGGCGTGGCTCATGATGCATATAGGAACACAAAAATTTGCGGTGACGGTTGGTATGGACCAAATACCTCGCAATATAATTTATATGGCAGAGCATTTGAATCAAGAACTATACATGGATATCCCGCTTCAATAAACACGATTCAAAAAATAATTGATGCTTGCAGTACTGATACAGGGACATCAAATTTCGAATCCGCTAACTCTCCAAAAACTTGTGATAGTGAATTAAACCTTTCCACTGGCAGTAAAGAATACCGAGAATATTTTTATGGTGGAGTCGAAGTTGATGATAATGCAATCGGTAGTGCTGCTTGCCTTGATCCTTACAGACCAAGATCTGCTAGTACTGCTGGGTCATCTGCCGTAGACAGAACACAAAGCTACCACAAGCAAAGATACTATATGAAAGGCTACGAGGAAGGGAACTTTAATTGCCAAAAATATAGAATTACAAATAGCATCGACCCCTTAACTGGAGCTCCATTAACAGCAGAGCGTAGGGATGACTTCAACAATGCCTATGAATGCTGCTTAAATAGATCGGCAAACTATGTTTGCATAAATTACAAAGGCAATAGAAAATTCTGCAGAGCCGACTCTCAATGTACAATATCAATTAACACTGAATCAGCAGAGGCGGCAACTTCTACATCTAGTTCTGGTATAAATTTTGTCACCTTTCAAACTAAATCTCGAGATAGGGGGTCGAAAATATGCGTAGAAACTTACAGCTTATGCCCTTACAATTTCTACGTCAGAGGCGGAGCAACCATATGCGATTACTATAAAGACACTGGCGTAACTCAAGAAATGGTTGACTCTGGACAATGTGGTTCGTCTAGCAGCCCAGCAAGCGAAGTTAGAGACTCCGACTGTGAATTCAACAATAGGGCTGGAAAATGCAAAAACTATTGTCAGTACATGACACATTGCGCCAAAACCTCCAACATTAGCACTCATGCTTTCACCTCAGCCTCACCCTACATGTCGGAAGCCTGCATTAACTTTTCCGGAGACTCAAGAAACAGAGTAACTTACGGCTCTGGTTTTTTACATGGAACAATGCGTCATTTTAGCGCGCCAATAGTACAATGCTTTAAAGAAACTTTAGAAAATGTGTTTTACAATAAAGCTGGACACAATAGGTGTATAAACACTGACGAAGATGTTGGGATCGATATTTCCGGAGTATGTCCTTCGGGTTTTTCTTACGAAAAAGGACAATCAGTTGCATCAGAATCATTCTTTGAAAAATTCCAAAGAACCTTAACAACAGCAATAAAGGTCGCCTTAACATTAGTAATAGCTTTTTATGGATTCAAGATCCTGCTTGGCGCCGGGGAAGTAAAAAAGAAAGATCTAATGATGTTAATTGTAAAAATAGCCTTAGTAATGTATTTTGCAACTGGAAATGCTTGGAAAGATACATTCTTTGATGGCGTATATAGCGCCTCAACCTTCTTTGCCGAGCTAGTATTCAAGGTTCAATCCCCATCAGATGAAAATAAAAGGGATGGCTGTCAGTTTGGTAAGGTTTATACCTCGATATCTCAGGGTAGCACCTCCTCTACAATGGCAAGCAGCGCCTACCCAGCAGGAAAAACCTACTTAGCGATATGGGATACCTTAGATTGCAAATTGGCTCGATATATGGGCTTTGGCCCTCAAGCCTCAGTCGCAAACATCGCCCTTCTGGTTATTGCTGGGTGGCTAATTGGCCCTATCGGAGCTTATTTCGTAACTTGTATATTTATATTTGGCTTTTTGATGATTTCAATGATTATCAGAGCGGTTCACATATTTTTAGCCTCAACGATAGCGATTATATTGCTTATTTTCATATCACCAATCACGATCACCTGTATTTTAACCGAAAAAACCAAGGATATTTTCAATAATTGGCTGAAGCAACTAATGTCATACGCGATTCAACCTATTATATTATTCACATATTTAGCAATAATGGTCTCGGTCTTGGATAAATCCTTAGTGGGAAGCGCCAGATTCGCAGGCTCAGCCCCAGCAAAAACCATAAACTGTACTAGCTATTGCGTGGAAAGTAATGGCACCCCAGCAACCGGAGTTAGCCTCGATGATTGCGACACCAACAACAGATATATAGTAAAACCAAAATCAGACAGCTTTGAATGCATGATAAGTTCAAACGCATTTGGAAGATTCCCTGGCCTTGAAATTATCGGCTTATCAATACCATTCTTACTGGAACTATTCACGGAAGACCCAAAAAAGAAAATGCTGACCTTGATTAGAGGCTTAATGATAATATATTTCTTATTTAAATTTATGGATGAAGTGCCAAATATCGCTTCTCAATTATTTGGAGGGTCAACATTGCCACAATCTGGGGCTTCGGCTAGAGGAATGTTTAACAAAACTGCTGGAATCATTAAGGGTACACAAAAACGCCTTGGTAGGGGCGCTAAAAATGCTGCTAAAGGAGCTGGGCGAGCTGGACTTAGAGAGATCAGGAAATCTGGCGGCAATCGTAAAGGAACAAGTTCAAAAGATTCAGCTTCTGGTGGTGATGGCGCTGCTGGTAAAGGTGGTGATGGCGCTGCTGGTAAAGGTGGTGATGGCGGCGGATCTGGTGGAGGTGGAGGCGGATCTGGTGATGCTTAGTAAAAATTCTTGACTAAATAATGTTTTTATGTTATAATATGTTTTTGCACGGCGGATTTGAAAAACGATTATTAAAAAAATTGTTTTTCTTCATTAGTCCAATCTAACTGATCGCTCACGAAAAATTACAAATTTTTCTAAGCTCTCAGAGAAGTTAGATCTTAACCGATCACTTAGAAAAATTACAAATTTTTCTTCGTTCTCGGAGATCTGAACTGGCTTACGATCATTAAAATGGTTATTAACCATTTTAATGTCTAGCGGATCGCTGCATTTTGAAAAACGATTATTAAAAAAATTGTTTTTCTTCATTAGTCCAATCTGACTGATCGCTCACGAAAAATTACAAATTTTTCTAAGCTCTCAGAGATTGGATCGCTGCATTTTGAAAAACGATTATTAATCGTTTTTCTTCATTAGTCCAATCTGACTGATCGCTCACGAAAAATTACAAATTTTTCTAAGCTCTCAGAGATTGGATCGCTGCATTTTGAAAAACGATTATTAATCGTTTTTCTTCATTTGCTGTCATAGCTCAGGGGTAGAGCACTTCATTGGTAATGAAGAGGTCGGCGGTTCGATTCCACTTGACAGCACCACACTTGTTATCCGTCAATACAAGTATTCATAGGCAACTCTCTAGAAAAATGTTTCATTTTGATACACTTTAAAGTCCACCAAAAGAAAACTCTTGCACTTTAAATTCTTCGATTTATAATTAATTTAGAGGTTACCAAGCCTCTACACTATAAATAAAAATAAAACAACTACTACAATGAAAAAACCCACTACCCTTGCGTCATTTTTGCTACTATTTGCAATAGTATCTACTGAATCTTTTGCAAAAACTGAGGGCAACTATGTCGGTCTTGATATTATTAAAGCCAAGTCCTCATATTCTGATAAAAAAGCCATTCCTTATTATATCAATGACGATGATGATACTTCGGTTGGAGTCAATTATCGACATGCTTTTAATCTAGACAGTATTATAATCGCTCCTGAATTATTTTATGATGATTTGAGGTTGAAAATGATCGACAGCTATTCTGACCAATGGAAAGTAAATTCAAGGGCTGGTTTAAAATTAAATTTAGGCTATGATTTTACTGATAAGTTTGCTATTTTAGCGAATGCAGGTGTTGCGAGGACTGACTATAAGGTAGATTGGAGATCTATAAACTCTTTCAAGAAAGACTATTCTGATGATTTAATTCTTGGAATTGAGGCAAAATATACAATTTATGATAATATTGATTTATCATTAAAATATGATACATCAAGAGTTAGAATAACAGAACCATTGCCAGTGGGCGCAACCTCTTACGATTTTAAGATACAAACTACCAGACTAGGAATTTCCTACAAGTTCTAGCCTTATATCGTCAAGGAAAGTCGATTTTTTCGATTTTCCTTGACAATTCATCAAAAATATGATATAATAATACTAATATAGCTGGGTGATAGGTGATATATTTAATTTCTTGAAGCAACACCATATTAATAAACCACAAATCAAATGTCTACTATTAAAGAAAGCTTTTTGGATAATTATTCGAGCTGGGTTAATTCCTTTAAAACCGGACTCTGTCAAGACAAAGAGGGCAACTATCTACCTTGGATGCCATATAGCTTAATTAAATATCTTGAAAAAGAATTAAAAGCAAGCGATTTGGTTTTTGAATATGGATTTGGCACTTCGTCGATATTTTTTGCAAAAAGAGTAAAGAAAGTAATTTCGGTAGAAAGTAATAAAAAGTGGCATGAGGTTATGACAGAAATGGTATCCGAGCAAGGCGTTTGCAATATTGAGACTGTTTTAATGCCAGATGCCTTGGAAAATACAAAATATGAGAATTTAGTGAGGAATTTTTCAGAAACTACCCTGCCCGACCCTGGATTTGACTGGATTGTAATTGATTCTTTAAAAAGAGCAAAATGTACTACTAATGCAACTTTGGCATTAAAAAAGGGTGGAAAAATTCTACTTGATGATGCTCAGAGGTTAAATTACAAAAAAATCTATGATTTTATGATTGAAAAAGGTTTTAGTTGCCAAGAATTTGAGGATATTGCACCTGGTCAATTAAAGCTTAAAAAGGCCTGGATATTTACAAAAAAATAATATTATGCCAAATCACCTTTTAGCACTTGAAAATATTTAAAAAAACATTATATTAATATTATGAAGGAAAAGTAAAAATATAATAATTTTATGACAAGTAAAGCTAAAAAAACAGAATCAAAAGCAAAAAAAACTAAAGATAATTTACAGTTATTTTGCGCGTTGCCGCTTCGGGATGTGGTGATTTTTCCACATATGACAACGACCATTCTAGTTGGAAGGGAGAAGTCTCTTGAAGGGGTTAAAGAGTCGCAATTAACTAAAACGCCAATTTTGGCGATTTCTCAAACCAATCCAGATCATGATTTATTTGAGATAAAAAATGTCCATAAAGTTGGGGTTTTATGTGAAATAATCGAGTCAACAACCTTGCCAGATGGCACTATTAAGGTAATTCTACAAGGTGTTCAGAAAGCAAAAATAGTTAAAGTTGTTGATAATGATCGCTATTTTGCTTGCTATGTTGACTATGACAATCAAGAAAAATATCCCGAAAAAGAAGATGCAAAGCTTCTTGGCCTCATAAAAAGCTGCATTGAGGACTTTAGTAAATTGGCCGAACATAACAAAAGAATTACTCCAGAGATTTTGATTAATTTGATCAAGGTAAAGTCTCCTTTTGATCTTACAAATATGATCGCCTCATATGTTAGTGGCTCGATTGACTCTAAACAGGCGATTTTGGAGGAAAATAATCTTGAAAAGAAGCTTTACAAGACGCTAGAATTGATTAAGGCTGAGCTTGAAATTGTCAAAACTGAAATCAAGATCAATAAAACAATACAGGAAAAATTCGCTAAATCGCAAAAGAATTTCTATCTACTTGAGCAGATGCGCCAAATCAAGAAAGAGCTTGGTCAAGATGATGAGGATGAGGATGAAGTTAAAGGGTTGAGAGAGAAAATTAAAAAGCTAAAATTACCAGAGGAAGTTGCTGAAAAGTGCGAAAATGAGCTGAAAAAACTCGAAAAAATGAATCCTTACGCATCAGAATCTAGCGTTGTTAGGAATTACCTTGACTGGATATTGCAACTTCCTTGGCATAAAAAGACCAAAAATAATTCTAGCTTCACTAAAGCTAAAGATGCCTTGGACTCAAGTCACTACGGACTTGAAAAGATCAAGGACCGGATTTTGGAATTTATTGCTGTGCAAATTAAATCAAAGCATCTAAAGGGGCCTATTTTGTGCTTGGTTGGGGCTCCTGGTGTTGGTAAAACCTCTTTAGCAAAATCGATTGCTGAGGCTTTAGGTCGAAAATATGTCAAAGTTTCGCTTGGTGGCGTGCGTGATGAGTCGGAAATTCGTGGCCATAGAAGGACCTATATTGGATCCATGCCAGGAAGAATGATTCAATCAATGCGCAAGGCAAAAGTTATAAATCCGCTAATTTTGCTTGATGAAATTGACAAAATGTCTTATGATTTAAGGGGCGATCCTTCTTCCGCGTTACTTGAGGTGCTTGATCCTGAGCAAAATAGCGCGTTTTGCGACCATTATTTAGAGGTTGAGTACGATTTATCGCAGGTGATGTTTGTGGCAACGGCAAATAATGTTGCAAATATTCCGACACCGCTTCGTGATCGCGTTGAGGTAATTAGGCTTTCTGGGTATACCGAAGATGAAAAGCTGCATATTGCAAAAGACCATCTTTTGGCGCGCCAAATGGAGGAAAGTGGTTTAAAAAAGAGTGAATTCTCGATTTCTGATAAGGCGCTTTTGAAAATTATCCGTAGATACACTTTTGAAGGCGGGGTACGGAATTTAAACAGGGAAATTAACAAGCTTGCTAGGAAGGCTGTGCGTCAAATTGTACATGGCAAGACCAAAAAAGTTTCAATTAATGACAAAAATGTTGAGGATTTTCTTGGCGTTGAGAAGTTTCGCTATGGTATTGTGAAGAATAAAAACTTAGTTGGAGTCGCTACTGGGCTTGCTTATACTGAATATGGCGGAGATTTACTTGATATTGAGGCTTTAAAATTTGAGGGAAATGGCAAAGTTCAAATCACTGGAAAATTAGGGGAAGTTATGAAGGAATCCGCTCAAGCGTCGCTTAGCTACATTAGATCGATTGCAAAAAGACTTGATATTGAGGCTAGGAAATTTAACAAATTTGATTTTCATATTCATGTTCCTGAAGGGGCTACTCCGAAGGATGGACCTTCTGCTGGGGTGGCTTTGTGTGTGACTTTGGCTTCTGTTTTAACTGAGCAGCCAATCAAAAAAGATGTGGCTATGACTGGAGAAATTACACTTTCAGGAAGGGTTTTGGAAATTGGTGGGTTGAAGGAGAAGCTGCTGGCGGCTCTTCGCGGCAATATCAAGACCGTTTTAATACCAAAACAAAATGAGAAGAATTTAGCTGACATACCTAAAGAGGTTCTAAAAGGTCTTGATATTAAGCTTATCTCAACGATTGATGAGGCTTTAGAGGAGTGTTTGGTTAAGGATAATTCCGATAAAAAAAAGGCAGTAAAAAAGTCTATCAGAAAAATCCCTAAAAAGAAAAAATAAACATCTTTTTAGCCTGAATTGACAAGCCTTTGTCACCTTGAGAATCCGGCGATTGATGAAAGTGCCCTGTAAGGTAAGAATTATAAGTTGAATTCTTAAGAATATGTTGTATAATGGATGGGTGATGAATTTTTATAAAAAAAATGGAAAATAATAAGAATATTATATATGCAACTATTTTATCGATGGTTGTGCTACTTTGCTGGACTTGGTTTTTTGAAAAGCCAAGAATTGAAAAGAGAGAGGAACAAAAAAAGATCCTGCGCGAAGTTCAGGCTAAGCAGAAAAAAAATCAAGTTGATACTTCTAAATCTGTCGCTAGGCAAAGGGGCACTCCAAATCTAAGAGACTCTAGGCCGGTTGTTGTGGCTTTGAAAACTAGAGAGCAAATATTGGATCAAACAAAAGGACAAAGAATTTCTATACAAAGCGAGAATCTGCACGGATCTATTTACCTTAAAGGGGCTAGATTTGATGATCTGACCTTGGTTAAGTATTTCGAAACTATTGAGAAAAAGAAAGAAGTGGTGATTTTTGCCCCTTCGACTAGCAAACAAAGGTATTTTGCTGATTTTGGCTGGGTTTCTTCTGATTATAGCATGGAGCTTCCTGGACCAAATTCACTATGGAAGGCTGATTCTGAGGTTTTAACTCCAGACAGCCCTGTTACATTAAAGTGGCACAACAAACAAAGGGTTGAATTTCAGGTTAAAATTTCAGTAGATGAAAATTTCATGTTTTTTGTTGATCAAAAAGTGATAAATAAGTCTAGAAAAAATATTACAATTGCAAATTATGGTAGAATCAATAGGGTTTTAAATGATTTGGGACAGCAAAATTACATAATGCACCAAGGATTTATTGGTGCTTTTAATGAGATACTAGAAGAGGTAACTTATCGCGATGCTATTGAAGATGGGCCAAAAGAATTTAGCTCTAAGGGCTCTGCTTGGCAAGGAATTACTGATAAATATTGGCTGAGCTCGCTGGTGGCTGATAAAAATTTCGAATATAGCTCTAAATTTTCTCACAAAACAAGTAATGGCAACAACATATTTAATACTGAGTTCATTAGCCAGGAATTTGCGCTTGACCCTGGAATGGAGCTGGTATTTAGCCATAAACTTTTCGCTGGAGCCAAAAAAGTTAATTTAATCGACAAATATTCTTCAAATTATGATATTGCCTTGTTTGATCGAGCTATTGATTTTGGCTGGCTTTACTTCATAACCAAGCCATTTTTCTTTGCTATTGATTTCATTTACAAATTAATTGGTAATTTTGGCGTTGCGATTTTGGTGTTTACGGTAATTATTAAGCTGGCACTATTTCCTATGGCAAGCAAGTCATATCGCGCCATTGCCAGGATGAAGGGGCTGAATCCAAAGGTTGTGAAAATTAAAGAGCAACATAAGGATGATAAAATGGAGATGAATCGCCAGATTATGGCACTCTATAAAAGGGAAAAAGTTAATCCTGCGTCTGGTTGTTTGCCGATTTTACTGCAAATTCCGGTATTTTTCGCTCTGTATAAGGTGATTTTTGTTACTTTGGACATGAGGCATGCGCCGTTTTTTGGCTGGATTAAGGACTTGTCAGCTCCAGATCCGACCTCGATTTTTAATTTGTTTGGATTGTTGCCGTTTGAAGTTGGTGGAATTTTACTAATTGGTGTTTGGCCGCTTTTGATGGGAGCAACAATGGTTATTCAGCAAAAACTTTCGCCTCCGGTGACTGATCCGACTCAAGCTAAAGTTATGAAATATTTGCCATATATTATGGCATTTATCTTGGCATCTTTCCCGGCCGGTCTTGTGATTTACTGGACCTGGAACAACTTGCTTTCCGTTCTACAGCAGCTATATATTAATAAAATGGTTGAAAGAGAGAATCAGAAAAATAAATAGGATCAACTTATAAGGAGGGTTGGCCGAGTGGCTTAAGGCGCACGCTTTTCAAAGCGTGTTATGGGTAACACTATACGCGGGTTCGATGAAAAGCCGTAATTTTACTAGAAATAAGCGAAGCGAATTTCAGTAAAATAGGCGTTCAGGGCGATCGTAGAGAGCCTATCCCGCATCGCAAATAATTTTTTTGTTGCAATATAGCTGAATTTCACTATAATATTTGAAAATGACATTTTAGTTTTTGGAAGGGTGGCCGAGTGGTTTAAGGCGCACGCTTGGAAAGCGTGTTATGGGTAACACTATACGAGAGTTCGAATCTCTTCCCTTCCGCCACCTACTTCCCATTCCCTTCTTTCTCTCCTTCAAGAGACTCTGAAGATGGTTTTTCAACTTGTTGTGACGGATCATCGACATCAACATGCTCCTCTAATTCTTTATAGCCCTCTAATTCTTTAAGCATATGATTTTCTAAATACCGCCAGTCTTCTTAAGATACTTATGATAAGAAGGCGGATCATTGACTTCAGGATTATCTTTTGACATAACATAAAGCATTTTTAATAACAAAACGCTATGTTATAATATATAAATCAAATTTATTTGTAAAGAAAAATTAGGGGCGTCCAGTAAAGCACCGACGCTCCCAACTTATTCTACCCAATAAAATCAGCCTGCGCTGCTGCATTAACCACACTTGATATTCTGATAATATGCTGGATGGTTTTTTTGCTCACGCCTTCCTTGATTAGCTGTTTTACATGCGAATCAATACAAAGTCCACAGCCATTTATCGCCGAAACCGCCAATGAATAGCCTTCGAAATCGACTTTATCAATGCCGTGATTTTGAATTATATTCATCCGAAGCTTTGCTGGCATGCCAAGATACTCGCTATCTTTTACCAAATGTGTAAAGCGATAATAAACATTATTCATCGCCATGATAGTTGCTGCTGCTTTAGTTGCCTCGATTTCAGCCTCGCTAATCTGACCAGAAGCCTTATCCAAAATCAAATCCACAACCTTTTGGTTCCTAGTCGCATAAGCACAAGCCAGCGCGTTACCAAAAATCTGATTTTCCTTTAAATCCGACTCTGGGTCTTTCTTTAAAACCGCCGAGATATTTAATTTAATATCTTTAGCGTAATCCTTAAATTCTATAGTCATATTTCTCCTTTAATTTAATTAAACATTAATAGTCTCGTCGCCTTTTTTCCAGTTACAAGGGCAAAGCTCGTCAGTCTGAAGTGCATCAAGAACCCTTAAAACCTCGTCTGGATTGCGTCCGACATTTAAATCAGTAACCGAGACAAAGCGAATTATTCCGCCCGGATCAATGATAAAAGTCGCGCGATTTGCAACTGCCTCATTCTTGTTCAAAATCCCAAGCTCGCCTGACAATTTACCGCCAACATCGGCTAGCATCGGGATCGCCAATTCAGACAATTCCTCATTATCCCTTTTCCATGCTAAGTGAACGAATTCGCTATCGGTACTTGCCGTCATTAACGCAGTATCGCGATCGGCAAAATCCTCATTTAGCTTAGCGAACGCCGCAATTTCAGTCGGACAAACGAAAGTGAAATCCTTTGGATAAAAGAAAATCACCTGCCATTTACCTTTATTTGTATCATTGCTGATATTAACAAAAGCGTCATTTGGACTTTCCGGGTATTTACCCGCCTTAACAGCTTTTAAGTTGAAAGCTGGAAACTTATCGCCAATAGTTAACATAGTTTTATAATTTAAGTTAATATTTATGACCTAATTTTGATCATATTAATATAATAACCCAATTAATCTATAAGTATAATATATGTTAATTATAATAAATATAAGTAAAACTTATAAGTAATCCTTGACATAATGACTAAAATATATTAAAATTTAATAGGATAATAAAAACTAAATAACCAGTAATAGCCATGAATATCAGGGATTTTGAGTATATTATTGCAATTGATAAGTATAAAAGTTTTAGCAAGGCGGCTGATCGTTGCTATATTTCTCAACCTGCCCTAAGTCAACAAATTGCTAAAATTGAGAACCAGCTTGATTTTCAGATTTTTGAAAGAGACAAAAAGCGCTTAATCACCACTCAAAAAGGCAAGAAACTTATTGAACACTCTGAATTAATAATTCACTCATATAATGACATAAAAAGGATTAATAATAAGAAAATTACTATAAATATTGGCTTAATTCCAACTATTTGCCCTTATTTACTGCCTCATATTGTTAAGGATTTACATAAATCTCTTCCAATGGTTAAATTTTATTTTTCAGAGTCAAAAACTGATGAATTGACTGAAAAATTAAAAAAAGGAGAAATTGATGTTGCTATTTTGGCTTATCGTGATGATATTACTGACAGTAAAACATTTTATGACAAGCTTTACGAGGAGGAGTTTATGCTTGCTTTGCCAAAAAATTCAAGACTGACAGCGTGTGATTTTCCGAAAATAATCAAGGAAAAGAGGTTGATTTTACTAGAAGAGGGAAATTGCATGTCAGATAATATTCGAGATATTTGCTCAATTTATCAGCAAAATTCATTCAGTGATTTTTTTGCTACCAATATCGAGACTGTGAAAAACATGCTTAAGGTCAATAATGGTGCGGCTTTGTTGCCGAAACTTTCGTGCCTTGATGAAAAGGATTTAAAAATTCTGCCATTTAATGACAAGAAAATTAGGGAGGTTGGCACGTTAACCAGGGCAAGCTCCAACGATATTAGAAAAACAATTAGGAAAATTCAAGAGACGATTCGAGATACTGTTATCGATATTTTGTAAGAAATTTCGAATTAAAAACTAACCCTCGGCATTAATAATGTCGTCGAGCAGGTCATTGGCCGGACCATCAATTGTTTTAGAATTGTTTTTTGGCGAAGCTTCGATATTCTTTAATTTTCTTTCGATGGTGCGAGATTTTGTGGCTGCGCTATCTATAATATTGCCGGTTTCTTGAATTTTCTTCTTGGTTTTTTCAAGCAAATCCCCAAATTTGCCAAACTCTGATTTTACAGAAGCTAAAACATTCCAAACCTCACTTGATCTTTGCTCAACCGCTAGAGTCCTAAAGCCCATTTGCAGCGCACTTAAGAATGCGACAATCGTAGTTGGCCCAAGAACGACAACATGATATTTTTTTTGCAACTCTTCAAATAAAGTGTGGTTTCGCAAAATCTCAGCGTATAAATTCTCAGTTGGAACGAACATTATTGCAAAATCGGTAGTGGTTGGCGGATTTAGATATTTGTCGTAAATATCTTTGGCAGCTTTTTTGACGCTCGACTCGAACTGTCTTAAAGCCTGTTCCATTGCTGATTTTGAGCTTTGTTGATTGGTGTAATCAACCGTATCATAAACCTCGGCTAGCCTTTGGTAATCTTCAATTGGGAATTTTGAATCAATAGGAAGCAGCAAATCCTTATCTTCATTGGCTTTGTCAGGAATTTTAATTGCAAATTCAACTCTTTGAGTACCACTTGATTTGGTTGCGACATTTTTTTCATATTGCGCAGGGGAGAAAAATTGGTCTAAGATGCTCGCAAGTTGAATTTCGCCGATATTTCCTCTGGTTTTAACATTTGACAGAACTTTTTTCAGATCACCGACTCCGCTGGCTAAATTTTGCATTTCGCCAAGGCCCTTATGAACCTGATCAAGCCTAGAAGCAATAACATTAAATGATTGGTTGAACCGTTTTTCGACCGTGGCTTGAAGCTTTTCATCAACCGTGTGACGCATTTGCTCAAGCTTCTCGCTATTATCTTTTTGTAAAGATTTTAGCTGGTCTTCGACGGTTTTTCGGATCGAGTCGAGCTTTTTTTCTACTTCTTGGCGGTTGTCGCTTTGGATTTTAGAAAGATTGGTAAAATTTTGCAGGATATTATTATTGAGCTCTTGACGGTCATTTGCAGCATTTTTTAGGAATTCAGAGCGATTTTTGTCAAAATTTTTGTCAATTTCATCTTTTAGAATCTTAAAATCAGCATCTAAATCTTCTTTGATCAAAGATTCTTGGATTTTGCGAATTTTTGCCAGGACCAAAAGGCTAATTAAAGTTAAAAATCCGACAATTATACTTAAAATAATCATTTAAATATCCAATTCAATTGTTACTGGGCAATGATCAGAGGCTTTTTCTTGATCTCGAACCCCTTTATCATTAATTTCACAGCTAGCTATTTTATCCGTTGCCATTGGCGAGGTTAGCAAATAATCAATGCGCATACCTTTATTGTGCTGCCAGGCTCCAGAGCGATAATCCCACCAAGAAAAATGCTGGTCATAAGGATTTAAAGCGCGAAAAGAATCTGTGTAGCCAAGATTTAGGATCGAGCGAAATTTTTTGCGCTCTTCATGATGAAAGCAAACTGTTCCATCGAGATTTTTTGGATCATAAACATCAATGTCATGATTAGCAACATTGTAATCTCCGCCAAAAATCATTATTTCATCGTTTTTCAAGGATTCCTTCATATGAAGCTTAAGTGCATCGAAAAAATCCATTTTATAGGTAAATTTTTGACTCTCTTCGAGATTTTCACCATTTTCTAGAGCCCCTCCACCGTTTGGAACATAAATCGAAGCAACTCTTATGGCGGTATCTTTTACTGGGATTACCGCTTCGATATAGCGAGCTTGCTGGTCAGAATTTTCATCATCAAATAAGTCGCTGCTGCCCTTTTTTTTAACGCCTAAATCTTTGTCAAAGCCTGGAAGCCCTTTTACCACATCTTCAATTGGAAATTTTGACAAAATAGCCACGCCATTATAGGTTTTTTGACCAAAAACGGCGCAGTTATAGCCAAGATCGAAGAGCTCTTCTCTTGGAAAGGCGCTTTCTTCGCATTTTAGCTCTTGCAATAAAGCGATGTCGCAATTACTTGATTTTAACCAATCTTTAACATTATTTAACCGAGCTTTTATTGAATTTACATTAAAAGTTGCTATTTTTATCATTTTAAATCCTTCATAAAATGCAATCCACGAATATAAAAACCTTTTCTTATAAATAATTCATGAGATTTTTTATTATCAATGTGTGAATCAAGGACAAATTTATCACAATCCATCTTTCTGGCATATTCTTCAAAATATTCCAGCATTTTACCTCCAATTCCTTGATCGCGGTAATTTTGATCAACAATTAAGTTGGAAATTTGCAGATATCGTCCACAGTAAAGCATCCTCAAAAGCCAATAACCTGAAATTGCAACCAGATTTCCTTTATCATAAATGGCCAGCATCTTATAATCATTAGTATCAATCATCTCTTTGATTGACTTAGGAAAATCCTGAGCGGAAATATCTGGATAAAGCTGATTTACCAGAGGAAGTGCCTGGAGCATCTCCTCAACAGTAGTTAGATGTTTAAATTCCAGCTTAAGAGTCATTCATTATTCTTGGTGCTTGTTAATATTACTTATTTACATTATATCACATTTTTACAAGAATGTCAAGAAAAATCGGATGATATAGTGTCGTTTTTATTTTTTTAAAGTAACATTACAAGTTCTTCAGCTCGCTTTCTAAATTTTTCGCAATATTAGTGATAGTTCCAGCCCCAGCGCAAAGAATCAGATCACCTGGCTCGATGTTTTCTTTGAGGATTTTTGCGATTTCATTGTCGCTTTCAGGTAAAATCACGCGATCGCCAATAGTTTTGTACATTCCTTCAAATAAATCTTCTTTTAAAGCGCCTTCAATTGGGGCTTGACCAGTGGTATGAATATCGCAAAGAATTACTTTATCTGCATTTTTTACACAAAAGCAAAATTCATCGAATAAATCGCGAACTCTAGTATATTTATGAGGCTGTAGGACTAAAAATACCTTTTTGTCACCAACAAATTGTCTAGCAGAAGAAATTAAAGCCGCAACTTCAGTTGGATGATGTGCGTAATCGTCAATAATTGCGCAGCCGTTGAATTCACCGACTTTGGTGAATCTTCTTTTTACACCTGAGAATTTTTTTAGGCCTTTTTTAATTGATTTGCGATCAATTTGCAAATGATCGGCAATTGCTATTGCTGCTAAAGCGTTGCTAACATTGTGAATTCCATAGGTCTGGATAAAAATATCTTGGATGACATCTTCTTTTATTGCAACATCAAATTTTGAGCCAAGATTGCTAAATTCGATATTTTTTGCAATAAAATCAGCACCAGAATCTTCATTTACTGAATAGGTGGCAAGATTTTTTTGATTGCCAAGCTGTGAGATTATATCTTTTACCCCTTGATCATCTATACATAAAGCGCAAATGCCATTTTCTTGATTTTGAATTTGCTCGATATATTTCTTGAAGTAGGATTTTTGCTTCTCGAAATCTTGATTATAAAAGTCGAGATGTTCTGGCTCGATATTCGTCACTGCACCACAGAAACTTGGTAAATCAACGAAACTGCCGTCTGATTCGTCGCTTTCGGCAATTATATACTCACCATTTCCAAGCTTAAAATTACTTTTGTAATTATTGATAATGCCACCATTGATTACAATTGGATCAAGCCCTGCCTCTTCGATAATTGAAGACAAGATGCCGGTGGTGCTAGTTTTTCCGTGGGTTCCAGCAATGGTAATTGATTTTTTTTCCTGCATCGCAAGCTTCAAAAGTTGCGCCCTACTGATAATCTTGACGCCCTTTTTCTTAGCAGCAATTATTTCTGGATTATCGTCTTTGATTATCGAAGTTTTAACCACCAAAGAAATATCGTCAGTAATATTTTTAGCATCGTGACCTTGAAAAACCTCTATTCCTTTCGACTTTAATTCGTCAGTAATATAATTTTGATTTAGATCAGAGCCTTGTGCCTTAACATTTATCTTTTTAAGTAAAAATGCCAGAGCACTCATGCCGATTCCGCCTATGCCGATGAAGTGGATCTTGTCGCCAATTGTCGATTTTAGCTTTTCAAATGTCATAAATCTTGCTAAATATGTTAAAATATGTTAAAATAGTATAACAAAGTAAGGAAAAAGCAAGTAAAAACAAATGAAAAAAGACAAAATTAACAAAATTTTTGAAATATTTTCAAGCAAAATGCCTAAGCCGGTGACTGAGCTTGAATATGAGAATGACTATACGCTTTTAACGGCTGTGACTCTGTCTGCGCAAAGTACCGATGTACAAGTAAATAAGGCGACAAAAAAATTATTTGCAAAAGTTAAGGGTCCAGAGGCAATGGTGAAGCTTGGCGAGGCGGGTCTGAAAAAATATATTAACACGATTGGGCTTTACAATTCAAAGGCGAAAAATGTTATAAATATGTCGAAGATTTTGCTGGAGAAGTATGACGGCAAGGTGCCGGTGGATTTTGATAAGCTGGTCGAGCTTCCGGGGGTGGGTCGCAAAACCGCAAATGTGTTTTTAAATTGCGGCCATGGATATCCGGTGATTGGCGTTGATACTCATGTTTTTCGGGTTGCGAATCGACTTGGGATTGTAAAAGAAAAAGATGTTTTGAAGACGGAGCTCGCCCTGCCGAAAAAAATTCCAAAAAAGTGGCTGGTTGATGCTCATCATTGGATGATTCTACATGGTCGCTATGTTTGTAAAGCGCGAAAACCAGAATGTGAGAAATGCGATGTGCAGGAATTTTGTGAATATTTCTCTACTTTGTCATCCCCAAAGAAGCGAGGGATCTCTTGTTAGTTAAAAGCTGGTTTTGAACCTTATCGTTTTTAACTAAAAGTCTGATCGAAGTTAACGAGGGATTTCTCGCTACGCTTCGAAATGACATAACGATAACTTACCCCTAGCGCCTATTTAGGTGCTGTAAAGCATTAGTAATCAGGCTTTCAATGGTAATTTTTGGCGTTTCCTTGATTAAATCCTTGATAACTGGCAAAACCTCACCTTTTCTGTAACCAAGATTCTCAAGCGCCGACAATGCGTCTTTACCAATAACAGAGCCAATATCAGCAGATTTTGGCGATGAATTTGCAAGAACTTCAAACTCTGCAACATTTCCAATACCAAGCTTTTTCGGGCTATCTTTAAGTTCAGTAATGATTCTTTGGCCAAGTTTTGGGCCGATTCCAGAAATTTGGCAAAAAGCCTTTTGGTCGCTTGCGATTAGAGCCTGAGCGATCTCTTGAATTGAAAAATGCGCCAAAATTTTAAGTCCAACCCTTGCTCCAACACCTTGAACCTTGGTTAATTCGAGAAACCAAGTGCGCTCGACTTCGCTGGCGAACCCAAAAAGCTCGATCGAATCTTCTTTGACAATAGTTTCAATTATTAAAGATACTTGATTTTTCTGTTGATTTGTGCTATTATTAAACTTTGAAAGGAAATGCGAAGTTTTACTTGAGATGTTAACTAGATAACCAACGCCATTGACATCGATGACGCATTTGTCGTCAGTTAGGCTGTCGATAAAGCCACGCAATTTTCCTATCATAATACAATTGTTAAATTCCTATGTTTTTATGAGATCTGTCGCTTTACTTCAAGATTTCACATAAAGATAGATATATTATAACAAAAAACTTTAATTTCTCAAGTGATTTATGAGTAAATTTAATGCGAAAAATATCGATTGGCAGATTTCAAGCGACCTTGTTGATTATCGAGATGGGCTGGACTTTATGGAGAAAAAAGTGGCTGAAATTATTGAGGAAAATTGCAATTCTTTAATTTGGCTGCTACAGCATCATGATGTTTACACGGCAGGAATAAGCGCTAAAGATGAGGATTTGATTAAAAAAACTGATATAGAAATTTTTAAGATCAATCGCGGCGGAAAATATACTTATCATGGCCCAAAAATGTTGATTGGCTATTTGATGCTTGATTTGAAGAAATTTTTTGCTAATGGAAAGCCTGATATTGCGGCTTTTGTGGTATTTATTGAAAATTGGGTGATAAATTTTTTGGCAAAATTTGACATTGAAGGATTTATTCGTAAAGATCGAGTTGGAATTTGGGTTTTGGAAAATGGATTAGAGAAAAAAATTGGCGCAATTGGAATTAAAGTAAAAAAGTGGGTGACTTATCATGGCCTAGCAATCAATATCGATCCAAATTTACAGGCTTTTGACAATATTGTTCCTTGCGGAATAAGTGAGTTTGGCGTGACTTCGCTGAAAAATTTAGGAGTTGATTTAAATCAGAATTTTGAAGCTTTGTTAAAAGAGGCTTTTTACGAGACGATTTCTTAATTATTTTTGTTTTTTTCTTGCAATTTTAGATTTGACATCGTATGCTATAATGGGGTGGTGTTTTTTGTCATTTTTTTGGTAGAAATAATTTTGTCAGTAAAAATTGACCAAAAACCTTGATGAATAAGGTTTTATAAATGATGAAAAAGATTTGATAGATGACAAAAAACTTAACAATCTTAACATTTTCAACTTGAATATCTGGAACTTGAAGTCTAACTAAATCAAGTAAGCAGCATTATTCATGAGCCAATGACTTTCCGGTGATTGTTTGGCGATATTAATCACACTTCCTGCGGAGATAATGGTTCTTGGAGTCAAATCCCACAAAATATCATCTCGATTATCATTATTTTTTATTTTCTTAACTTTTTTATAACCAAGATCATTTGCAAAATTACTGACGAGCTTGATTAATTTGGAATTTTTGTAACCAAGAGACTTAGCAAGGGTTAAATATTTCAAGATATTGTTAAATTTATCATATTTTGCCGATTTTGAATGGCCTGATTTATTGATGCCGCTTAAAAATGAATTGATTTGCTTTAAAACGGTGGTTGACAAGTCCTTATTTTGAAAACATGATATGTAAATTGAGCCAAATTCAGCGCCTTTTTTAGCCAATACATATCGAGAAAGAAGTCTGCGCCTTAAATCTCCTTTTAAGGTAAGAGGCATAAGGTCAAGATCTCTTAGGTACTTTAAAATAATCATGAAAGCAGGTTTGTTATTGTAAGTTACCGATAAATTTAAGAGCTGCAGGGCATCTTTGGGACTATGCAGGAAGTCTAGAGTTTCAATATTTAGAAATATGTCTTTGAGGATTTTGTGATAGCTTTTTGAGCTATTTTGCATGAGTCCGGAAATTATAGAGTAGTTATTTTGCTTTATAATGAAGGGAAATTCGAACAATAAAGCTTTGATTAGGACTTCGTTGTAAGAATTTTTTGATAAAACGATTCTTTTTGTTTCATCATATATAAATTTTGCGACTTTTGCTTTATTTATGTCTGTTTTATCGATCGTTTGGTTGCTGTGAAAAAGGCTTCTTAGCACCCTTAAAACCTCGTTATCTGGGACATTTTGATCCTTAATTATATTCTCTTTTATCTTACTAAAACTTTTTTTCTGTAACTCGACAACTTTTAGATTTGCTTCTTGTTCGATTACTGAAAATACTGCGAAAATGTCTGGATAAACTTTGCTGTATTTGCTGTTTCTTAAAATTAGGGAGATTTCACTTTTTACTTCGCGAAATGATCTACGAATTGACCTGGTGGAGCTTCTTAAAACTATTCTGATTCTTTTTATTAAAGATATTTTCATTTATAGTTTGGATTTTTAATCAGTTTTTTCAAACCTTTTATCATTTTGAATTATTTCGATCAAATCTTCAAGCTTTAATTTGTCTCCTTTGGAAATTTTTTTGCTTTCTTCGAATTTTTTTTGAGCTAATTTGGCATATCGGTAGGCTGATTTTAAGTCTCCGATTAGGTAATTGTAGTTTGCGTAATTGTAGTAAGATAAGGCTTCGTTGTTGATTTTTTTGTAAGCAATGTGTAGCTGTCGATATAAAAATGGACTATTTGGTCGGTATATTTTGCTAATTAATAGGTTGTCGATAGCATATTGTATTAGCTCTTCGTCGTTTTTAGAAACATCTAAGACCGCTTTTGATAAATACATTCTGGCGTCGATGGAGTAATTTGGGTCGATATTGTCAACGGCCTTTTTGTAGCTTTCGATTGACTTTGCGACTTGGCCTGATTCATATAATATTTGTCCCTTTAATTCATGAAAAAAGCCATTGTCGCGATTTGAATTAATTAGACTATCAAGGGTTTTTAGGGCTTTTTCAATTTGTGCATCACGAAAATAAGCCACAGATAGCGCGTATTTAGCATATTTATCGTCACGATTATGATATTTTTTGATGACTTTGTACGGATCTTCCATAAAACCTTCTAGTTTGGCAAGAATCATGCTCATTTCGGGTTGGAGCTTTTTATTAAACTTACTGTTGGAGAAATTTTTTGGAGCGTTGCTTCTTAAATAATCGATTCTTTTTTTACTAATTGGGTGAGAAAGCATGTATTCATTGATTTGACCCTCAAGACCACGACTTGCCATTTCAAAAGATTCTAAAAGTCGGATTAGGCCGTCGCTTGGGTATTTTACTCTATTTAAGTAGGTTAAAGCGTTTTTGTCGGCGGCTTCTTCTTGGGATCTAGTGTATTTTAGCATTGATTTTTGCGCAACATCAGCTCCGCCGATTAGAATTCCCTGCCCTGCTTCTGGGGAGCCTGCTATTATTGCGGCTATTCCTAAGACATAGCCGACTAAAGCGGTATTTTGGGCTTTTTTATATTCCTCACTGGATCTTGCGATATGGCCAGAGGCAATGTGGCCAATCTCGTGAGCTATTACGCCAATGAGGCTATCTGGCGTTTTGAATTTAGTAATTAATCCAGTGTTGATGAAAATATTTTGTCCTTGAGTTACAAAAGCATTGACGCTAGAATCATTAACGATGTAGATTTTTATGTGTTTTGGATCTAGTCCAGCGGCTTTTATTAATGGATTTGACAATTCTTCTAGGAATTTTTGCGTTTGAGCATCTGAAATTAGAGAAATGGAGGCTTTGGCACTATGTGAATAGAGAATTGTAATAAAAACTAATAATCTTACTGCTAATTTCTTCATAAAATTGTATTATTGACAACAACAAGCTATATGCGTTAAAATTATAACATATTAATTTTGTTTTTCAAATTTATAAATGCTTTTAAAAATTTTAAAGTTAACGATTTTTTGGTTTTTTCTCATTTCAGTGTTTACTTTGTTGATTGCGCTATATGAACATGAGGTTAAAAAACCATCGCAAAAGATCTCAATTGAAATTGATATTAAAGACAAAATCAATGTCTGTAAACCAGATCCAATAATCGACAGAGAACTTTATGAAAGATTTTGAAGCTATTAACTTATTTTTACAAAAAATCAGAGTTGAGGACGGCTTGGCAAAAAATAGCATTGAATCTTATGGAAAAGATCTTGAACTATTTGCAAAATTTTTAGCAAATAAAAGTGGCGGATTGATCGGTGCAAAACAAAAAAACTTTGAGACTTACCTTTCCTTGCTTCATGACAAAAAAAGCGCTGATTCTTCAATTGCTAGGGCTATTTCAACATTTCGCAGCTTTTATCGCTTTTTAAGGGATGAAAAAATTATCAAAGAAGATCCAACATTATTTATTGAATCTCCAAAATCTAGGATAAATTTGCCAAAAATGCTTTCTTTACAGGAAATAGAAAGCTTAATAGCAGCAACTGAAAAAGATAATAGCCTAAAATCGAGCAGGATGAATTGCATGATTGAGATTTTATATTCGACAGGCCTTAGGGTTTCAGAGCTGGTGAGTCTTGAGATTAGCAATTTACAGCAAGATGAGGCTGGAAATATTAAGGATCATTTAATTGTGCGAGGCAAAGGAAATAAAGAAAGGTTGGTGGTTTTGAACGAAAAAGCGATAGAATCAACTAAAAATTATCTGAAAATATTAAAATTAAAGCAAAAAACTCCATCGCGGTGGTTATTTCCCGGAAAATCGACAAAAAAAGATTCACATATTACTCGTCAGGCGTTTAATAAATTTCTAAAAGAGACAGCAAGAGCAGCAAATATTGACGAAGAGAAGGTTCATCCCCATGTTTTGCGACATTCTTTTGCTTCGCATTTGTTAAATAATGGGGCTGATTTACGGGTCTTGCAAGAGCTTCTAGGGCATAGCGATATTTCTACGACGCAGGTTTATACTCATGTTATGGATTCAAAGCTTAAAGATCTAGTCTTCAATGCTCACCCACTAGCGAAGAAAAAGTAAATTCCTATCTTTTTGATCAACTTTTTAATTAAATTACTTAAAAGCAATTTAATTAAAGCAAAGCCGTCGTCAGCTCAATGCCTAAATGTGCTCGAGTACTAAGTACACTGCGCATTTAGGTATTGAACCTCCTAGAATTTGACCAAAAATCTTAGGAATTTAACTCTTTAAGAAATATAGATCGTTTTTGCTTCTCTATCTTTTTGATCAACTTTTTAATTAAATTACTTAAAAGCAATTTAATTAAAGC
>JAYPPA010000021.1:0-3294 GCA_038131245.1 Rickettsia sp. | reverse complement strand
AAAGCCGTCGTCAGCTCAATGCCATTCAAAGCCCAGCCCTATGTCATCTCGAACGAAGTGAGAGATCCCTCGTTAGATTCGATCAGACTTTTTAGCTAACAAGAGATCCTACGCACAGTAAATCATCTAAAATCTTCGATTTTAGTGACTTACTAGCACTCAGGATGACATAAAAATAGGAGGCATTGAACTTCCTAACTAACGCATCTCGCTCATTACCATATCAATAATCTCTTCATGGGTAAACTGGCTAGTATCGATCTCAATATCAGCCAAAGCATAATTTGGATATCTTTTATCAATCAAATTTTGCAAAATCTCTCTTTTATTACCTTTATTTAAGAGTGGGCGATTGGTTTTGCCGCCAATTCTATGTAAAATCACATCAATTGGGGCTTTTAAGTGAATAACAAAAGCCTTGTCAAGCAACAACCTCCTAGTTTGCTCATCATCAAAAGCCCCTCCTCCCAAAGAAAGGACAATCTTTTCATCGCGATCAACAATATCCTTGATTATACTCTTTTCAATCAAGCGGAAGTGCTTTTCGCCCTTTTCTTTAAAAATCTGAGAAATTGAAGATTTAGCAAAATCCTCAATCTCAGAGTCAGAATCAACAAAATAATAGCCAATTTGTTCGGCCAATTTTGCGCCAACAGTACTTTTTCCGACACCCATAAGGCCAATAATTGCAATAATTTTACTCCTTTTCATCTTTTTTATAATTTTTTTCTTTTTTTTGTCGATTTTACTTGAAAAATCAAAAAATAAACATTATATTATAATTATAAGGAATTAATTTAACTTTAACAAGGAGAAAATATGGCAAATTTAAGACAAAATTCATCATTCGCTAGCAGAGCTAGCTCGGTTACTTACGATCAAGGCCTTAGAAGCTACATGATTGGAGTTTATAACTACATGGCAACAGCCCTTGGTATATCTGGTTTGGTGGCGTTTCTTACCTCATCTTCGCCTCAATTAATGAACATCCTTTTTGGTAGTCCATTGGCGTTTGTGGTGATGCTTGCGCCGCTTGGCTTTGTAATCTTTTTTAGCGTAAAGCTCAACAGTATTTCTGCACAAAAAGCAAAGAGCTATCTATGGATCTACTCGGTTCTTATGGGTCTTTCGCTATCAACGATATTTGTTGCTTACACTGGGGCGAGTATTACTAGGGTGTTTTTCATCTCAGCAATTACTTTTGGCTCTATGAGTCTTTATGGATACACGACTAAAAAGGATTTGACTGGCCTTGGGTCTTTCTTATTCATGGGATTAATTGGCTTGATTGTGGCTTCGATTGTAAATATCTTCTTGAAGAGCTCAGCTATGGAGTTTGCAATATCAGCAATCGGGGTTCTAGTATTTATAGGCTTAACCGCTTATGATACTCAAAACATCAAACAATCTTACTACCATACTTCTGATAAGGAATCTTTAGGTAAGATGGCTGTAATGGGCGCTTTAAGGCTATATTTGGACTTCATCAACCTTTTCATCATGATGTTGAGGTTCTTTGGCGACAGAAGATAATGAAGCTTGTTTAGCAAGTCCCCCTTTACAAAGGGGGCGCTTGACTAGAGGCAAAGCGTCAAATACTTTCTTTTATTAGCTAAATCATGTTATATCCTCTAAATTTCTTCTTTACTTTTAGTTTTTTTTAGTTTATAATATAGGCTTCACGAAGTTTACAAAAGTATATTCCTTGGTAGCTCAGTGGTAGAGCAGTTGACTGTTAATCAATTGGTCGGGGGTTCGAATCCCTCCCAAGGAGCCATTTTTGTGGCTTTTAATTAGAATTTTAAGATTATGAAAGTTTTTAACTCATTAAAATCTGCGAAAAAACGCGATAAAAACTGTAAAATAGTGCGTAGAAAGGGTCGTTTATATGTAATAAACAAACTTAACCCTAGATTCAAAGCACGCCAAGGCTAATTAGGCGTCGAATTTTGACCCTTAGGCCACTCATCAGATTCGACCAAGTACTTATTTATACGTGGTCTCATTGATGAGCAGCCTATGAACCAAATTTCTTAGCCTAATACTATAACCCTTGATCTATGAATTGGATTTCTTGGCCCAATGAAGAGCTACAGGCAGCGCGGTAATCCAGAAAAATTGCAAGACGAATACTCGATAAATATTGATAAAATTGAAAAAAATCAGAATTGGCACAAGATCGAGTTTACTGGCTATAACCCAGACTGAAGAGGTTAAAAGGGATCTTATTGAGCGTTGCAATTTACAAGAAGATCAAATTGAAATAATTAAGTTCAAAACTTCTGGTGACAAATTCAAAGATGTAAGCCTTGCAGACATTGGCGGCAAGGGATTATTCATAAAAGAACTTGAAGAGGCTTTAATAACTAATAAAATTGATTTAGCGGTGCACAGCGCGAAAGATGTTCCGCCTGAAGTTCGCCAAGGCACGCAAATTGCGGCTTTTACGACAAGAAAAGATCCAAACGACTATTTCATTTCAAAAAAATTCAATTCAATTGATGAATTACCAAAAGGAGCAAAGGTTGGGACTTCTTCGGCGCGTAGGAAGTCTGTGTTGCTTGGGCTTCGGCCGGATTTGAAAATTGTTAATTTTCGTGGCAATGTTGATACTAGACTGCAGAAAATTGAGGAAGACAAGGTTGATGCGACTATTTTGGCGCTTTGCGGGCTGGAAAGGCTTGGTAAAAAGATCGAAAAAAGCAAAATCATCGATATTAAGACTATGCTGCCATCGGTTGGACAAGGTAGTTTGGCGCTTCAAATTAGGAATGGCGAGGAAGAAATTTGCAATATAGTTCGCAAAATTAACGATAAAAATAGTGAAATTTGTGTTCATAGTGAAAGGGTGTTTTTGCTACAGTTGAATGCATCTTGTAAGAGCCCCGTTTCGGTCTATTGTCATATTGATGAGGGTAAGTTACATTTTACGGCGAAAATCTATGATTTTGACGGTAAGAATGAGTTTTTAACCCATGATATTGTTGATATGAAGAATCTACTTAGTGATTTTGATAAGAATTATGATAAAATTCTTAAGATGTCGCGCGATTTGGCTGTTTTGATGGCAGATCGTGTTAAGGATGAGGCTAAAGGTCTTCTTGAAAAGATTTGCGGTTAATGGATCTTTTTTTGGTCAATTTTTTGAAATAATAACGGTTATATTGAGAGTCTGATCGAAATTAACGAGGGATTTCTCGGCTAAAGCCTCGAAATGACATAGGATGGCGAGGGATTTATCGTCTAAAGCCTCGAAATGACATAGGGTGGAGAGGGATTTCTCGTCTAAAGCCT
>JAYPPA010000020.1:185-30960 GCA_038131245.1 Rickettsia sp. | reverse complement strand
TAATCGTCTGTGTTGATTCAGTAAGTTTTCGTCCAAAAAGAATCTCAGATGATTTTTTTGAAAAAATATCTTGAAATTTTCAACTTGACATCGTATGATATAATGAAGGGCTGTTTTTTGTCAATTTTTTATCTAAAAAAATAAACATAATTAGCTTGCGGTTCGTGTGACTATTTTATGTTATTATTGTTGCAGCGGTAACTTAAGTTAAACCAAGCAACTTAAGTTAATCCCAATCTAACGATTGCTAGTGTTTTTTTAAGTAAACATCTCAAACTCAGCTTCCCGATCCGTAACTGCTGTTACTCTTGTTACAACTCCAACAGGTCTAGCTGATGGTGAAGGTGATCGACGCCTAGAAGTTGCAGGAGGTAGGTCTGGAGCAGGAGCAGCAGCCGCCGCCGAAGCTACTTCTGCTGCTGAAGATACAGACTTAATCAAATCAACTCGAGCTTGTTCTTTACGAGAATCAATCGAAGCATAGTTTGACCCAATTTCCATTTGGGCAGCCGCTAATTTTTGAGCCTTTTCGCCTGGAGTCCCGGTAAATTCTTCTTTATATCTTGTCTCAAACTCATCCTTATTCGGATCATCTGCGTAAATTCTTAACGCTCTTTCAAGGCCGCTTTCATTTACTTTTTCTGCAAATGCTAGGAATTCTAACTCACTTTCATGGAGCTGCCTTTCTTCTTCATATTTTTCATCGATTTCTTTTGACTTCGCTTCTAACCTTGGATTTCCTTTTAGCATTGCCGCCATCCAAGCAAGTGCAACATGTCGATATGGTGGATCTTTTCCTTCGGCACCGCCTTCTAAAAATCCAAGCAACCTATTAGCTATTTCTTCATGAGGTAGGTCAAGAGCTTCATTTTTTACATGCATACAAGCATCGCCAACCCTGCGCTCTACTGCTCCTTCAACCATTCCTTGATAAGCAACTTTACCTGGGATTCCTGGCCAAGGTTTTGTAATTTGGCCTTCTTTTAGGAATTCTTGATGGACTTTACTAATCATAACATTGCCAAATTCTACTTCTACCCCGAGTCCAGTTCGCTCTCCAGCAGATAATTTTGCAAAAAAATCAAGAATTGCTATTCTGGCTGATATTGCTTTTGTGGCTTCCATTTTGCCAGCAATTGTGTCTTCTAGGCAAACTCCGGCAAAACCCGCAATTTCAATGAAGGCCTGGACTGGCTGATTAACACAGCCCTGCATGTAATGTGCAGCCATTGCATTCATCCAAACTAAGTGAGATGAATCATTCTCTAAAAGTTCAACTATCGGCGTGACGGTTGCAACAATGTCCTCAAGCCTTCTATCGCCATGGCGGATATTTTGAGTGGTGAATCTGTTAAAAATATCTAGCAGCGGGTAAACATGTCTGGTTGTATCAGTATCTGGATTATAGATAGGGACAGATCCTACGTCACTACTTGTTACCACTTCATTTAATCTTGCTGTAATCGCATCTATTGATCCGGCCAATTCAGCTCTGCCATCATCTATACCAGCACCAGCCGCGCCACCGCCAGCCGCCTGACCTATCATATCCCTAGCTCTCCAATGTTCTGGTCGAGTCACGTATGAATCCACATGCCTTCTTTCAATTTCATCAAGCTGAGCGATAAGTTCCGGGGTTGGTTGGAGGTTGGTGCATCCACGAAGATCAAGATTTGTAAGCCCATCAGGCAGATCCGGTAAATGCGTTAATGATCTGCAATAACCAAGATTAAGATATGCAAGCCCTGCAGGCAGATCCGGTAACTGCGTTAATGATCTGCAGTCATAAAGATCAAGATTTGTAATCCCATCAGGTAGAGCCGGTAACTGCGTTAATGATCTGCATCCACGAAGATTAAGATGTGTAATCCCATCAGGTAGATCCGGTAACTGCGTTAATGATCTGCAATAAAGAAGATTAAGACTTGTAATTCCTTCATGCAACGACCCATAAGGAATTTGTCCATCAACTAATTGATTATTTGATATTTTTAATTCCATTTTAATAAGATCTATTTTAAGTAACAATGTCCTCTTTAATCTAACTTTAAGAGCCATTTTTTAATAATTCGCGTAGTTCTAAAATTAATATGAGTCAGTTAGAATTATTTAAGAATTTAGAGTTATATAAGTTTTACTTATATCTTTTAAAATAAATATAAGTAAGGGTTATAATGTTTTATCTTCAACAACTTCAATCGTCCCCATCACCACAAAACCCTCATCCAAATTCACCTCAGGGAAAAACTCATCCTTGAAAGGAATGTTTTCAACTTTTTCATAGCCTTTTGGCGTTTTACCATCTAAAAACTCAATTTCAAGCATTGTTCCGGCACCAAAATCATGTACATTTAATACTTTAGCAACCTTATCACCTCGATTAACAACATCCATGCCAATTAAATCAGCAATGTAAAAAACATCCTCATCTGAAATTTCAGCGAAATCTTCGCGATTAGCAAATATTTCCATCCCCCGAGCAAGTTCAGACGCATTTCGATCATCAATCCCAGCAATTTTTACTGTCGCCATCAAATCACCATTTTTCGTCCTTTTATCAGCCGCCTTACTTCCTTTATTAATCGACAAATCAAGTTTCTCGCCATTTTTATCCCACAGCGGGAACTTTTCAAGATCGTCCAATTCATCACAAAAAGCCACAATTTTCAATTCACCTCTAATACCGTGTGGCGCAGTCACCTTGGCAATCAAAATTTTCCTAGATTTCGTCATTTTAAACCCTCCCAAATTCTTTTGCTAATTGATTCAAAACTGAAGACACAAAAGCAACCTTTGCTTCTTCGTAAAAATAACCAGTAATATCAGAGTATTCGCTGATAATAACCTTAAAATCAGTATCCTTAAATAATTTTAGTTCAGCCGCCCCAAGTCTCAAAATCTGCGTAGTCACCAAATCAGAATCAGCATTTTTCTTATATTTTGCAATCTCTAAATCAAGCTCCTTTGTTGATTCCAAAGCCTTTCCAACTAAATCATCAATAAATATTTCATCAACCTTATCACGATAGGATTTTTCTTTCTCGTCCTCAAATAAAGCATAATTATCGATTAATTCGTCTTTTAACTCAAAAATATCGTATTTTCGTCCAAAAAACTCATATTGATACATAATTTGCACCGCCACAAGCCTCGACAGTGTCCGTTTCTTATTAATTAACTGTGTTTTATTTAAATCTTTCATTTTATTTATTTACATTAATTGACTTTTTATAAAATATATTATATAATATATTAAACTATTTATCAATTTATTTTAATATGCCAAAAAGACAGGATCTTAAGTCAATATTAATTATCGGAGCAGGGCCAATAGTCATCGGTCAAGCCTGTGAGTTTGATTACTCTGGAACTCAGGCCTGCAAAGCCTTAAAAGAAGAAGGTTACAAGGTTATTCTAGTTAATTCAAACCCAGCCACAATCATGACCGATCCAAATTTAGCGGATCGCACCTATATTGAGCCAATCCATGTTGATATTGTTGAAGAAATCATCAGAAAAGAGCGCCCGGACGCTATTTTACCTACTGTGGGTGGTCAAACTGCACTAAATTGCGCGATAAATCTAGCTAAGGCTGGGGTTTTAGAAAAATACAATGTCGAGCTTATCGGTGCTGATATTGAGGCTATAAATAAAGCTGAAGATCGCTCATTGTTTCAGGCTGCAATGGATAGAATCGGTTTAGAGACACCTAGAAATGTCATTGTTAAAACATTAAAAGACGCGATGGAGGCCCTTAAAGACATTGGCCTTCCGGCAATCATTCGCCCGTCATTCACCTTAGGCGGAGCCGGAGGCGGAGTGGCCAACACTAAGGAAGAGTTCATCAAAATCGTCGAATATGGTCTTGAAATATCTCCAACTAATGAAGTTTTAATAGATGAATCAATTATTGGCTGGAAAGAATATGAAATGGAGGTTGTACGCGACAAAAATGATAATACGATAATTATTTGTTCGATTGAAAATATTGATCCAATGGGTGTTCATACTGGTGATTCGATTACCGTGGCTCCTGCATTGACTCTGACCGATAAGGAATATCAAAGAATGCGCGATGCATCAATTGCGGTTCTTCGTGAAATTGGAGTTGAAACCGGTGGGTCAAATGTCCAATTCGCCGTTGACCCTAAAGATGGGCGTTTGGTTGTAATTGAAATGAACCCTAGAGTTTCTAGATCTTCTGCGCTTGCTTCGAAAGCCACCGGCTTCCCAATCGCTAAAGTTGCGGCTAAACTTGCCATTGGTTACACCCTTGACGAAATTAAAAATGACATTACTGGTGGTAAAACCCCTGCATCATTTGAGCCAACAATCGATTATGTTGTTACTAAAATCCCAAGATTCACTTTCGAAAAATTCAAAGGCAGCGATTCTGTGCTTTCAAGCTCCATGAAATCAGTCGGAGAAGCAATGGCAATCGGTCGATCATTCCAAGAAAGTCTGCAAAAAGCCCTAAGGTCCCTGGAATTAAAAATCAGTGGTCTTGATGATATTCCTCTAGAATCGCAAGATCCAAAAAGTCGCCAAAAAGAAATAAAGCAAATGATTGCTATAAGGGCTCCAAACAGGATACTCTTAATTGCCCAGGCTATTCGCGAAGGGTTGTCGCTAAAAGAAATTCATGAAACTACTTTTTATGATATGTGGTTTTTAAGGCAGCTTCAAGAAATCATCGAAGTAGAAAATAAAATTAGAGAAAGTGGCCTCAAGCAAGATCATGACCAGCTCATGAAGCTTAAAAGAATGGGTTTTTCTGACGCAAGATTGGCTAAATTATCTGGTCAAACTGAAAAAGATATTCTGGAGCTTCGAAATAAATTGGATGTGAAGCCAGTTTACAAAAGAGTTGACTCTTGTGCTGCTGAATTTGATGCCTTGACGCCATATATGTATTCTTGCTACGAGGGTTAAAAATACCCTTGATTTTGCTTTTGCAAAATTCTATAATTGTAAAAAATCGTATATTATGGAAAAAATACAAGAGGTAAAAAGATTTATAGAGACAATTACTGTTAAGGGTATAAAGAATGTCATTTTCCCAGAGTCATTCTTTTTTCTATCAAGATATACTCCTGCTTATCACAATGTAGAAGATCAAAGTGAAGTCTTTAAAGATTTTCATTTTTTTATGGATCTTGTGCAAAGTCTAATTGCAAATAATATTAAGGTTCATATCCAAACCAATCCATCAATTCAAAAAAAATTAGACAGACTTTCGATAATGGAAATGTTTCGCGATATGACTCCTATCGACAGAAGAAAAATCAGCGAATCCCTGATGTTTTATCATGATATAACAGTTCCTCAAATAGCTTCCAGACTTGTTATGGACACTAAGCCAAGTTTTGCTATAAAAATTAATGACGGCTTAAGAAGGGCTAAAAATATAATTTCTTTTAATTTTAACAGCAAAGAAAAAGTTGGTCGCAAAGGTTCTCATCCTGATGAGATTGTTATTGTTCTTGATTCTAATTTTTCCTCAAGCCAAAGGGAGGAGTTATTTCTTGGTAATTTCCAGGTAATGGATTTGACTATTTTACCTAAAAAGAAATCTACTATTAGAGGAAGTATTGCTAATGAAAAATATTATCAGCCATCTGCGCCAAGTACAAAAATATCCAATAAAGTTGGTTCACCTAATGATGAGGAGGGTAAATACTTATTGGCAAGGCAAGTCTATGACCAAGCTCGTCAAATATACAACCAGCTTCGTAATCGCTCCAAGGAATTTTCACAATCCGCAGTTGAGTTAAAAATGAAATCCGACCGTCAAAAAGAGGTTTTGAAAAATATAAATTCTTTAATTGCTAAAAATTTATCTGGAATTGATGATCAAGATTTACAAGATGCCAAGATGCAGTGCAAAAAAGAAATCGACACCTACAATCAACAATGCAAAGACTTTTTCGACCTTTATGTTCAGATAAATAAACAGGCCGAAGACGCCATGCAGGATCTTTTAAAAGCTTCAAACTGAGTTGAAAAAATATTCAAATTAAAAAATCCTTAACTTGTTTTTGGTTCACGGCTTTGCCGTGGGAAAAAACTCGAACTTCCTAAAAGAAATATCGCGTAGCGAAATTTCTTTTAAGTTTATAGCAATGCAAAGACTTTTTCGACCTTTATGTTCAGATAAATAAACAGGCCGAAGACGCCATGCAGGATCTTTTAAAAGCTTCAAACTGAGTTGAAAAAATATTCAAATTAAAAAATCCTTAACTTGTTTTTGGTTCACGGCTTTGCCGTGGGAAAAAACTCGAACTTTATCCACCTAAGTAAACATCTCAAACTCAGCTTCCCGATCCGTAACTGCTGTTACTCTTGTTACAACTCCAACAGGTCTAGCTGATGGTGAAGGTGATCGACGCCTAGAAGTTGCAGGAGGTAGGTCTGGAGCAGGAGCAGCAGCCGCCGCCGAAGCTACTTCTGCTGCTGAAGATACAGACTTAATCAAATCAACTCGAGCTTGTTCTTTACGAGAATCAATCGAAGCATAGTTTGACCCAATTTCCATTTGGGCAGCCGCTAATTTTTGAGCCTTTTCGCCTGGAGTCCCGGTAAATTCTTCTTTATATCTTGTCTCAAACTCATCCTTATTCGGATCATCTGCGTAAATTCTTAACGCTCTTTCAAGGCCGCTTTCATTTACTTTTTCTGCAAATGCTAGGAATTCTAACTCACTTTCATGGAGCTGCCTTTCTTCTTCATATTTTTCATCGATTTCTTTTGACTTCGCTTCTAACCTTGGATTTCCTTTTAGCATTGCCGCCATCCAAGCAAGTGCAACATGTCGATATGGTGGATCTTTTCCTTCGGCACCGCCTTCTAAAAATCCAAGCAACCTATTAGCTATTTCTTCATGAGGTAGGTCAAGAGCTTCATTTTTTACATGCATACAAGCATCGCCAACCCTGCGCTCTACTGCTCCTTCAACCATTCCTTGATAAGCAACTTTACCTGGGATTCCTGGCCAAGGTTTTGTAATTTGGCCTTCTTTTAGGAATTCTTGATGGACTTTACTAATCATAACATTGCCAAATTCTACTTCTACCCCGAGTCCAGTTCGCTCTCCAGCAGATAATTTTGCAAAAAAATCAAGAATTGCTATTCTGGCTGATATTGCTTTTGTGGCTTCCATTTTGCCAGCAATTGTGTCTTCTAGGCAAACTCCGGCAAAACCCGCAATTTCAATGAAGGCCTGGACTGGCTGATTAACACAGCCCTGCATGTAATGTGCAGCCATTGCATTCATCCAAACTAAGTGAGATGAATCATTCTCTAAAAGTTCAACTATCGGCGTGACGGTTGCAACAATGTCCTCAAGCCTTCTATCGCCATGGCGGATATTTTGAGTGGTGAATCTGTTAAAAATATCTAGCAGCGGGTAAACATGTCTGGTTGTATCAGTATCTGGATTATAGATAGGGACAGATCCTACGTCACTACTTGTTACCACTTCATTTAATCTTGCTGTAATCGCATCTATTGATCCGGCCAATTCAGCTCTGCCATCATCTATACCAGCATCAGCAGCACCACCGCCAGCCGCCTGACCTATCATATCCCTAACTCTCCAATGTTCTGGTCGAGTCACGTATGAATCCACATGCCCTTCAATTTCATCAAGCTGAGCGACAAGTTCCGGGGTTGGTTGAAGGTTGGTGCATCCACGAAGATCAAGATTTGTAAGCCCTGCAGGCAGATCCGGTAAATGCGTTAATGATCTGCAATAACCAAGATTAAGATATGTAAGCCCTGCAGGCAGATCCGGTAAATGCGTTAATGATCTGCAATAACCAAGATTAAGATGTGTAAGCCCTGCAGGCAGGGCCGGTAACTGCGTTAATGATCTGCATCCCGTAAGGTTAAGATTTGTAATCCCATCAGGTAGAGCCGGTAACTGCGTTAATGATTCGCAGACCATAAGATCAAGATTTGTAAGCCCGGCAGGTAGAGCCGGTAACTGCGTTAATGATCTGCAGCCATAAAGATTAAGATTTGTAATTCCAGCGTGCAAATCTGGTAACTGCGTTAATGATCGGCATACGGAAAGATCAAGGTGTGTAAGACTGGCAGGCAGATCCGGTAACTGCGTTAATGATTCGCATCCCACAAGGTTAAGATTTGTAATCCCATCAGGCAGGGCCGGTAACTGCGTTAATGATCGGCATACGGAAAGATCAAGGTGTGTAAGACTGGCAGGCAGATCCGGTAACTGCGTTAATGATTCGCATCCCACAAGGTTAAGATTTGTAATCCCATCAGGCAGGGCCGGTAACTGCGTTAATGATCTGCAGCCATAAAGATTAAGATTTGTAATTCCAGCGTGCAAATCTGGTAACTGCGTTAATGATTGGCATCTAGTAAGATCAAAGCGTGTAAGGCTGGCAGGTAGATTCGATAACTGCGTTAATGATCCACAGTCCGTAAGATCAAGATTTGTAATTCCTTCATGCAACAACCCTTCAGGAATTTGTCCATCAACTAATTGATTATTTGATATTTTTAACCTCATTTTAATAAGATTTATTTAAGTAACAATGTCCTCTTTAATCTAATTTTAAGAGCCATTTTTTAATAAGCAATCTTATTTACTATTTTTCTCGCGTATTTCTAAAATTAATATGAGTCAGTTAGAATTATTTAAGAATTTAGAGTTATATAAGTTTTACTTATATCTTTTAAAATAAATATAAGTAGAGGTTATAATGTTTTATCTTCAACAACTTCAATCGTCCCCATCACCACATATCCATCATCCAAATTTACTTCAAGAGGAGGTCGCGACTCTTTAATTTTAACTTACAATCAAATTAAAGCAATTAATCACACTTAATTTTTTATCTAAATTAAGAGAAATAGTCTTGTCTAGTAGAAATCTGCACTCATCATGGGTTTTAAAAATATCATCAGCAGACTTTTTGTTAGAAATATTCTCAAATAATCTTTTTTCATCATTGGTAAAATCATCATAAGCATCACACGAAAATTTAAGCAACCGATTAAAAAATATCTCAAAAATCATCAGTAAATTGCCAAAATCAAAAGATTTATCAGCTATTTTTTTCAAGAAATCCTGATCTAAAAATCCATTTTCTATAGATTTAAGCAAGTTATTATATAAAAACATCAAATCTTCACCAGACTTAAAGGCAGATCTTGCCGAATTGCCACTTAATATTGACAAAACCTTGAGCTCATCGTCGCTAAGCTTTGGCAGAAAATCCGGCCTTAATTTGTAAAAAGCCTCTTTAAATTTATCAAAAGATAAATCTTCAGATTTATAAATTTGACATCTAGACTTAATTGTAGGCAAAAGCCTAGACAAAGAGTCGCAAATCAAAATCAAGTAACAACCCTTATTCGGCTCTTCCAGCGTTTTTAATAAAGCATTAGAGCTCGAATTATTTAAGTCATCAGCTTTATTTACAATAACAATCTTTTTGTTAGCAATAGCCCCAGTGCTTTGAAAAAAACCAGCAATAAACCTTACTTGATCGACGGAAATATTTTTTTTGCCAACTGCTTTTTCAATAATTTTTAAATCTGGATGTTCGCCTCTAAATTCTTTCGCATCAAGCAACTCTTTTGCAAATAATTTGGCAAATTCAAATTTCCCAGCCCCCTTATTTCCGGCCAATATAATCGCATGATGCAGCTTTCCTTCAGCAATCGCCTTAGACAAGTTTTTATATATCTCTTCAAATCCTATCATAACCTATATCTATGTGGTGACAATTCTCCGTTAATAGGATAGAAAAGCACTATTTTATCTGCCAAATTATCCCAAAGAGGATTAATTCGACAAACTATGAACGTAAATTGCCACCTTCCTAATTTCTTCATCAGTCAATCTACCAGTCCAAGCAGGCATAGCCCCAGCTCTGGCAAAATAAATACTGTAAAATAGATCCTGCCTATCAGAGCCATAAAGCCAAATCTTGTCAGTCAAGTTCGGAGCCCCAATCGATTGATCTCCTTTGCCATTTTTTCCATGACAAGTCACGCATTGGGCTTTGAAAATTGCCTCTCCTTCCTTATTATATTTATCCTTACCAGACAAGGAAAGAACATACTGCATAACCTGATTGATCTCTTCTTTATTGAGAATTTTGTCAAGTCCAAAAGCAGGCATTTGCGAAATCCTAGTTTTTTCATGCCCAGACCTTATCCCATAGCGTAAAGTTTGGTAAATTTGATCAATTTCTCCACCCCACAGCCAATCATCATCATTAAGATTAGGAAAACCCTTACTCCCAGCCCCACCAGTACCATGGCACGCCGCGCAAATATTGCCAAATATCGAAGCCCCACCTCTTAGCGCATATTCCATGATTTGCGGGTTCTTTTGCACCTCTTTAAAGCTTAATTGAGCAAATTCTTTAGCATATTTATCTCTTCTTGAGCCAATCTCTTCTTGGGATTTTACCAATTCAGAGCTAGATGTCCAGTCAAGACTACCTTTTGTATTTCCAGACAAAGTAGGCCAAGTAGGGTATAAAAACCAGTATCCAACAGCCCAAATAATACAGACTATCCATGTAATAGTCCACCACTTTGGAGGGCCTATATTATACTCTTCAATACCGTCCCACTTGTGTCCGGTAACCTCAATTTTGTCTTCTTTTTTCTTTTTATCTGTCATAATTTATAAATTAAAAACATATTCATTTTAATTATACAACATTAAATATATTTTTTAAAGTAAAATTTGTTGAAAATTTAATAAAATTTATTATAATATTGTAATAAGGGGCTTTAAGCGACTTTAATACTTAAAAAAATAGACAAAATGGAACAAATTCAGATAATACTCTCCAAGCCAAGAGGTTTTTGCGCAGGAGTTACGCGCGCAATTGAAACCGTCGAAAGAGCTCTTCAAAAATTTGGCCCACCAGTATATGTCCGCCACGAAATCGTGCATAACAAATATGTTGTAGAATCTTTAAAGGATAAAGGTGTTATATTCGTTAGCGAAGTTGAGCAGGTGCCAGAAGGAAGTCTGGTTATTTTTTCTGCTCATGGCGTTTCTGATAAAGTTGAAAGTGATGCAAAAAATAGAGAATTGGATGTTATAGACGCAACCTGCCCATTAGTAAGCAAAGTCCACCGCGAAGCAAGAAAACACGAGGCTAATGATTATGAAATTATCTTAATTGGCCATAAAGGTCACCCAGAAGTCGAAGGAACTAGCGGAAAAGTTAAAAAAGAGGTAATTTTAGTCACTAATGAAGAGGATGCAAGGTCAATTCAGGTAAAGAATCCAGACAAGCTTGCCTATGTTTCTCAGACAACATTAAGCGTTGATGACACTAAAAAGATTGTCAAAATACTCGAAGAAAGATTCCCTCAGTTAAGTCGCGGCCTTGCCACTAAGGATATTTGTTATGCGACTCAAAATCGCCAAGACGCAGTAAGACAGCTCGCTAAGCAGGTCGACATTATTTTGGTCATAGGGGCTCAAAATAGTTCAAATTCCAACCGTCTCAGAGATCTTGGCGAAGAGTGCGGCGTTGAATCTCATTTAATAAATAACGCAAGCGAGGTTGACAAACAATGGCTTGAGGGTAGGTCAAGAATCGGTATAACCGCCGGAGCCTCCGCACCAGAAATTCTCGTTGAAGGTGTAGTCGATAGAATTCAGGAATTAACTGGTCAAAAAGCTTTGGTCCAAGAAATGCAAGGTAAAACAGAAAATATTGCATTTGCTTTGCCAAGAAAGGTCAGGAAGTAATCAAAATCATCTCTCTAAAAGAAGTAAGGAAGTGACGCTAAAAAAGCGACGCCTCCTTAGATTTTTATTTGAACATTCCAAACACTGAATCTATAAGCCCTTTTTGCTTAGTAGGTTTATTTTCTGTAGGCTTTCTTCCTTTGTCTCTATTATTGCCACCTCTAGAGTTTGAAGATCTACGATTTCGATCAGAGTTATTCCTTCTTCTATTTCCGCCTCCAAAATTCCCCCCAGATCCTCCTCCATGAGAACCCCTACGTCTTTGGTTGTTTCTTTGATTACTTTCATATTGAGAAGGGTCCGCGTCCTCATCTCTAGAAAAATCATCAAAATAGTCTTTTTCTATTTCAAGTTGATTAACTTTCCCAGTTTCAACTTCCATATTTATCTCTCTTTTTTCTTGAGAAGAGAGGCTTTTCCTCTTTTTTAGCTTGAAACCAGATCCACCAATATCATCATCTTGATGAAGAATTATATTAATACCATAGTTTTTTTCAGTAATTAACAAATCCCTTCTTTTGAAATTCGCCATGTGAGATATCACGTCACCAGCAGTATAAACATAAATAACTTTAGTTTGTTTATCGTTACAAGCATCACGAATTGCTCTAAAAATAGCCATTGTGCAAACCTCAACTGATCTAATGTAGCCACTTCCGTTACAGCTAGGGCACTGCCTAGTTATTGTTTCAAATAATGAAGACCCAAGTCTTTGTCTAGAAAGCTCTAATAACCCAAAAACACTAATCCTACCAAGCTGAATTCTTGCTCGATCATCCTTCAACTCATCTCTTAAGGTTCTTTCAACTTGCCTTCTGTGTTTTTGATCACTCATATCGATGAAATCAATCACAATAAGACCAGCCAAATCCCTTAGCCTTAGTTGCTTTGCAATTTCCTTAGCAGCCTCTAAGTTGGTTTGATATGCAGTTTCCTCGATATTTGACTCTTTTGTAGACCTTCCAGAGTTAACATCAATTGCAACCAAAGCCTCAGCCTGATCTATAACTATCGAAGCCCCAGACTTTAGCGGCACTTCTTTTTGATAAAGAGCGGCAATCTGCTGTTCGACTCCAAATTTACTAAAAATCGGAGTTCTATCCTGATAATGAACAATATTATGGTCACCGCCAGGCATCGTCATTTCAATAAATTTCGTTACCTCTTCATAAGCATCATTACCCTCGATAATAACCTCAGACACATCCTCATTGTAAACATCCCTGATGCACCTTTTTATAATATCATCTTCACCATGAATGAAAAGTACCGATTTTGACTCTTTTGCAGTTGCAACAATATTTTCCCACAATTTGTTCAAATATTCGTAATCGCGCTTTATTTCTTCAGGTTTTTTACCAACGCCAGCAGTTCTAATGATAACTGATCTATCTGCAGGAATTTCCAGTTCACCTAAAATTCCTCGCAAAAGTTTCCTATCGCGAAAATTCTCAACTTTCCTAGATACTCCACCTTTATTAGCAGTATTAGCCATTAATACGCAATATTTTCCAGCTAAAGAAATATAAGTTGTCATCGAAGCACCTTTGTTGCCTCTTTCTTCTTTTGTAACTTGGATCAAAATTAGTTGTCCAGACTTAATTACATCTTGGATCTTAAATTTTTTGTAAATTGTTTGAGCAAAGCCTTCGCCTCTAACCGTTTCAGCCTCATCATCAGCAGAATCAGACCCGGTACTTATCGATTCTTCATCAAAATCCCTATTTCCTTTAGAAGGCTCTCTATCCTCGTCTTCACTTCCTTCTTTGTCACCTGATTCTTGGGAAGAAAGTAGCTGTGTAACACTCTTCCTTTCTTCTTCGCTTAAGTTAAAATAGTCTGGATGAATATCCCCAAAAGGCAAAAAGCCATGCCTATCTTGCCCATAATCCACAAAAGCAGCCTGAAGTGAAGGTTCAACCCTAGTCACTTTTGCTAGATAAATATTTCCCTTTACTTTTTTGACCGAGATTGCTTCACGATCAAAGTCTTGTAATACACCGCTATCGGTTACTACAACTCGAGTCTCCTCTTTATGAGCAGCATCGATTAAAATTGATTTTATTGTCATTTTTCCCTCTAATATATTGTATGCAGGGGAAATTATCTTTTAAATTATTTAATTATCTAAGTTCATTATTGCGATATGTAAAAAAATCTCATAAATATGTTATAAATAATTTAATCTTAAAATTTCCTCTAATTGTTTTTATAATTTGTTTTAAATCATCAATAAAACACCCTTAATTTAATAGGGTTGTAAAATTATACGGATATTTACTTGGTAACTTTTCGTTAAAACTTCAATATTCCTAACCATAGTATTACACATAATAAAATTAAGAGCAAGTGATTTCTTTAAAAAAATGTCAAAAATGAGAATTTTTGTCAAAAATGGTCATAATTATAGCGTTTTCTACCAATTTTGACTTGTTATTAAAAATTTTCTTGCAAAAGAGTCTAATTATTATTAAAATTTAATGTATCATATCAAACCAATTTAATGACCTAATTATGAAGAAAATTTTCGCCCACAGGGGTTATCACACAGGTAATATAGCTGAAAATTCATTAAAAAGTCTTGATGAGGCTGTTTTACATGGTTTTCATGGTATTGAAATAGATATTCATTATACTGAAGGAAAGTTAATAATTAGTCACGATATCCCAGAGCCAGACGACTTGGAATATCTGCCTAAATTTCACCAGTTTTTAAAATATAAGGATAAAATGCTGTATTGGCTGGATTTTAAAAATTTACAGACCTTAAAGCAAGATGAACTGGAAGATGCTGTAAAAATGGTCAGTGAAGCAATAAAAGCCTCAGATTGCAACTTAGACCAATTCTATTTTGCTCCATATGTAACAAATCTTGCTGCTGCAAAACCAATATATGATAAAATAAGAGAGGTTTTTTCTGAAAAAGTAAAAATTATGGCAGTTTGCGATGAAATAGAGCCGGAAAAATATCAGGAATTTCAGCAAAATTTACTAAATCATAACATTAAATTTTTATCCATCAAATATAATTTAATTAATCAAGATTTAATAGAGTCTCTAAGTGGCATAGAGTTGTTCGCTTGGACTGTAAACGATCTTGCCTTAATGTTAAATTTATCAGGCAAGCTTGGGGTTAAAAATTTCGCATCAGATACAGTTGTTCCTAAAAAAATGTCAATTAAATGAAAAAAATTTTCGTAATATCAGGAGCAACAGCATCAGGCAAATCATCTTTAGCTATAAAATTTGCCAAGCACAAAAATATCTCAATCATCAACGCAGACTCACTGCAAATCTACCGTGATCTGCCAATTTTATCTGCCCAGCCACCAAAAGAGGAAACAAGCGAAGTAAAGCATTATTTATACTCATATTTAGACTATGATCAATCCTCATCGGTTGCAGATTGGCTAAAAGAAGTAAAAAAAGCAACAAAAGACAGTTTGGAAAGTGACTTAATTCCCGTGATAGTTGGAGGAACTGGCATGTATATCTCAAAATTAATAAATGGCATCAATAAAATTCCAGAAATTTCCCAAGAAGTCAAAAATTCATCTATTAAAATTTTTGAAAATCAAGGCAAGGATGGGCTAATTCAAGAAATGTTAAAATTTAACATCAATGAAGATGAAATAAAATATACCGATCCACAAAGATTGATGAGACAATATCAGGTTCTTGCTCAAACCAATAAACCGATTTCTTACTGGTACAAACAAACTCCAGAATATATTATTGATCCTCAAAAAATAATTCACATTAATATTGAAATTGATAGAAAAGATCTTTATGATAAGTGTAATAAAAGATTTGATATTATGATTAAACAAGGAGCAATAGAAGAAGTAGAAAAGTTAATCAGTAAAATAGGTGATAGCAACGACTATCAGGTTACCAAGACTCTTGGCTATTATGAAATAAGGGATTATTTAAATGGATTAATTAGTAAAGATGAAATGATAAATCTATCATCGCAAAAAACCAGAAATTACGCCAAGCGCCAATTAACCTGGTTTAGGCATCAATTTACTAATAAAAAAGTTTTTGATTCAACTAGTAAAGCTTTGGAATTTTTAAAATCCTGTGGTTAAAAAATCAAAAGCAAAGTATTTTTTATGAAATTTGAAGATATAGGTGTTATTATTGACATAAAAAAGCACAATGAGAGCTCTGCTGTGATCAAGGTGTTTTCGCAAAATCACGGCGTGCGCAAAGGTTTTGTCAAAAGCGCTTTTTCCAAAAAAAATCAAGCCATATTTCAGGTTGGAAACCTCATTTCTTTTGAATGGAGAAGTAGAATCGAAGAAAATCTCGGCAGCTTCTATTACTGTGAAGTAGTCAGGTCATATTCAAGTAAGATAATTTTCAACAAACTAAGGTTGAGCTGCTTTTTGTCGCTAATTACAATTATTAATAATAATTTTCACGAAAGAGAGGTCTTAAATGAGCTATATTTAAAACTAGTTAAAGTTATCGAATCTTTTGCAGACAAAGACCTAAGTGATAAAAAAGTAATAGTAAATTATATAATTTTTGAGTTTGACCTTTTGTCAGAGTTAGGATATGGCATGGATTTAACTAGATGCGCCGTTTCTGACTCTCAAGAAGAGTTGATTTATGTTTCTCCAAAGTCGGGCAGGGCAGTGTCAAAAAAAATCGGAGATCCTTATGGTAAAAAAATCCTTAATCTACCAGGGTTTATTCATTTTTACGCCAATAATCAATCGGAATATGACAATGATAATGAAATTTCCAATCAAGATATATTAAGCGGACTTAAATTAACCGGATTTTTTCTTGATAAACACATTTTTACTCAAGAAAGTCAATGCAGTAAGCATAGATCAATCACTGCGCAAAACATATCCAAGATCATTTTACCAACTTAAGTAAGGTGATGATTGTCAAAAAAACTCTAACCAAGATTTCTACTCAATCTATACACCTGAACTTTCTTGAGAAACTTCTCCTTCTTTAGATTCCGAAGTCGATCTAGTTTTAACCTTAACAAAAGAGGAAATAATTTTACCAACCTTTTTGTTTTTGTGATAAAGCTCAGTTATCGCTATAACAGACGAGTTGTTAACCTGGTAAACCTTATCAACAAAGCTGATTTCTTTTTCGTCACCATTAAATTTGTAATTCATTTTATATAGTAACTCTGCAACATTACCACTTTGTCTACCATTGGCAGAACCAACAAAGTCATGTCCAACAATAGAAAAATTCTCAGAATTTTGCTTGGTAATCAACCAAGTTCTGTAATCTTTTCTATCATTTTTATAGAGATACTCAAATTTTACCGTTCCTTTGTTGCCACTCCACGATCCTTGAGATGTTATATCTATTTTATCAATAATTTTATCATCATTATCTAAAATTATCGCAAAGCCCCTAAGGTCAGAATCAAAAAATTGGTCAATACTAAATTTTGAAGCACCTTCAAGATACTCAAGTTTTGGTAGTGGAGCATTTGACTTTTGTAAATTACAAGAAGTCAAGACAAATGTCATGCAAAAAATAGCAAGGCAGAATTTAGTGATTCTAATCATGGTATAAAAATTATATTACTATATTACTAAAAATATTACTAAAATTCCAATTTAGAAAATTATATCTAAAATTGTACATGAAGGAAGTAAAGCCAATAATGTACAAACTGCAAATAATTTAATTTTCATTTTCTTTATTTTTTAATTAATATTTCAAAAATTCTCTCAAGCAATATTATATATTACTTTTAAAGCTAAGTCAAGACTTTCTTATCAATTTTCTTAATCACTGCGTTTTTTTGCAATAATATTGAGAATCTCAACTGATAAAGTGAAAAATAACGAGAAATATAAATATGTTTTTGATATTTTTACTTCAAAGCCATCTGCGACAAGTATTACGCCTACCAAGAATATCAAGGCCAAGGCAATAATTTTCAAAGACGGGTACTTTACCAAAAAGCTACTAATTGACTCAGATGAAATCAACATTACTATCATTGATATCACAATTGCCGCAATAATCACATATAAATTATTAGTCATGGCTACTGCTGTGATTACTGAGTCAAATGAAAATATAAAGTCAACTAAGATAATTTGCGCTATAGCCATAGTCATAGTAGTTTTGACTCTAGACTTACTGGATTCATTTTCATGCGTTAGTGCTAAAAATACGTCATTATATATTTCATGACCACTTTTAATAATTAAAAATATACCTCCGGACAGTAAAAGTAGGCTTTTAAAGGAAAATCCAAGTGACCCAATGTGAAATAATGGCTTAGTTAGAGTTATAATCCATGACAGCGTCAAAAGCATCAAAACTCTAATCACCAAAGCTAGAGAAAGACCAAAAACTCTCGCTTTTTGTCGATCTTTTTTTGGTAATTTACCGGTAACTAAAGAGATAAAAATAAGGTTATCAATACCAAGAATAATCTCAAGTATAGTCAGCGTTATGAAGCTAAGCAATATTTCTGTTGAAAGAAATTCCATAATATTTTTGTTTATTTATATATCTAATATAAATATTATAATTCAATGAAATTATTTTTAAACAAAAAAGATATGATTTGCTGAATATTTATTCCTAAAATTGAGAAATGATCGCCGCTAACCCTTGAAAACAAGACTTTTGCCAGTGATTCATATTTGTAACTTCCGGCGCAGCCAATTGGCTGATCTTTTTTAACATAAGAAATAATTTGCTCTTTAGTAAGTTCATGCATCACAAGCTCAACCTTGGTAAGATTTTCAAAAATAATCTCGCCATTTTTTGCAATTACAACTCCATTATTTTGGTAATGTTTTTTTCCACTAAGTATCATTAGCTGGCGAATTGCATCATTTTCATCCTTAGATTTATCGAGTTTCTCGCCATTAACTTCGCAAATTTGATCGCAGCCAATTACTAGTGAATCTTTATGGCTTTTGGAAATGCTCAGTGCCTTATTTCTAGCAAGTTCAAGCGCCAAATCTGCAACTTTTAAATCAGGATGGTCTTTCTTGAAAATTTCCTCATCAAAATCCGGATGCTCAACTTTAAATTCCAGCCCAGCATCTTCCATAATTTTAGCCCTAATTTTAGAGCTTGATGCTAAAATAATTTTGCAATTCGACTTTACAAAACCCATTTGAAGTTATAATTTAATCATTCTGAAGAATTCATCTGCCACTTTTGACTCAAGAAACAGGCCAGTTAGCTTCTTCGTGATGGTATTTGTCCCAGGCTTTTGCACCCCTCTTGTTGTCATACATTGGTGCTCTCCTTTAATCAAGACAGCAACCCCAAGCGGATTCAAGCATTCATCTATCGCATTTGCGATTTGCGAAGTCATGGTTTCCTGAGTTTGTAGTCTTTTTGAGTAAATATCAAGCAATCTTGCGATTTTACTTATTCCAACCACTTTTTTGTTCGGTATATAAGCAATATGAGCAGTTCCAATAAAAGGCACCATGTGATGCTCGCAGTGGCTTTCAAACCTCATATCCTGAAGCAGCACAATATCATTATAGTCCTCAACCTCTTCAAATGTTTTACTTAAAACATCGATCGGGTTTTCCTCATAGCCACTATAAAACTCCTCAAATGACTTAATAACTCTTTTTGGGGTATCAATTAATCCCTCTCTAGAAGGGTCATCCCCAGCCCAAGAAATCAGGGTTTTTACAGCCTCCATGGCCTGATCTGGAGTAACTCCATTTCTATTTTTCATTTTCTAATAATTTATTATAACGCAAACTATATCTAATTATACCAATAATTTTTAATTATTCAAGTTGAAATTTAAATTAAACCAGCTATTATTAAGAAGATTGATATAAAATATAATTATTGAAAAATGAAAAAATTTAACCTAATTACCTTAATTTTCGCTGTATTTATGTCTTTTTGCGCTAATTCATCCGAAAAAGTCCAAATTGCAACCATTGATATCGAGCAAATATCAAAAGAAGCCAAAGTTGTCAAGGATATAGCAGAGCAAATCGGCGCTAAAAGGGATAAGTTCCAAAAAGACATCACAAAACAGGAGCAGAAGCTAGAAAAGGAGAAAGACAAGCTTGATGCTAAAAAAAGCGTATTATCTGACTCGGCTCTAAAAGAAGAGCAGGCCAAGTTCTTCAAAAAGGTTGAAAAGCTAAAAAGTGATGCTTCTAAGAAGGATAAAATATTGAAAAAGGCCTACACTGAATCGATTAAAAAGGTTAACGATATAGTGGGTGAGGTTGTTGATGAAGTATCCAAAGAGAAGGGGCTTTTAATAGTTTTACCTACTTCTCAAGTGGTTTATTCTGTAAAAGGCGTTAATATCACTGATGAAGTGGTATCAAGGTTGGATAAAAGAATTGACAAGCTTAGAGTGAAATTTGACTAAAATATCAAATTTTCCTTTGCTTTTTAAATATTTTTGTTTTATAATATAATACTTACAAAAAGTGGCTAAAAAAACACAAAAAATGAATGTGTTTTTGCCAAAAATCGATTAAGTTTTTAGGGTTTTTAACCGAATTCTAGGAAGGTCAAATGTCGAGCAGCGTAAGTGTATTTTAGTACATGCGCAGCACAGACATTGATCTGACGACGGCTTGCTTTTATTAAATTACAAAAAGTAATTTAATAAAAAAGTTGGTTAAAAACACAAAAAATGAACGATTTTTTGGGTCTGTAGCTCAGCTGGTTAGAGTGCGCGCCTGATAAGTGCGAGGTCGGAGGTTCAAGTCCTCCCAGACCCACCATTTTTTGTTCATTAAAAATCTTAATAATTTGCTTACTAATCAGATAAGGTCCAAATTTTTAGATTATTTCGCTAGAAATGACCATAAAATCATTGAGTCTAGTCCATTAATACCTCATAACGACCCAAGCTTGATGTTTGTTAATGCTGGGATGAATCAATTTAAGAACTATTTTACCGGCGTCGAGATTCCTGATTTTAAAAGGGCTGCGACTTCGCAAAAATGCGTTAGAGCTGGCGGAAAGCACAATGATCTAGATAATGTTGGATATACCGCTCGCCATCATACATTTTTTGAAATGCTGGGTAACTTTTCTTTTGGCGATTATTTCAAAGAAGAGGCAATTTTTTACGCTTGGCAATTTTTAACTAAAGAGCTTGAAATAGATCCAAAAAAGCTACTGGTCACTGTTTATCATACCGATCAAGAGGCTTTTGACCTATGGAAAAAAATTGCTAGTTTGCCTGAAAATAAAATCATAAAAATTTCGACCGATGATAATTTCTGGTCAATGGGGGATACTGGGCCTTGCGGACCTTGCTCTGAGATCTTTTATGATCACGGTGAATCAATATTTGGAGGTCCTCCAGGAAGTAAGGATCAGGACGGAGATCGCTTCACTGAAATTTGGAATCTGGTTTTTATGCAATATGAAAAAACCAAAGATGGCAAAATGATTGATTTACCAAAGCCTTCGATTGACACTGGAATGGGGCTAGAGAGGATTTCTTCTGTCATGCAAGGAGTTCATGATAATTACGATATTGATATTTTTGTTAATCTAATTGATCAAATCAAGAAAAATATATAATGCAAAATCAAAAGCTATTTAGCGCCATAGGCCTTATGAGTGGTACTTCGATGGATGGTATAGATATTGCTTTTTTGCAAAGCGACGGCAAATCAATTATCAAAAATAAAAAATTTAGTTATTATCCATATGAGGACGATTTTCGCAAAAAAATCTCTTATTTAGTCAATTCAAATCCTCAAGAGCAAGAAATATCCCAAATAGATGCTGAATTTACTGATTTAAATGCTAAATTGGTAGAAAAATTTCTCCAAGAACATAAAATTAATCGAGCAGAAGTGGATCTCATCGGATTTTCCGGTCATACAATTCTTCACGATCCTGAAAATTCAATTACCAGGCAAATCGGCAGCCCAGAATCCTTAGAAGAAAAAGTCAAAATCCACACCATCGGTCATTTTCGCAAAAATGACATAGCTAGAGGAGGTCAGGGTGCCCCGCTAGTGCCGATTTATCACTTTTATATGGCAAATTTATTGCCAAAGCCACTGGCGATTCTAAATATTGGTGGAGTAAATAATATTACTCACATCCCAAGTGACAACGAAAGAGACATTCAGGCCTTTGATATTTGCTTTGGCAATGCTCCTTTTGATGATTTAATTAGTAAAAATACTGATCAAAAATATGATCATGATGGTCAGCTCGCTTTATCCGGCTCTCCAAATCTAGAAATATGCGAGCAAATATTGCAAAATCAGATTTTTTATCAAAAACCGCCAAAATCTTTTGATCGCAATGATTTTTCAAAAGCACTTCAGCCTCTAGATAATCTTACTATTAATGATGCTCTTGCTAGCCTTGCTTATTTGCACGCTAAAATATTAGCAAAAAATATCGAGCTATTTTGCAAGTCACAACCTAAATCCATTTACATTTGCGGTGGAGGGTTGAAAAACCGGGCTATAATGAAATATATAAAAGAGATCATGTCTGAAATTCAAATAAAGTCAACTTCTGAAATTGATTTTAATCCAGACCAAATCGAAGCTCAAGCCTTCGCTTTTCTGGCCATCAGAGAGCATCTTGGTTTGCCGATAGGTGTCTCTTTGGCAGCAAAATAATCAAATTAAAAAGTTAATTATAAAAGTAAGAATTTTACTCAAAAAATGATAGAGCCTTTACTGGGAATTGATTTCTCTCCGGCCTTTTTTCAGCGCTAGATTTGGTTTTTCTGCGCCTTCTTCTATCTCTTTTTACTTTTCTTACCTTGTTTGAATCGTTAATTAAGCAGTTTTTAATATGATTATCAACGATTGAATTGAACTCGTTCAGTCTATTTTTAAAGAAATGATCAGCCCCCTCAACGGTTTTATAAACCATAGAAGCATCCTCTCTAGTATCTAATTTTTCAAAAAGTTGATAGCTATCATTTTCTAGCGAAATAGTATCATCCTCACCTTGTATAATAAGCCCATTAGACCCGCAAGGTACGATAAAATTAAAGTCATATTTCGTAGCAGGCGGAGCAACCAAAATATAATTCTCAATTTCAGGTCTTCTCATCACAAGCTGCAGGCCAATCCATGAGCCAAATGAAAATCCAGCAACCCAAAAATCATTAGAGTCCATATTTTGATCGTGAAGCCAGTTCATAATCGTAGTCACATCCTGTAACTCTCCCACGCCATTATCAAATTTTCCTTGCGATTTACCAACACCTCGAAAATTAATTCTAAGCACAGAAAAGCCATTATTAACAAAATTCTTATATAAGTTGTAAGTAATTTTGTTGTTCATGGTTCCGCCATGCAAAGGGTGAGGGTGAAGAACTAGAGCAACAGGTGCCTTAGGGTTTGCAGATTGATGGTATCTGCCTTCAATCCTGCCTGCTGCACCGCTTATGAATACTTCTGGCATAGTAGTTTATATAGTTGAAAATGGATTTATAGCGCCAATTTTATCTAAAAATAAAGAAGATTTTGTGCGCTGCTTAAAATCTATAGCTCTTCCCACTGAAGTGGTCTTCCAGCTTCATTGGTGACAAGATTCATACCGCCGCCAGCAAATTTTGCAGCAATATATTTTCCATGACCTGCATTGATTCCATGATAAAGAACCGGCTCAACCTCTTTGCCGTCAACTTTTTTCTTTTCTACGACCTTTCTATTTTTAGGGTTATTCTTAGATCCCATGATATTTTCTCAATTAAAGTTTGTAAATCTTTTAGAAAAATAAATTGAAAAATAAATTTTTCTTTAGTATTATATCTATTATATCGGATATTTTTGACAAAGTCAAGAAATATTTAAAAAGAAAAAAAATATCGGATTTTTAGCAATTTTTTATAAAATTCATTAAAAATCTGCCAAAAAAGGCTAAAAAACAACAAAAAACACTAAAATTAAGCAAAAAATGTCGAATTTTATAAAATTAAGGGATTGTGTAGTCACTAATAAAAATGTCATTGTCAGGGTTGACATCAATGTGCCAATGCAAGATGGCAAAATTACTGATGATACCAGAATTCGAGCTGTCATACCTACTCTTGAATATTTGATTAAAAATAAGGCGAAAATTATCTTAATTTCTCATTTTGGCAGGCCAGAAGGTAAGGTAAATGAAAAAATGTCGCTAAAGCCTCTAGTTTCAAGAATAGAAGAGCTTCTTGGTGGAAAAACCAAGGTTCATTTCGCTCAAGATTGTATGGGAGATGAAACTGCTAAAAAAATCTCTGAAATTGGCTATGGAGAGCTGATTTTACTTGAAAATTTAAGGTTTTACAAAGAAGAGACCAAAAATGACGAAGATTTTGCTAAAAAGCTTGCTTCTTATGCTAATTTATATGTAAATGATGCATTTTCTTGTTCTCATAGGGCTCATGCTTCAATTGTTGGAGTTGCAAAGCATCTAAAGTCTTGTGCTGGGTTTTTACTTACTTCAGAGCTTGAGAATTTAGCAAAGCACATTCAAGATGCCAAAAAACCAATGATGGCGATAATTGGTGGGGCTAAAGTTTCTACTAAATATGAATTAATCAATCATTTGGTTGAAAAAGCCGATTCTGTTGTCATCGGTGGCGGCATGGCAAATAGCTTTTTATATGCTCTTGGTCACAATATTGGAAAGTCTTTATGTGAAAAGGATTTGAAGGGTGAAATTTTAAAGATAATTGAAAAAGCCAAGCAACAAAAATGTGAAATTATTTTGCCAAAAGATGTTGTGGTGACTAAAAAATTCGAAAATAATGCTAAATCCTTAATGGTTTCAATAGATCAGGTTAAAGACGATGACATTATTGGAGATATCGGAGAAGAGTCGCTTAAAAATTTAGGAGAGGCAGTGAAAAAGCACAAAACCGTTCTTTGGAATGGCCCTCTTGGAGCCTTTGAAACTAAGCCTTTTGATAATGCTACATTTGGACTTGCTAAGGCAATTGGGTATTTAACTAAAAATGGTAAGATTACTTCGGTTGCCGGTGGAGGTGATGTGGTTTCTGCGATTAATGCTTGCGGTGTAGCGAATCAATTCACTTATCTTTCAACTGCTGGTGGAGCGTTCCTTGAGTGGCTTGAGGGCAAGGATTTGCCTGGGCTTGTGGCGCTAAAAAAATAGACTTAAAAATAACCTAACTGTAGCGTTAAATTTAAATTTATACAAAAAAGCCTTGTATTTTATTTTCATTTGGTAGATCATATTAATGTAATGCTTTTTGTCTTAAATTATTTTAAGTAATGAAGAAAAATACTTTGTCTTTATTAGAAACGATAAAAAGGAAAATCAAAAAAATTGACGACTCTGAAGATCAGGGTTCTTCAAGTAGCGAGATAGATCAAGAGTTTGAATATCTCGGTGATGATCCGCAGCCAAAAGCTAAAGGCAAGAAGGACTCTCACGATAATTCTGAAGATAGTGATAATGTTGAAGATATTAAACTTGAGGCTGATATAGAAAACAGCGCTTCTGATGCTCATTCTGCTGGAGATTTATCGGTGAAAAAAGATGATAAAAAAGACAGTGATGCAAAGGATGAAGACCTTGAATCAGAATCTCAAAGTGACGATGATGACTTTGATTTAACTTTCGAAAATCATGATGATTTGGATGATGACGATAAGGAGGATGGTTATCTGGAGGGTGAAGATGATTCTGTTGCTGATAATTCTAGCTCTAGTAAGTTAAATGCCACTAAAGATTCTGATTTTGAAGAGCTTGAAGATTTTAATTTGGATGATGACTCTGATCAAAAGCAAGAAAAAGAGCCTAAGCCTGCAAAAGCCAACGGAAGCTCTAAGGGTGATGATGATGTTTTTGATGTCGATTCGGCAAATAGTGACTCTGATGTTGACAAGGAATTATTTGGGTTGGATCTTGACGATGAGGATTCTTCTGATGATTTGCCAAGTATTGAAAGTGCTAATAAAAAAGCTAAAGTTGAAGAGGTTGAAAATGACCCTCTTGGTTTGGGTGAAGATGATGATGCTTTGGATATTTCACCTCCAGGTGCTAGTGATAGGCTAGCTAATCCTCCAAAAGAAGATTTTGATGATTTAGAAAGTGATGATTTAGGAATTTTGGATGAATCACATTTTGCGGATCAGCCTCAAAGCCAGCAATCAGAAGGTCTTGAAGATCAAGAGGAAAAGAAAGGTGGCTTTACCGCTAAAAGTCTCACTGAAATAATTGCTGAAGAAAAACTTCAAAAAGAGCAAGAGGAGCAAGCGTTGCAAAAACAAGAGCCAAATGATGATCTTGATGATATTTTAGATGACGAGATTGACGATCCTGAGTCTGTCGATATGGATAAAAAAGAGCCTCTCGTCCAAGATCAAGCTAGCGAAGCTAAAGATGATGATTTCCTAACTTTGGATGAGGAAAGGGATGCTGATGCTAAGGGTCTTGCTAGTGAAACCATATATCCTGACAGTGAAAATAACTTAGAGGAAAATGAAGATGAAGCAAGTAAAGACGTGGATGAGGAAGAGATCTCTGCTGAAGATTTTTTAAATGAAAAGCCGTCTATGCCTACTGATTCAAGATCGCAAGATCAAGAAGAAAATCAGAAAAAAGAAATGGAGGCTTTAATAGGAGAAGATGATCCTTTAAATAGCTTTGATGACGATCTTGATTTTGCTGAAGATGATGAGCAAGAAAAGACAGAAAAAGAAGATTTAGGAGGAGATGCTTTGAAAAATTCTGATTTTCTTGATGATAAGCAGGTTCCTCAAGGTGAATTTTTGCCAGATTCCAAGGCAGTTGAAAAATCTTCACAAGAAGATGATAAAGATTCAATGGGAGTTTTTGATGAAGATGATTCTCTTGATCTTGATTCTCCTTCCTCTTCTCATTTAGGTGACTCGAGCTCAAGATATACAGCCAAAGATGTGGATGATGACATTGTTATAAATAGCGAAATTGCATCTAAAGTTGCTAATTCTATACACAACCTGCAAAGTGCCAAAGAGATGGTAGGTAAGGTTGAAAGCTATGTAAAAGGGGATCTTTTGTCAAATGTTGCTTTTGATTTAATGAAGCCAAAGCTTGAACAGTGGCTGAATGACAACTTGCCGGGTCTTGTTGAAAATGTTGTTCGCGAGGAAATTAAGAGAATTATTTCTGACAGTAATAAGCATTAAAGCTTGCCAAATCTTCTTTATCAGCGACTAATGCAATAGATTTTTTCATGAAAATTTAGTAATTTTCTCTTTACAATTGAGCTAGATGTTTGTAAAATAGTAGCTATAGATAAAATAACATTAAGCTAAATTTGCTATAAACTAATTAAATTAAAACATGATTGCAAAATTAATAATTTTCTTGCCGTTATTTGGCTTTATAATTGCTGCTGGTTCTTCGCGTATATTTAATCCAAAAACCGCAGATCCGATTGCTAAAATAGTTACAGTTTCATTTCTTGCAATTAGTGCAATATTGTCGATTATAACTTTTGTTACCGTTTGGAAGACTGGCCCCTTGCCAACCCAGACCATCGTCAACTGGATTTCCTCGGGAAGTTTGATTATCAATTGGTCGCTGAAAGTTGACAGTTTAACCGCGATAATGCTCATCGTTGTGACTTTGGTTTCAAGCCTTGTACATATTTATTCGCTAGGTTATATGAGTGAAGACAAATCGGTCGCTAGATTTATGTCCTACTTGTCTTTATTTACTTTTTTCATGCTTGCATTAGTTACTGCAGATAATTTTGTTCAGCTATTCTTTGGTTGGGAAGGCGTGGGCGTTGCATCTTACTTACTTATTGGTTTTTGGTATAAAAAAGAATCAGCAAATAACGCTGCGATTAAAGCTTTTGTAACCAATAGGGTAGGGGATTTCGGCTTGATGATTGCAATTGCAATTATTTATCTAGTTTTCAATTCGGTAGAATTTTCGCAGGTTTTTGCTAATGTAAAAACTATTAATCCAACTAAATATGTTTTATTTGGACATAAAATTAATATAATAGATATAACTTGCATCCTTTTATTTATTGGCGCAATGGGTAAGTCAGCTCAAATTGGTTTACATGTTTGGCTCGCAGACGCAATGGAAGGTCCAACCCCGGTTTCCGCATTGATTCACGCTGCAACCATGGTTACTGCTGGGGTATTTTTGGTTGCCAGATGTTCTCCGCTTTTTGAAATGAGTCCAATCGCTCTAGGTATGGTGACTATAGTTGGAGCCTTAACAGCAATATTTGCAGCCACAATCGCCATTACTCAAAACGACATCAAGAAGATCATTGCCTACTCAACTTGTAGCCAGCTTGGTTATATGTTTTTTGCCTGTGGTGTTTCTGCTTATAGTGCTGCTATTTTTCACCTTGCGACTCATGCATTCTTCAAAGCTTTACTATTCCTAGGCGCAGGGGCTGTTATATATTCAATGCATCATGAGCAAGATATCCGAAAAATGGGTGGCTTGTACAAAAAAATCCCATTTACCTATGCTATGATGTGGATCGGATCCTTAGCTTTGGCAGGCTTTCCGCCATTTGCTGGCTTTTTCTCAAAAGACATAATCCTAGAAGCCGCCTACGCCTCAAACGCAAGCTTCTCTAATCTGGCTTTCTACCTAGGTATTTTAGCTGCATTCCTCACGGCATTTTATTCTTGGAGATTGTTATTCTTGGTTTTCCACGGTCAAACTAGAGTCGATAAAAAAACTTTTAGCCACGCTCACGAGGCTCCAAAAAACATGCTCATCCCGCTTTTTGTTCTTGCAATAGGTTCGGTATTTGCTGGGGTGTTTGGAGTTAATGTGCTTAACATTGTTTCAGTTGACAATAATTTGTTTATTGATTCGATTTATTTAAATTTTGCAAATCGTGATTTGCTTGAAAAGGCGCACCATGTTCCTTTCTTAGTCAAAATATCTCCTTTATTGGTCGGAATAGTCGCAATAGCTCTCGCTTACTATCTATATCTAGTAAGAGTTGATTTACCAGGTAAATTTGCTAAAATATTATCGATTCCATATAAAATATCAAAAAACAAATGGTATGTTGATGAAATTTACGATTATTTATTGGTTCAGCCAACTAAGAAGCTCGGAGATCTTTTGTGGAAAATAGTTGATATTAAAATAATTGATGGACTTGGGCCAAATGGTATTGTTGCAGCATGCAAAGATGCATCAAATAGAGTTTCTAGACTTCAAACAGGTTTTCTATTTCATTACGCAACCTGGATGGTACTTGGAATAATTGTGATTTTATCGTTCTTGCTAATTCATTTTCATCATATAATACTCTAAAATGACCATTAATCATCAAGATTTAAAAGAATGCTTTTCATTATTTGCAACCGGAGTGATGATCGCATCCACAAATGTTGATGGTAAAAATTATGGCCTTACCATAAATTCATTTTCCTCGGTCTCTTTAGATCCGCCTTTGTGTCTTTTTTCGATAGGCAAAGAGTCGTTTAACCTTGAATATTTTCGCAAGTCAAGATCATACGCTTTAAATATTCTATCTGTTTCACAAGAGGGTCTGGCGCGCGATTTCGCAAGTCACAACCATGAGGAAAAGTGGCAGAACAATTTATTTAAGGCCTCAAAAAATAATAATCCCATTTTTGCCGGAGTAAGCGGTTACATTGAATGCGCTAATCATCAAATAATTGAGGCTGGTGACCATTACATTTTCTTAGGCGAGGTAATCACTTGCGAAAAATTAAATGACGAAGAAGGGTTGGTATATTATAAGAGTGAGTTTTGTTAGAACCATCGCCGCGACGTCATCTTAAAAAGAATCAGAATTTCTATAATACATATTGTACTAAAGATAATTTTGATGCAAGTAAATCAGATAATTAACAATACTAACATTATAGATAGAGTTTTTGGGTAGCAGATTCTTTTGCTCCTCCAAGTGCCACAGCTGCATCACTAACCTCTGGAGACTTTACCGGAGAAGAACCTTCTCCAATAGGGTTATCAGATTTTAAAGAGGCTTGTCCAACTCTAGTAATTTGTGATATATCTAGAAATTCTCTTGGTATGATTCCTCTTATCATTCTAAGCTTTTCTTCGTTGGTTATGGATAATTTCTTAATATCTTTAATAGTATCGATAATTTTACCGCTTAACCCCCTTCTTTCCTTAAAGTATTCTTTTTCTTGAGCTTCCTTAACGACAGCATTATGGTAGTCAGCAAATGCATCTACTTTTTGCAGCCTAGTTAGTTGATCATCTTTATGTAATATTTTTGATGTTGCAATAATGCCTTCCTCTGGTCCAATTCTCCTTAAATCATCTTTTATAAAAATAATACTATCTTGAAGAAAATAATATTCTGTTGATTCAAACTTAAGATTGGAGTGACCTGATGGAGAGGTTGCTATTTTTCCGGTTGATTTCTCAACAGCCCCCTTTGTATAACTGTGTAGGGTAGTATAAAAAGGTGATTCAGAGTTGCCTCCATATATCCTTATTTGAGCCTCATCAACATTTCCACCTATTTTCTTAAATTCCTCAACTGATCTAGCTATGATGTTATCAAACTCTTTCTGTTCAGCGTAAGCCATGGCTTGAGGTATGTGAGTTAGAGAAAATTTCGTTCTTTTATTGTCAGGAGATTTATTGCATATTTCTAGTAAAATACAGTTACTGACCTCGGAATGTATAGGTCTCTGGTCTTGCGTGAAATCCCTTGTGATCATGCTAAATTCTGGGACATTCACCACTTCGTCCATCAGGGGGATTTCCTTTTTTAATAAAACTTCTTTTGCATTTTTTCTTCTTCCTTCGCTAATAGGCATAATTTTAACTTTTCTATAATATATTTTTTACATAATAAACTTTAAATTAATTTATGTCAATGAAAAATACAGGAAGAGATTTTAAGTCGCTATATTTTCTGGCCGGAGATTATTTTTTGAACTCCAATTTATACTGGATGAGTGGTGACCCCTACTTCAATTCGAACTCTGTATTTGCTCCTTGATGGGGTGGTAAAAGTAGAAACTTTGATTGTATGTTGAGTGGTGACCCCTACTTCAATTCGAACTCTGTATTTGCTCCTTGATGGGGTGG
>JAYPPA010000020.1:0-85 GCA_038131245.1 Rickettsia sp. | reverse complement strand
TAAAAGTAGAAACTTTGATTGTATGTTGAGTGGTGACCCCTACGGAATTCGAATCCGTATTTCCACCGTGAAAGGGTGGCGTCCT
>JAYPPA010000019.1:0-32053 GCA_038131245.1 Rickettsia sp. | reverse complement strand
TGGTGGAGATAAGCGGGTTCGAACCGCTGACCCCCTGCTTGCAAAGCAGGTGCTCTACCAACTGAGCTATATCCCCTAAAATTTATACAATCATAATTTGACTTACTTTATTCTATTATATAATATTAAATGTAAAAAGTCAATTATTTTTGTTTAATGTCGAATTTTATAGTAAAAAAGACAGGATTTAGCTTGATAGAGCTGTCTGTAGTGATTTTGATTATCTCTATAATAGCAGCCGGAATGCTCTCAATTTCATCTGTAAATTTAGATGCTGATAAAAAGCAGATAACTCAAAAACGAATTCAAGCAATTTATAAAGCACTTGGAAATTATGTTGCTAAGAATTATTACTTACCATGTCCAGCCTCTCTAGAATTGGCTAAAACTGATGCTGATTACGGAGCTGAAGAAGGCGATACCGCCGCGACAAATACCGCTAGGACTTGCACTGAAGCCGGCGTTTACAAATCCAGTGATGTTGGTAATATCATTTATGGTATGGTCCCAGTCGCAGCCCTTGGACTACCTGAGGATATGGCCGTTGATGGATTTGGAACTCGCTTTGGCTATGTCGTAAACAATTATTTAGCAAGCCCCAATTATAGCAACACAACAGGCGGTTTTAGCGAGGGTTTTAGCTATTACTCGGAAAATAGTGCTGAGATGGTCCAGATTTATAGCGCTAAATCGACCTCAATAGTGAAGCAAAATGTTGCTTTTGCAATTATATCGCATGGACCCAATAAATTAGGAGGTTATAATCCAAGTTCCATTGCCCAAAACCCTACCACCGGTGCAACAACTCAAGAGGGTTACAATATTGTATCAAATATAGTAAGTAGTGCAGCAGATTTTGGTAAAAACCCCTCATATTCAGGATATATTACCTTTACAGATTCTGACAGTGATAGTGGTTTTGACGACATATTATTTTACAAAACCAGAGATGAAATAATCACTGATTTTGGTCTTGAATTTTTGTATTTTTGCGACAATAATGATGATAATTATAGCGCTAATTACTATTCATCATCTTTTAACTATGGATATCAAGGTCAATTGGTCCACGGAGATGGGGCGACTACATGCGACAATGATCCTAGTTTTTTTCCAGCCAAAAGATGTGGTGCAAAAGGAACATCGTGGATCGAAGTCACTACATGCCCAGAGCCAGTTTTCTAATTTTAACAAAGTTTTATTGTTTTTTAAATAAATTGCAGCTAAGATTGAATTAAATGATATATAATAAATCACTTTAAATGCCATTTGGTAAAAGAAAAAAAACAGGATTTAGTTTAATAGAGCTTTCGGTGGTAATTTTAATTATCTCCATATTAGCCGCTGGTGCAATATCAGTTTCCGGCGTTTTTTTGGTCAATGCTAAAAATAAACAAACCAAAGACAAGATGGAGGTAATATATAAAGCGCTAGGTAATTATGTTGCTAAAAATTATTACTTACCATGTCCAGCCTCTCTAGAGCTCGATAAATCAAGCTCTAGCTATGGCGATGAGGAGGGTGATACTGCTACTACAAATACCGCTAGAACCTGCAGCGAAGCCGGCGTTTATAAATCCAGTGATGTTGGTAATATCGTTTATGGCATGGTCCCAGTCACAGCCCTCGGGCTTTCTGATGATATGGCTGTTGATGGATTTGGAACGCGTTTTGGTTATGTTGTGAATAACTATCTGGCAAGCCCCAACTATAGCAATACCACCGGTGGTTTTAGCGAAGGATTTAGCTATTACTCAGAAATTGGCTCTCAGATGATTCAGATAAATCAGGCTACCACTGGAAATGTCATTCAAAAAGTCGCTTTTGCAATTATATCTCACGGTGCAAATAAATATGGCGGCTTTAGTCCAAATTCAACAACTCAAAATTCCACATCTGGTGCAAGCAGCGAAGAAAGTTATAATTATATTAGTAATGTAGTTACCACTCAAGCAGATTTCGGGCAAAATCCAGACCACGCCTCTTTGGTCACATTTACCGCAAGTGACAATGATGATCAATTTGACGATATGGTCTTTTACAAAACTAGAGATGAAATTATAGCTGATTTTAACCTAGGGTTTTTATATTTTTGTGATAATAATGATACAAATTATACCGATGCTAATTATACCGCTAATTTTAGCTACGCCTATAGTGGACAAATAGTTCATGGAGACGGAGCAACAACCTGCGATAATGATGCTACTATGTTTCCAAGTAAAGAATGCGGCCCAAGGGGCCTTGCGTGGATTGACAAGACCACCTGTCCACCAGTGCCTTAATCCTTAAGAATTTTATTAATTGCCACCAAAGAAATTGGATAGCCATTTACACCAAGGCCGCAAATAACGCCGTCAACCACATTAGAAATCAAAGAATGTTGGCGAAATTCCTCTCTTTTGTAGATATTTGATATGTGAAGCTCTATTTTAGCGCCTTTATATATATCAAGAGCATCACGAATAGCAACCGAAGTATGAGTATATCCAGCTGCATTTATGATAATTCCATCAAATTTATCAATAGCCTCTTGAATTTCCTCAATCATCCCGCCTTCGCTATTTGTTTGCCTAAAATGCACCTCTAGACCAATGTTCTGAGCAACTTCAAGGCAGTCTTTTTCGATATTTTCAAGTGAAGCGTAACCATAAATATCCTTATCTCTAATATGAAGAAGATTAAGGTTTGGTCCGTTTAATATTAATATTTTTTTCATAATTTAATCATTTTTATTTTTTCTAGAAATCTTTAAATAAAAGAAAATTGTAACTGGTATAGAACAAATATAAGTCAAGCCCAAAATGGTCAAGGTAATCCAAGTTTTTACTATCACCCCAACAAGCAAAAGCCCTAAAAAAACAAGCGTTGCATAGACATATTCATTCCTGACCGGAATCTTTTTGATAGACAAAGTGGGTATCCTACTAGCCATAAGCAAAGCAAGAGCTATCGTGAAAATAATCGCATTACACGCTTCAGAATAAAAACCAGGACCAAATTCATGGGTCATAATAATTGGAAGCATCGCCAAACTTGCTCCGCATGGAGCCGCGATTCCTTTAAAGAAATATTTATCCAATACCACATTCTTTTTATTTGGATTTTCTAAGTCTACATTAAATCTAGCAAGTCTAATAGCTGCACAAATCGCAAATAACAAAACCAGTGCCCAGTCAAGGCCTTTGATGCTAGAAAATGAGTTTAGCCAGTTATAAACCACAAATCCTGGCGTAACCCCAAAGTTAACAAAATCAGCCAAAGAGTCAAGCTGAGCGCCAAATTTACTGGTAGAGTTCAAAAATCGCGCTAATCTGCCATCAATTGCATCAAAAAAGGCAGCCAACACCACTAAAGCAGCAGATTCAATATATTTGCCTTCAAATGAGAATCTAATGGCAAATAGCCCGATACATACTGCAAAAAGAGTCACCATATTGGGGCTTAACCTTATTAAATCAAGGGTTGTACTTTGTTTATTTTTACTTTTATTAATCATTATTTTTCTATTTTTTAAAGTCTTAAATGTAAAAATTGGTTGTATTATTCAAAATATTAGTTATAATAATATTTATTGTTATAATAATTATTACATATTTATATATTAAACGATCTTTAAAATTAAATCAATAAATAATTCTCAAATGAAATCCAGCTCGATATCTCAAACTGAATTGGCTAATTGTATTAGATTTTTATCAATTGATGCCGTCCAAAAGGCTGAATCTGGTCATCCAGGCATGCCAATGGGAATGGCTGATGTTGCGACTGTATTATTTAGTGATTTTTTAAGGTTTGATCCAAAAAGTCCAAAATGGCCAAATCGAGATAGATTCGTCCTATCTGCTGGCCATGGTTCTATGTTGATGTATAGCCTCTTATATTTAACTGGATATAAGGATATAACTTTACAAGATATTAAGAACTTTAGGCAGTTAGGCTCGAAAACTGCAGGTCATCCAGAATTTCACGAGCTTGAGGGTATAGAGACCACCACTGGGCCTTTAGGGCAGGGGCTTGCCAATTCTGTTGGTATGGCAATTTCTGAAAAGTTACTAAAAGACAGGGTTGGTAAAGAACTAATTGATCATAAAATATATTGCATAGCTGGTGATGGATGCTTGATGGAAGGTATCTCGCAAGAGGCTATTTCCTTGGCTGGACACTTAAAATTAGACAATTTGGTCGTTCTTTGGGACGATAATTCTATTTCAATTGATGGTGATCTATCCTTGACTTCGTCAGAAAATATGCAAAAAAGGTTTGAGTCTTGTAATTGGAATTATATTGCCGTTGATGGACATAATCACCTAGAAATTCACAGCGCCTTGAAAAAGGCTCAATTAAGTAATTCTCCAACCTTAATAGCGTGCAAAACCGTTATTGGATTTGGCTCTCCAAATAAGGCTGGGTCCGAGAAAGCTCATGGCTCGCCACTTGGAAAAGAAGAGGTCCAAAAAGTGAGGCAAAATCTTAACTGGAAATATCCAGAATTTGAAATTCCAGAAGAATATTTATCCGCGTGGAGACAAATTGGCAAGAATCACCGCAAAATATTCAAAAATTGGGAAGAAAAGCTCGAATTAAGCGATGATTCTGTCAAAAATTTCCTAAAAATCGGTAAAACTAAGGATTTTGGCGAAGATTTTGCAAAAAAATTACAGCAATTCAAGCAAAAAATCTTCCTTGAAAAGCCAAAACAAGCCACCAGAAAGTCATCCAACTTAGTTTTGGAGTTTCTAACTAAAGAAATTCCCTATCTAATTGGTGGCTCTGCTGATCTGACTGGCTCGGTTTTGACTAAAACCTCATCTACAGCCCCAATTTCTGCTGATAATTTTTCTGGAAGCTACATCCATTACGGAATCAGAGAGCACGCAATGGCTGCAATCATGAATGGAATTGCCCTTAGCGGTACATTTGTGCCTTATGGAGGGACTTTTTTAGTGTTTTCCGATTATTTAAAGCCAGCAATTAGGCTTTCCGCGCTAATGAAACAGCAAGTTTTATATATTTTCACTCATGATTCAATCGGCCTTGGCGAGGATGGTCCGACGCATCAACCAATCGAGCATTTAGCAATGCTTCGCGGTATTCCAGATCTTTATGTGTTTAGACCAGCTGATGCTCAAGAAACTCTAGGATGCTTCGAACAGGCTCTTAAATACAAAAATGGCCCTTCAGCTCTTGCTCTTACTCGGCAGGATGTTGAATTTTTGAGAACTCATTATGAAAGTAAGGAGAGTTTCTGTTCTTATGGTGCTTATATAATTTCCGACACAGCCCTAGAAATAGAGCCAGATGCCATAATCTTAGCATCAGGATCAGAAGTAACCCTTGCCTTGGAAGCCAAAGAAAAGCTTCACGAGAAAGGTTTAGCAGTGCGAGTTGTGTCGATTCCGTGCTTTGAATTATTCGAAAAACAGCCGCAATCCTACAAAAACAAGATTTTAGGCCCGAAAAACATCTTAAAAGTTGGTGTTGAGGCTGGTATAACTCAAGGTTGGAACAAATATATTGGCGACGATGGTGTTTTCATTGGAATGTCAACTTTTGGAGCCTCCGGGAAAGCTGAAGATCTCTTTAAGTATTTTAAAATTACCTCAGATAATGTTGTTGAGCAAGTTTTAGCAGAAGTCAAGTCCCGCAGAAAATCCGCAATTGGGAAGTATAAAGACAAGGATGACTTTTTTGATGAAGTTGATCTCTACAAACAAAAGGCTCTAGAAGATATTGAAGATAGTAGAGATTAGTCTTTCTAATTAATTTTCTGAGCCTCAGCCTCAATCTTAAGCTCCACCTCGTCAGAAACAGCAGGAATAGCATACTCCATGCCAAAATCAGACCTTTTTATCTTTGTATAGGCACTAAAACCAATGGATTCCTTTTTAGTTATTGGATTAAAGCCGATCTTGTTTAGCTTCACATTTAACTTAACCGTCTTAGTTATCCCCATAAGAGTCAAATCTCCATAAATTTCAGCAGAATTTTTACCTCTAACTTTGATTTTTCCGGTTTTAAAAGTTGCAATTGGAAACTTTTCGGTGTTAAAGAACTGCTTACTTTTCATATTTTCATCAAATTCTTTAGTTCCAGTAAGTAAATTTTTAACATATATAGTGATTTCAGCCTTACTTCTTACAACTTTTTTTTCGTTGAAATATAGCAATCCTTCTACTTGAGCAAACTTTCCGCTTGGGCTGGAAAAGCCAAAATGACTAGCTTTCCAGTCAATAGAAGTATGAGATGGATCAAAACGATAGTTCCATTCAGTAGCAAAAGCGCTAAATGAATAGAGGCAAAGCAGCATGGTTGCTGGAATTTTTATAAAATTTATCATATAAATCTATCTTTTAGTTAATTTATTTAATTTAATAAGCAAAAAATCTTGATTATTTTATTTATTTATGCTTTAATATTAATATAGTTAAATGATACATGAAAAAAATAATTATGTCAAAGAGTTTATTAGAAAAAATAGATAAAATATTACAAAACCCGGATCTTGTCTCAAAAAAGTGGATTTATGAGCAATATGATTCAGCTGTAATGAATGATACCTTACAAGTTAAGGGCGATGCTTCACTTGTAAGGGTTCATGGCACTAAAAAGGCCATAGCAGCATCCACAGATTGTACGCCAAGATATGTTGAGGCTGATCCATTTGAAGGGGCAAAGCAAGCTGTAGCGGAAAACTATAGAAATATATCTTCTGTTGGTGCAAAACCTCTCGCTATAACTAATTGCTTAAATTTTGGAAATCCAGAAAAACCAGAGATAATGGGGCAAATTGTCAAGGCTATTAAAGGTATCACTGAGGCTTCGAAAGTTCTAAATTACCCAGTTGTCTCAGGTAATGTTTCTTTGTACAATGAAACTGATGGTAGAGCTATTAAACCAACGCCAGCAATAGGTGGGGTTGGCCTTGTGAAGGACATATCTCATAGATGTAGCGTGAATTTTAAGTCTTTGGGCGATGAAATTTACCTTATAGGCTCAACCGCGGGCCATTTGGGCTGCTCCATTTATGAAAGGGATATTCTTGGTAAGAAAAGTGGCTCAAAACCTCCTAAGGTGGATCTTGAGCTTGAAAAGAAAAATGCCAACTTTGTCCGTGAATTAATAGAAAGAGAGGTTCTTAGATCTTGCCATGATGTTTCTGATGGTGGTATAATCACCGCTTTATTTGAAAAATGCAACAGGGATTTGGCTTTTAATGTGGACTTTGGAAATGATCCAACTCTAAATGATTTAACGATAGATGAAATATTATTTGCTGAAGATCAGGCTAGATTTATAGTATCGGTTGATCCTTCTTCTGTTGATAGGTTTACAAAAAAAGCACAAGAAAGCAACGTTATTATATGCAAGATAGGTGAAGTTACAAAAGGCAATATGGTAATAAAAAGTAAAGATCTGCAAGGAGAGTTAGAAATAGATCTTAATAAAATTAGACAAATTAATGAGAGCTATTTAGGAAATAAAATGCAATAATATTTGTCTATATTAATATCTTTAATTAATAGGATATGCCAACTAGAACTTTTAAATATACGACTTATGTTATTTCGGCAATTCAAAAGCTGATTGGCTCTAACTTTTCCGTGAGTGGACTTGAAAATGTGCCAAAAGACCATCCAATCATGTTCGTATCCAATCACTTCACTAGAAGTGAAACGCTTTTTGTTCCTTACTTAATACATAAATACACGAATCGTCAAGTTAGAAGCCTTGCTGATTCTGGCTTATTCTCAGGCTTTATTGGCAGATTCTTAAATAATGTTGGCACAATTTCCACTAAAGATCCAAATAGAAATAAAACTATCATATCCGATCTTATCAATAATCGGTATGATTGGCTTATATATCCTGAAGGTGGGATGGTAAAAAATAAAAATATCACTAAAGAGCAATTTTACATTAGCCAAACAATAGACGAAGTTAATCCAGTAAAAACTGGATCTGCGGTTTTGGCATTAAAATCTCAACTTTACAGAAGCGACATAGTAGAGGCAAAAAAAACATCAGATAAAGATTGGCTAAAGTTTTTCGAAGAAAAATATGATACCATTTATCACAAATCCCTAGAAAAATGTGACACATATATTGTCCCAGTAACAGTATCTTATTATCCAATTAGGCCAGGAGAAAACTTGCTGCAATTATTTACTAAAAAAAGAATGACCCTGCCTGATAATATTTCTGAAGAATTAGAAATAGAAGGTAATCTGCTGTCAAAATCTAATATTAATTTACATTTTAATAAGGCAATAAATTTAAAAGAATATATCAAATTAAAAAGAGGATTAATTTATCAAATTCCAATCATTAAAAGCGAAACCAAAAGTAATATAATTACCAAATATTTTAAATATAGATTGACAACAGACTTTATGACATCTATATATAAAGGTATTAGAATAAACTTTGACCACATATTTAGCGCCTCTGTTAGATTTACCTCACTTCAAGAAAGTACTATAACCATCCCAAAATTAAAAAGAGTAATTTTTTTATCTACTTATCTTATAAAGAAAGTTAAAAGATTTAGAACTGGGCCAAGTCTTGATGAAGAGTCTTTAATAAGATTATTTAATGACGAACCTCATCGTCAGTTTGATAGCGCTTTTAAATTAGCTCAAAGCCTTGGAGAAATAACTATTTTAAAAGATGGAAAAATCAAAATTAACAAAGAAAATTTATTTAAAAAAGAAGAGTTTCATGTCGCAAGAATTAAAAATACGCTACAAGTAATCTTCAACGAATTTAAGCTGTTAAATCATGCAAATAACATAGTTAAAAGAGTTGCAAAAACTTCCGATAGCATTTTAAAGTCAAAAATAGAAAAAATAATAAGCAACAAGGATTTGGAAATTTATAAACATGATTATGAAAAATATTATGACGAAAAATTATCAAAACCATTTGGTTATGGAGTGCCATTTTTAGGAATTCCATCAATGTTAAGTAAAAAAAATAAGCGTTTTTCGATATTGTTATGTCATGGCTATAAATCTTGTCCAAAAGAGATGTATAGTTTATCTAAATTTTTAAATGATCGCGGTTTTTACACCTACTGCGTTAGAATGTCTGGTCACGGCACAAATCCAAAAAACATCGTAGATGTCACATGGCAAGACTGGGACCAATCTTTCCAAAGAGGCTATGCAATTTTAAGAAATATTACTGAAAATGTAATTGCGATAGGATTTTCAACTGGCGGGTTAATTTCTCTTTTAAATGCATCGAGAAAGCAACCTAATTTAGCCGCAGTTGTAGCTATAAATCCAGCAATTCGACTAAACGATATAAGGTCAAATTTCGTTCCAACCATTAATAAATGGAACGGCCTTCTTGATAAATTTAATATCCAAAAAGGATCTTTGCAGTACGTTGAATCCAATCCAGAAGACCCTGAAATGAATTATTCTAGAAATTATTTAAAAGGAGTCGTGGAGTTAAAAAAATTAATGGATAAGTGCAATGAGTCCTTGCCGAGTATCTTTATACCAACTCTTTTAATACAAGGTTCAAATGATCCAGTTGTAAATCCAAAAGGGGCAAGTATTATTTATAACAAGATAAATTCAAAAGAAAAATTTTTATTTGAGCCAAATTTTCATAATCATGTAATTATCAATAAAGATAGGAAAGAAGAGGTTTTTCAAATAATTTTAAATTTTTTGAAAAAGAAAAAGTTCTTATAGCTAATTTTGTGCTTGCAAAAACTTCTTCTTCATAGTATAATTTTAAAAAAATAATTAAAATTATGAGTGATTTTTTTTCGAAGATTAAAGATAAGCTTTTTCCCAAACCAGAACTTGATTTTGAAGATGATCAAGACTCCGGTGAAGGCTCTGAGATAATAGACGATGTCGAAGTTGACGCTTCTGATCCTAGCTCGGTCTCTGATGCGAAAAAGAAAAACATAGTTATCGTTATAGTAGCACTAGCCCTGAGTGTACTTGTGTATTTCATACTTTTTTCTGAAGAAGAAGTTAAGGAGGATCTAGTTAAGCCAATTGAGTTTGGTGGCGGCGTTGCAACTTCTCAAGAGTCTCCATTTGAAATTAATATTCAAGAAAATAAATCAGATGATGATATTGCAGTACTGGATAAGCCAGCAGTACCAGAGCTACCAGAAATGCCTGAAATAGAAGAGAATAAAAAAGAAAAAGAAAAATTATTTGACGAGGATATTTTTGAGGAGGATAAAGTTGCTCAGGAAAAAAATGAGCTCAGTAAAGATCCTAAGGTTGCAAAATTAAGCGACCCCGAAGAAACAAAAGAACGAGATAGTGAATCTAGCATTGGATTAGCAGAGCCAGTGTCATCTAAAGACAAAGAGTCTAATAAAAAATTCAAGGACCCTAGATATGCCCCAATTATCGTTCTAAAGGGAACTGAAGGAAAAAATTTTCCAGGCGCAGGACAAGATGACAATCTTAAGATACTAGATGAAGAGTCGGTTGTTGATGTTGAAGATTCTAAAATTAACATCAAACCTTCCTTTATAAAAAACAGAGAAAATGTAATTGGGCAAGGGAAAATTATCAACGCAGTTTTAGAAACAGCAATAGACACCGAAATAGAAGGGTCGGTTAGGGCCATTGTTAGCAGGGATGTATATGGCGAAGTCGGGGATCGAGTTCTTATTTCAAAGGGGTCCAGGCTTTATGGCTCATATTCAACCAAGACCGCTAGAGGAAATAGTCGGATAAATATTAGCTGGACTAGAATGATAAGACCTGATGGAGTTAGCGTTGCTATTAATTCAATTGCCTCTGATCAATTCGGACGAGCCGGTATAAAAGGTACGCTTGATAATAAATTTGGTGAGACGGTTGCTAATACTATCTTGTCAAGCGCCTTGGCAATTGCTGGTGTTGCTGCTACTGATGCATTAACTAATAGCCAAACATCAACCACTACTACTGATCCTACTACTGGAACTTCAACCATAACGCAAAGCGCCATTAACCAAGCGGTTTCAGATATCGCTAGAAACATTACTAACTCTGCTACAACTGCAGTATCAGGATATTTCGACACTGCACCTAGAATCACAGTTCCACAGGGTACAAGAATTACAATACTTGTTAATTCAGATATAAAAGTTCCAACGTTCAACTCAAGATAGATGAATAGAAAAAAAGTTATAAATTTACATTTAATATCAGATTCCACAGGAGAAACCCTTTCTTCTGTGGCTAGGGCGGTGATGTCTCAATTCGAAGGTGTGGACTCTAACGATTTTATTTGGCCATTAGTTAGAACTAAATCGCAAATTCAAAGAATTAATGAATCTATTTCTCAAAATCCTGGAATCGTAATGTATACAGTGCTACAAGAGGATATCATGGGCCCATTAATTGCCCATTGCCAAAAAATCCAAGTTCCTCACATAAGTGTTTTGTCTGATATAGTTCAAAAATTCTCATCATACTTAAATGTTGATACTACTAAAGTTATTGGCCGTCAACACCTTCTTGATGATGAATATTTTTCAAGAGTAGAGGCAATAAACTACACAATGAGTCATGATGATGGACAGTCCGATTGGGATTTGGACAAGGCTGACATAATCATTGTAGGAGTTTCAAGAACCTCCAAAACTCCAACCAGTATTTATTTATCATGTAGAGGTTACAAAACCGCTAATATACCTTTTGTATCAATTGACACAATTCCAAAAACTTTGGAAAAAGCAACAAATTCTCTAATAGTGGGATTGGTAATAAACCCTGAAAAGCTAATAAATATAAGGTCCACCAGGATGTCAAGTTTGGGATCTGATGAAAAGACTGATTATATTAATATAGAATCAGTCAAAAAAGAAATTTCTGAGTCCAGAAAGTTGTTCGCAAAATTGAATTGCCCGGTAATTGATGTTACCAGCAGATCCGTCGAAGAAACATCGGCTAAAATTATTCAATTTTATCAATCAAAAAATATAAACTAAAAATTAATTTAATACTATGGCAGCTAATAATGTTTTAATCGTAGACGATGAGAAAATGGAATGTAAGATCCTGGAAAAATTTGTTTCTAATCAAGGTTACAACTCTCTTACGATGAATAGTGGTATGGAGGCAGTAGACTTTTTTGTTAACAAAAAAGTTATTGATGGCCTAACTAATTTTGATATTGATGTTATGCTGCTCGACCTTTCCATGCCAGATCTAGACGGACTCTCGGTCTTGAAAAGAATTCATGACCTAAAAAGTGATGTTCAAGTTATAGTTTTAACTGCAAATAGTGATATTGAGCTAGCTGTAAAAGCTATTAGTCTTGGAGCTACTGACTATATTGTAAAAGAAGAGGGGGACATTTACGCAAGACTAAAAACTTCTATCAAAAACGCTATTGACAAAAAGAATCTGAAATACCAAGTTTCAAATTTGGTAAGAAAAGATCAAAATCAAGTGTCTTTTACCGATATATTAGGAAAAAGCGAAGTCATGATGTCAGTAATCAATCTGGCCAAGAAATCAGTACCAATATCGATTCCTATTTTAATTGAAGGTCCATCAGGGTCAGGTAAAGAATTATTAGCAAGAGCCATCCATGGTTCTGGAATAAGATCTGGAAAGCCTTTTATTGCTATTGAATGTGATATGATCAAGCCAGAATTAATGGAAGAATATATTTTTGGTCTTGATAAAGGTCCAAAAGGCAAGCCAAAAGTCGGAAAAATTAGAGAAGCCGAAGGCGGAACTATATTGTTTAAAAAAGTTGAGTTTTTGACAATAGATATGCAAATGAAGCTTCTCCGTTTTTTGCAAGATGGCGAATTCTACACTGCTGATGGACTGAGGCCAATAAAGTCAAATGCTCGATTTATTGCTTCTACTACTAAATCTGATGCAGAATTAAGTGATGAGAAAAAATTCAGACAAGATTTCAAATATGCAATCTCGATTTTCCCAATTAGCATGCCATCTTTAATTGAGCGAGGAGAGGAGGATATAAAGCTAATGTCAGAGCACTTCCTTAGAACATTTGCTGTTAACGAAAATAAAAAAGTTAAATCATTTTCATTTTCCGTTGAAGAAATGCTGAAAAACTTTGACTGGAAAGGCAATGTCAGACAGCTTAAAAACTACATTTTTAGAGCAGTAATACTATGTGACGATTCAGCCCTGCAACCAGAGCATTTCCCGCAAATTCTAAATGCCGACAGCTCTTCTGATAAAGTTGTTTTTGGTATTAGAGATGAAGTTGTGCATATTTTTAAGGAAGACGGTAAAAGTAAAACTTTAGCAGATATCGAGGAAGAAATTGCTAAAAAGCTAATGGCTAAGTTTTATGGTAACATTTCCGAAGTTGCAAAACAACTTAATATTGCTCGTTCTACCTTATATCGCAAATTAAGGATGGATGAAAATGACATCGATAATTTGGAAAAAAGTCAAAATAAGCAAATGAAAAAGTTATGAAAAAAGTAAAAACAGCAATTTTCCCAGTTGGTGGGCTTGGCACTAGATTTTTGCCAGCCACTAAGTCGATGCCAAAGGAGATGCTGCCTGTTGCAAATAAGCCAATAATCCAGCACGCCTACGAAGAAGCCAAAAAAGCCGGAATTGAAAAGTTCATCTTCATAACGGGTAGAAATAAAAGCGCTATCAATAACCACTTCGACCACTCTTACGAGCTGGAGGACAAGCTAGTCTCAAGCAACCGCCAAAGCGACATCGACAAGGCTAGTTCCTGGCTTCCAGATCCAGGAAAGATCATTTTCATCAGACAGCAACAACCACTAGGGCTTGGGCATGCAGTATGGTGCGCCAGGGACTGTATCGCCGAAGATGAACCCTTCGCAGTAATCCTAGCTGATGAATTAATAATGAACAAAGGTGAAGGAAATTTTCTATCTCAAATGATTGATTTATTTTACACAAAAGGCTCAGCCTCGCCAGTTATCGGCGTCGACGAAGTAGATCCAGGTGAAATAGATAAATATGGCATTATTGAGTATGACATGGATCTAAAAATAACCAATATGATAGAAAAGCCAGCAATTGGCACCGTTAACTCAAATCTGGCCATTGTTGGACGCTATATTTTAACTCCAAAGATATTTGACCACCTCAAAGACTGTAAAGTCGGCGTTGGTAATGAAATACAGCTAACAGACGCGATGAAGGAAATGTCGCAAAATATCGACTATTACTGCCAAAAAATGTCTGAAACTCGCTTTGATTGCGGAAATGTGCTCGGATATATTGAAGCAAACCTTGCATTTTCATTAAATGATGCTAAAATATCAGACCAGGTGAGAGAAATTCTCCGAAAATATACCAATTAAACAAAAGATATGTCTAAAACCGCTTTTATTTTTCCAGGGCAAGGATCGCAGCAAGTTGGCATGGCCAAGGATCTATACGATAACTTTCCTTATGTAAAAGAGTTATTCCAGCAAGCCAACGACATTTTGTCGACAGATCTTGCTAAAATCACTTTCGAAGGTCCAATGGAAGATCTTACCAAAACCCAATACACCCAACCAGCCCTCATGGTTACTTCAATTGCACTTCTGAAAGTCCTAGGAAACGAGCGCGGTATAAATGTAGAAAAAAATGCAAGCTTCGTCGCTGGTCATTCTTTAGGTGAATATAGCGCACTTTGCGCAGCCGGGTCAATATCCTTCGAAGAAACAGTCAGACTTCTTGGAATTAGAGGAAGTGCCATGGCGCAGTGCGCGCAAAAAACTACCGGCGCAATGGCAGCAATAATCGGTAGCGAACCTGAGTTGGTTGAGGAGATAACTAAGGCCGCCGCGCAAGGTCAAGCCTGCCAAGTTGCCAATGATAACTCAAATGGTCAAATCGTCATTAGTGGCACTAAAGAAGCAATCGATCGCGCAATCGCCATTGCCAAAGAAAAAGGCATAAAAAGAGCAATCCCCCTCCCGGTGAGCGGCGCTTTTCACTCTGAATTAATGAGTGAAGCCAAATTAGCAATGCAAGAAGCCCTTGCGAGCGCCCAAATAAAAGCCCCAATAGTACCACTGATTGCTAATGTTACCGCTTCACAAACTTCTAACCCTGAAGAAATCAAGGATCTACTAGTAAAGCAAGTCACTGGAAGTGTGCGCTGGCGTGAATCCCTAATTTATATGCAAGAAAATCAAGTTACAAATTTGGTTGAAGTTGGCGCTGGTAAGGTATTATGCGGCCTTGCTGGGAGGACTTGCAAGGAAGTAACCACCACTTCGATTCAAAATCTTGACGATATCAAGGAATATTTGAAATAAATAATGTTAAATAACAAAAATTCGTCAAATGCCTTAAGAAAAAACCTCCTTCGCAGGAAGGAATATTCGAAAAATTTAAAAGAAAAACCTACAGAAATGAAAAAAATCTACGAAGGTAAGGCGAAAATTCTTTTTCAAAGCGACAATCCTGATCAAATAATTCAATATTTCAAGGATGATGCAACCGCCTTTAACAATCAAAAAAAAGAAGTGATCCAAAACAAGGGTATTTTAAATAACTATATATCCGAGTTTATAATGAATGTACTTTCGACTAACAATATTTCAAATCACTTCATAAAAAGAATCGACGACAGGCATCAACTTGTTAAAAAGCTTGAAATTTTTCCACTCGAAGTCATAATCCGCAACATTTCAGCTGGATCAATTTGCAAAAGGCTAGGAATAGAGCAGGGTGCAACTTTTCAAAAGCCGATTTTTGAGATTTGCTACAAAGAGGATTCACTTGGAGATCCAGTAATCAACGAAGATCATGCAATAAATGCCTTAAAAGTCATAACTCAAGAGCAGCTGAATCACATTAAGGAGCAGGCTTTTAAAATCAATGAAATTTTAAAGGACATTTTTACTAAAATCAACATTCGCCTTGTTGATTTTAAGATCGAGTTTGGATTCGATAGTCAAGGAAATATCATGCTTGCCGACGAAATTAGCCCCGACAGCTGCCGACTTTGGGATTCTAATACCAATGAGCGGTTCGACAAGGATCTTTTCCGCCACGGTCTTGGGGATTTAGTCTCAGGTTACCGTGAAATTGCTAATCGTCTCGCAATATCAATACCTTAGACTCTTTTGTACTAAAATATTTCCATAAAAAGGGGTGCTATTAAAGACAAATAAATCTTTAATAAGTCTTTTTATATTAAAGTATTCATATACTCTACTTCACTGTACCTAGATTCTTTTGCAAAAAAAATGACAAAAAACACCTCCAATTATATCATATCATGTCAAGTACAAATTTGTCAAGAAATTTTTTAAAAAATCAATTCATCAAAAACTATTGCCTTTAAAAAGCAATTATAGTAAAATTAAACACATTAAGACAATTGTAAAAAACTAAAATTATGAAAGTAAAAATTAATATTTCTCTAAAAAAAGGTGTTTTAGATACTCAAGGAAAGGCAATAGAAAGCGCCATTTCAAAAAACCTTGGATTTGATAATGTTTCAAATGTTAGGCAAGGAAAGACTATAACCTTAAAAATCAATGAAACGGACAGCTCTAAAATCAAAGATGTAGTGGATGAAATTTGCGATAAATTTTTGGTTAATAAAGTTATCGAAGAGTATGATTTTGAGATTGTTGAGTAATTATAAGCTATAAGGGGACTTTGGAATTGCAAAATCCCTGCTTATTATAGATAGCTTTTGTTAATGAAAGGTTGCGCCTTTGACTTAAAAGCGGCATATAAATAAAATCAGAGAAATAAATGAACTACGAAAATATCGTAAATTACATAATAGAAAGCAAGGATCTGATTGCCACTAGCCTTACCCTAGTTTTTTTATTTTATTTTTTTATAAAAGAAATATTGCCCGCACATATTACTGCTATGACTGCAATGGCGATTTTAATAATTACTCAAACCATAACAACTAGTGAGGCTATTGCTGTTTTTTCTAACCCGGCCCCAATTACCATTGCTTGTATGTTCATTCTATCGGCCGCTTTACAAAAAACTGGGGTTATTGATGTGATTGGTCATTTTGTAATGAAGCTTGCTGATTTTAACAAAATTTTGGCTATTTTTATATTGTTTTTAGGTGTTATGGTCGTTTCAGCCTTTATGAATAATACTCCGGTAGTAATTGTTATGGCTCCAGTTTTGATAGCTTTAGCTCAAAAATTCAAAGATTATCCTTCGAAATATTTAATTCCGCTATCATATTTTGCAATTCTTGGCGGAACTTGCACTTTAATTGGAACTTCAAGTAATATCTTGATCGATGGGGTTTCAACCTTAAATGGCCAGAAACCATTTTCAATGTTTGAAATAACTTTTCCAGGTTTGATAATGGCTGGAGTGGGGGCTTTGTTTATTGCTACGATTGGTCGAAAGCTTCTTCCAAGTAAAATGCTTTTGGAAAATGAATTTGAAGATGCTGAAGGTAAGAATTTCATAGCTGAGGCTCTTGTGATGGCAAAATCTCCTTTGATTGGTAAAACTTTAAACGAGTTTAAATTTACCCTTGATCAAGATTATGAAATTATTGACCTAATTAGAAATAATCAAGGAAATAGGCTTAGAAATAGAATATTAAAAACTATCAAAGACGCATTCACTGTTGACGAATCTCAAAATGCTTCAACTTTTAGGGACGTTGCTTTAAAAGAAGGTGATAAAATAATCTTCAAAACCAATAAAGAAGAGCTACTGGAGCTTAATAAATTCATGGGAATTACCTTTGACTCCGTCCTTGGTAAAGAACTTGACAGTAAGGATGTTGGGTCTGTGATTTCAAGAGAAACAATAGTTGCTGAAGCAATTATCGGCCCAAATAGTAATTTTATTGGCAAAAATCCTGCTGATCTTCACCTTAGATCTCGCCATGGCTGTTACATATTGGCCATTCACCGAGATAATTCAAACATTACTCATGGATTTGATCAAATGAGATTTAAATACGGAGACACAATAATCCTCGAAGGAAGCAAGGAGGATCTTGATATGTTATTTAAAAGCGAAGATATTTTAAGTCTCACCAAATATAAAAGTATGCAATTTGACAAGAAAAAAGCACCAATCGCCCTGGCTGCTCTTTTTGGTGTTGTAATTTTGTCTGCTACAAATTTTATGCCAATTGCTGGGTTGGCTATTATTGCTTCGATGATTGTGATTATTACAAAATGCGTTAATGTTGATAGGATTAGCAGAGTCATTGAGTGGCGAATATTGATGATAATTTTTGGAACACTCTCCCTTTCTATCGCTATGAGCAATAGTGGCCTTGCCAGGATTATTATTAATTTTTTTGCTGACATGATAAGTGATTCCAATCCGTTAGTTATGATCGCGGTAGTTTATTTTGTTACTTCGTTATTTACCGAAATCATGAGCAACAACGCATCCGCAGTCCTAATCACTCCAATCGTAATTGGCCTCGCTAATTCAGTTGGCATTGATCCAAGGCCTCTCATTGTTGCGGTAATGTTTGGGGCTTCTGCTAGTTTTGCTACTCCGATCGGCTACCAAACTAACACCTATGTTTACAATATTGGTAACTACCGATTTAGTGATTTCCTTAAGATTGGTTTAATTATGAATATTTTGATGATGATTACTGCTGTAATTGTAATTCCAATGTTTTTTGACCTTTAAGTTCCGTAGTTTTAGCCCTAGATCCTTAATCTTAAAAAACTACTTAGTTCGCTTGCGATATAATTTTGGTAGCTCAAAGCTTCCTTGCCAAATCCCGACCTTGTTATTTCTAGCCTCTTCACGAGCTTCAATAAACTGCCTCCCTGCTTTTTTGTGATTATAAATCACTGCCATACCATTTGCTACCATTTCTAGATTTAAAAAAATCTTTCCTAGATAGCAATTCCCCAAATATCTATTATAAACATCTTTTTTATCATAAAAGCACTCCACAATTTTTCCATCAGCAATCTTTTTCAAAAAATTTGTAGCCATTTTGCCACAAAAATATTCTTTATTATTAGAATCAAAGCATTTCTGTTTAGTTTCAGGGGCATCAATACCAAGCAACCTAACTCTATAGTTGTAAATTTTTATTGTATCTCCATCAACAACTTTAGCAATACCTTTTAAGGATTTTTTCTGATTTGAGTTGATTTTATCTGCTGTAAAATTTTGCTCATCCTTTTGGTAAAGTAAATAAACGCAAATTCCAATTATTACAATTAAGATAAAATTTATTTGAGGTAAATATTTTTTCATGAATTTTTCTCAATAAAATTTCCAGCCAGATAAAGCGACCCAGCCACTAAAACTAATGAATTTTCAATATCATTTTGGTTTAAAAATTCTTTTGCATCCATAATTGCATCTTCAATTAGGTTAGATTTTATATAGCTCAGCCCAAGCTCATTTGCAAAATTACACACTTCATCAATCGATCTATTTTTAACGCTATTTTTAATATTGCAAGCAATTAATAAATCAGTTTTTGGAGCAATTTGTGACAAATATTCCTTAAAATCTTTATCTTCTAACATTGAAAAAATTACTATTTTAAAGCCTTGAAATTTACCTAAAAATCTAGCCACTACCTCACTAGCATCTCCATTATGCCCGCCATCAATAAATAATTCGTACTCCTCATCAAAAAATTGACCTTTTTCGATTTTTTCTAGTCGAGCAGGCCATTTTGCGTTCAAAATTCCGCGATTTATCGCCCCAAAGTCAAAAGAAAAGTGATTTTGTGCTAAAATTAAAGAAATTACGCTAGATAGATTTTCAAGCTGGTGTTTTTGATCTAAATACCGCGGTACACAGAATTGCAAAACCTTCTGTGCTGACTTATAATAATGCTTTAAATCAATTTTATAATCAAAATTGCCCAAAAAAGCCCATTTTTCGGCAACTTCTTTCATTTCAAAATCCCTTCCAAAGCTCAAAAATTCACAGCCAAGCTCATCCGCTCTTTTTTTTACAACTTCAAAGGCTTCACTTTTTTGCTTACCGCAAATGGTTAAGCATTTTTTCTTTAAGATTCCAGCTTTTTCAAAAGCAATATCCTTTAAAGAATCGCCTAAAAATTCGCTATGATCAATCCCAATTGGAGTAATTATCGAAGCAAAAACCCTATCCAAAACATTAGTCGCATCAAGCCTTCCTCCCATTCCAGTTTCCAAAATCAAAATATCAGCATCAACTTTTGAAAAAGCCAAAAAAGCCGCTAAAGTTGTGCCTTCAAAAAAAGTTAGCTCGATTTTTGGCGAAACTTCGCAGGCCTCTTTGCAAATTTTTAAACATTCATTTAAAAAATCATCTGAAATATTGTTTCCGGCCAAATAAATTCTCTCATTAAAATTCACCAAATGAGGCGAAGAATAAGCGTGGACCTTGTAACCGCCTTCTTCAAAAATTGAGCGTAAAAAAGCCAAGGTTGAACCTTTGCCGTTAGTCCCAGCAATATGAATAACCTCAGGAAGTTTTAAATGAGGATCGTCAAGGCGCTTTAGAGCTTGATACATTCGATCTAAGCCTAAGTCTATATCGCGAAAACCCTTAAATTTTGGCCAGAATGGAATTTTCATTTTAGTAAAGCTTTATAAACCCTGTGTAGATGGAAGTTGAAATGTGCGCCGGTGATAAAAATTATATTTATTAAATAAAAGAATAATAAGCAGCCCATAATACCAGCCAAACTACCGTAAACAAAGCTAAATTGACGGAATTCTTGTAGGTAAAATACAAATATTTTCTGAGTAAAGTACCATGCAATTACCGTTATAACTGCTCCAGGAAAGGTTCTGGTGATTTCTTGCTTGACATTTGGAATAAAATAGTAAAGCAAGGAAACAGAACAACACAAGAAAAAGAAGATTAAAAATTTATTAATTTCTAAAACTTCGCTTATTTTATCAAATATAAAAAATGAGTCTAAGCCAATATAGTGAACGATTTTTGGTACTACAACAAAAAGAAACATTACCGCGATTATGCTAAATGATATAACAAAAAATTCGACAAAACTGACGAGTCTTCTAAATAAATATGGCGGCGGAAGATGTACCCTGTAGGCTCTATTTAAAGTAGTGCGAAGCCCCTCCAAAGTTGAAGACGCTGTCCAAATTACACCAATAATTGCAATTGTTAAGAATGTTTGCTTTGGATCGGAGATGATTTCTTCAATTCTTGGCAAAATTGATACTGTGACTTCTTGTGGAAGGTGCTCTATTGCGGAAAATATGGCTCTTTGCCCAATTTCACTTGCTCCGATTGCTCCGACTATTAAAACTAAAAAAATTAAAAATGGAAATAGAGAAAAAATGTTCAAAAAAGCTAAATATCCAGCATGTTCAATTCCATCTTGATTAACCATATCGCGAATTGCCATTTTCATGATCCTACAAGGTATTGAAATATATTTTTTGTACAAAAAATTTAACAAACTCCTTTTCTTTTTTTGTATCATTTTTTTCTTGACCATAAATTTTTTTTATTTTTTACTTGCTAAATAAATTCTTTTACTTTAAATTCAATGGTAATTTATTTTTATTTTAGTTATACTTTAATTATACACCATATTAAATGTTAAAATCAATAAAATAATTACTTATATATGCCTTCATTATATCAGCAAAGCAAAGAATTGTCAGAAAGTTATGAACTGATTCATCTTGATTCATTAAAAAGACATGATCCGGATTTAGCTCAATATTTTAAGAGAATTATCAAGGATCCAAATTGGTTTAAAGGTGTTAGATTTGAAAGTAGCGGCGAAATAATTCATAACTTATTGATAGAAGAGTTGCAAAAGATAATAAATACAGCTGGTGTAGATCCTAAATTAGCTGAATTATGCAAAGGTGCAATTGCAATTGCTGCACAAAATAATGGTTCTGAAGATTTAATAGAGCAGGTATCTGAAAAATTATTTGACAAAGGAGCAGGTGAGGAGGTAGAGGAAACTTTACTACGCGTAATCAAAGAGACCCCTAAATTAGCCGATGTTTTAAATGAATATGCAAAAATGAATGATATATTCAGAAGATTGAGATCTATTGAATATAGCCAGCGTGATGAAATTGAGCATAAAGGCGTTATAGCTGATGATTTTGGGTACACCCTTATGGTTTTGTTTGAGCAGGGCTGTTCGCAAGAGCAAATCCAAGCAATAATTGATCGGGTAAATTTTACTCCTTCATTAACCTCTCATCCCACCAACCCACAATCTGTTGAATATGTTGGTGTAGCGATGAATCTTATTAAAGTCATTGCAAATCCACGATCCACAGCCGCCGAAGTTGCTCAGGCTGTTGATAGACTTACAGCTAGAGATCTTAGGGCGGCTCCTGATGAGAATAAAACTCAGGAGCTTGAAATAGATGAGGTACTACACTATCTTGATGCAATCTGGGATTCTGTTGATGAGCAATATGAGTTATTGCAAAAGGCAATAAAAGAATCTAGGTTTCCAGATCTAAAGCTTCCAGATTCTTTGAATCAAATTTGTGTTTGGGTTGCTGGAGATGGTGATGGCAATAAAAATGCTACCCCAGAAAGCCTTCAGATGAATGTTGATAAGTTTAGAGCTAGAATTAAAGAGCTCTATATCGCAAAATTAAACGATTTAGGCTTAATCGAAATAGCCGATCAGCTTAAAGGGGGTGAATTTAATTCTCCTCAGGATCTTATTGAATCTATAAAGGCACTTAAAGGTCCAGAATGCGAAAATGATCCAGAAATAAGACCGCTATTGAGAAAAATCAGAACTTTTGGCTTTCATTTTGCTAAAATTGACATTAGACATACGGCCGTTGACCTTGTTAAGGTAAAAAATGTTGTTGATCAAGCTTTTACAGCTTATCAAAATAGCCTTAGAGCTAAAATGCCTCATGCTTCTGATCAAGAAATAAGGCAAGAAATCTTAAAAAATATCCTAAATGGTAGAATAGATTTATCGCAAATTGCCAGCCCAGGTGATATAGAAATGACTAAGAGAATCGCTGGACGATTTGTGGTTGCTTCACAAAATCCTGATATGTTTGAAAAGATTATTGCTGCTGAGTTTGATGATCCAGATCAAATCAAGGCGGTTCTGCAGCTTTTAAAAGATACGGGAAATAAAATCGCAGTCCCAGGCGCAACACTCAGTATTGTGCCTTTAGCGGAATCGAGGGATAATCTGCAAAAACTTCACAAAGATATTGAAACCGCTTTAAATGACGATAATTATTTTGACCATTTAAAAAAGACCAAGAAGGTTTACTTTATGATTGCTAGGTCCGATACAGTTCGAAGAGACGGTGTTGGGGCTCAAGATTCTCAAGAGCACGCTATAACTGATTCTGTAAAAACTATTGCTCGAATTTTAATTGAAAAAGTTAAAAGCGGTAAAATTACTCAAGAAGAACTTAAGCAATTCCAAATAATCCCTTATAGTGGTGGCGGTAACGCTTTGCAAAGAGGTGGGGGCAAGATGACTGAGCTATCAAGTGTCTACGGAAGATACTGCCTCAACGGTTTAAATGAACTAGAAGAAGAACTTACTGGTTTACATGATGATTATGGCTTGGAACTTTTAGAAGCTTTAAGACACTGTATTAAAGAGCCATGTCTCACTACTCAGGGTCACCAAAATGCTTTACTTTATCAAGAGGGTGGTAAAAAAATGTCTAGATTTATTTCTCAGGCTGTTTATGCAGGGGCAAGAACCACTCAGCTAATCAAAAACAAGGGAATTGATATAAGGTATCTTGAGGTTATTTATCGTCATCAAATGCAAGAATATCTAGGTCTAAATGATAACCAGATTAATACAATTGACCCTCAAGATCTAGTGGCCATGCTAGAAAGTGCCAAAGATAAAAAGGGTCAAGATGGCAAAAAACTTGCTGACGAATTAATAACAGCAGCTAAATTCTACTATCAAAGACGTTCCGCAGAAGATATAGCCAGCGAAACTGATCGCTCTGAAAGAAGGCGCATGCAGAGTCAGAATGAAAAGATTGAAAAGAATTTTCACAGTCTTTTAGCTAAAAAATCTAAGCTTGCTAAAGTAAATCTCACAGCAATTTCTGCAAATGCTGTTGCTGAATATAAAAAACACATCGGCTCCGAAGATCGCGCTTTAGCTGGAATTTCAAGTCCCGTAGATAAGCTTTTAAATGTTATTGGGCCATGGTATTTTACCAAAATGGGCAATGTTTCATCAAGAGGCAATGTCAGAGGTAAAGACGAAGTTCAAAAAGATAAAACATTTGGCGAGCTTAAAGGCAAGGACCCAAAAGTTCTTGCGCAAAGAGCTATTGGCGTGGAAAGTGTTTCTACCCATTCTGGAACTGGCGCTGTAGCATTTTTGGGCTGGAGAAATGCTGTTTTCCAATTTCTTGAAATAGATATTAAGGCGGATGTTTCTCAAATGAATCAAGATGGCGCCAATAAACTTCAAGAGTTATTTTGTTGCTCAAAATCATTTCGCGACCTAATGCGAAGTGCCGAAATGACAATTGCTCAAACTGATTACGAGGAGGCTTGGTCCGCATTGTACGAAGAGCCTTTAGGAAAAGATGACAACGGCACTTTAAAATTTAGACCACGTCCAGACTATATCAAAAAACTTAATGATCAGTATGTTGAAAAAATTGAATCTAATCCAGATTCAATAACTCCAGAAGAAACCCTAGCATACCTCGATTATCAGGCAAGTCAAACTAAACAATTGATACAAATTATTGCTGGTAATCGATCAACATGCCCAGAATTCGCTAACCAAGAAGTTATATTCAAAAACAAGTGTCAGGTTGCAACCAACATTAAGGCTGCGACAACTAGGTTTGGTAATGGTCATTTAGATTGTGTGATTACTAAGGATTTGCGCGATGTTATGAAGGCAACTTATGTTGCCACTGATTGCGACGCTAAGCCAGGTTTATTAATGGAGCCTCATAGGGCGGGCAAAGACCACTTAAGGGGCAACTCACCGCGATCCGATTCAAGATTTGCCTCAAGGCCAGTTTCAGTAGCCCCTGAAGATGAAACACCTCAGTTGGAAATTGTTTCAAGGGTTGTAGCCTTATCAAAGCAACTTGCGCCAACAGTTTTAGCCCCATCTTTGGCAAGTTCACCTCCAAAGCGCTCATCCATTCAAGTCGGAGAAGCTTTAAAGCTCGGCGGAAGGCAAACTTCTGTCGCACAAATTAATCAATTATAGTCAAATAATTTGACAAAATAATTGAGCTTTGCTATAATTGATATATGATAAAAAAAATAACAATTATAACAGTTTTATCGATTCTACAACTTGCGTCTTCCTGTGGTTTCACCGTGCTTTACGATCAAAAAGATACAGGATTGAACTATGAAAAAGAATTAGCGGCAATTAAAATCCAAAAATCCGCAGGCACAACCTCGCAAGAACTTAGGACCGCGATATATAATGCTATCAATCCAGACAACTTCAATGAAGAGATAAAATATTATCTTGTATTAAGTTCATCAGAAAGTATTTCCTCAACATTTTTGACTTCAGCTGGTTCATCTGGAAGAAATAAAATAACTATGAATGTCGATTATAAATTAAAATCATATGCAAATGATAAAATAGTTGCATCAGGTAGTGTTATTGACAGTGAAAGTTACAATATCAATCTAAATAGATACGGCAACTATACCGCCGAAGAATTCGCCAGATCGAATCTTTTGAAAGCTCTTTCGCAAAAAATTCGCAATTTACTAGTCCAGGACTTAATCGGTTTAAAGCAATAATTATCCTAAATTAAAATACTGCCACTTCCTGCATCACCTCTACCCCTGTCATCATCATCTCTTCTTGGGTTTGAAGGGTTAGCACTAGGAGTATCATCTGGCAAGTCTGAAGTTTGCTCTTCTTCTTCACCATCACCCTCTTGAGGTAGAAGAGATAACTCATCCAGATCAGACCCATCATCTCCTGAATCAAATCCAAGACTCACCTCAGGAATACCGCCGACAGTCCTTTCAACACCTCCTGCAGCGCCACTATCAGCACTAGCTCCACCATGATCAACAGCCCCAGGACCAGAATCACCTTCACCAAAAACAGCATTCATTCTTGCAAACATCGCACGATACAAATCTTCATGTGCTAGCCTGTCATAATCTGTCCAAACTGAACCATCCACTTCGGCAACCCTAGCTGGATCAACATATCTGCCAAAACTTAACGGTGGCAAAGCCGAAGCAGCATGAGGATTACCCTCTCCAAGTCCCGCAATATTTCTTCCAAGTATTCTCAATTCATCTCTTTGAGCAATTCTCTGAGCAGCCCTGCCTGCTTCATTATTCGGGTCGCGATATTCTAAATTTTCCGACAAAGTATCAAAAAATCGATCCGGATTTGCTGGATAATACTCATCAACTATAGTCTCGCAAATATGCAAAAAACTATCTCTTAATTTTACGGCAACATTTCGAATCACAACCATTAATTCTTCATCTGTTTTAAAATCAAACTCTTTAACATATCCTTGAAATTCATCTCTTGCTTCATCTGGTAAAGTTAAAAACCTAGACTCTAAAATAGATTCAATAAAATCCCTTAAAAGTGTTGTTCTAGGATTTTCTTCATTTGCACGCTTTAAAAGAAGTATATGACTTGCAATCGCATCCAGCCTATTTTGATAAGGCTTACCTTGGGGAGTTCTTTTCATAAATTCAAATTATTTATTAAAAAATCCACTATTTAATTCTCGAGCCAATTTTAAGTCTCAATGCATTAAGTTTAATAAACCCAGCAGCATCCTTCTGATCATAAACGCTATCTTCTTCAAAAGTCACATGGTCTTGACTATACAGGCTTTTCGGTGATTTTCTGCCTATCACAGAAACCGAACCTTTGTAAATCTTCAAAGTCACTTCGCCTTCGACATTTTTCTGGCTCTCATCAATTAACGCCTGCAGCATCTCTCTTTCCGGAGAAAACCAAAAGCCATTATAGATAAGTTCAGCATATTTAGGCATCAACTCATCCTTTAAATGCGCAGCCTCTCTATCCAGCGTTAGCGACTCCATCGCTCTATGTGCAGGAAGCAAAATCGACCCACCCGGAGTCTCATAAACACCTCTTGATTTCATGCCAACAAACCTGTTCTCCACTAAGTCAAGCCTTCCAACGCCATTTCTACCACCAATTTCATTTAGCTTGGTAAGTAAAGACGCTGGCGATAAAGCTTCACCATTAATAGCCACCGGATCACCATTCTTAAACTCGATCGTAATAATCTCCACCTCATCAGGAGCATCCTGCGGCGACACACTTCTTTGAAACACATACTCTGGAGCCTCGACATTTGGATCTTCCAGAACTTTCCCCTCACAAGAAGTATGCAGCAAATTCGCATCAACAGAGTAGGGCGACTCGCCTCTTTTATCCTTGGCAATCTCAATTCCATGCTTTTCAGCGTAAGCAATAAGCTTAGTCCTTGAATTTAAATCCCACTCCCTCCACGGAGCAATCACCTTAATATCTGGATCATTTGCATAGTAGCCAAGTTCAAACCTAACCTGGTCATTTCCTTTCCCAGTCGCACCATGCGCCACAGCATCAGCCCCAACCATTTTAGCAATCTCAATTTGCCTCTTAGCAATTAGCGGCCTTGCAATCGAAGTCCCAAGTAAATAAACCCCTTCATAAACCGTGTTGGCTCTAAACATTGGAAAGACATAATCGCGCACAAATTCTTCTCTTAAATCCTCGATGAAAATTTCTTTGACGCCAAATTTCTCAGCTTTTCTTCTCGCAGGCTCAAGCTCTTCACCTTGTCCAAGGTCAGCCGTGAAAGTCACCACTTCGCATCCATAAGTCTCCTCAAGCCACTTTAGAATCACCGAAGTATCTAAACCTCCAGAATATGCCAGTACAACTTTTTTAATTTTCTTTTCAGTCATTGTGTTAAATTAATTAAATATATAATCTAATTATACAGTAATTAAGAAGAATTGTCAAGAAAAATCGGAGATCTTATGTCATTTCGAGCCACCCCATTATGTCATAACCACCCCCTATGTCATTTCGAGGCGGAGCCGAGAAATCCCTTCCTCTCTTATGTCATTTCGAACCACCCCCCTATGTCATTTCGAGGCGGAGCCGAGAAATCCCTTGTTAATTTCGATCAGATTTACAGTTTATCAAAACTTTACTTGTGTTTGTAGCTAACGAGAGATTTCTCGGCTCCGCCTCGAAATGACATAAGGGTTTTTACATCCCAAATACATTAATCTTTATCCACAGAAGCAGCCCTAACAAACGCCAAAAATATTGGATGTGGATCAAAAGGCTTAGATTTAAGCTCTGGATGGAACTGAACCCCTACAAAAAATGGATGATTTTTTAGTTCAACAATCTCAGGAAGCTTACCATCCGGTGAAATTCCAGAAAATATCATGCCATTTTTCTCAAATTGATCTTTATAATCAATATTCACCTCATAGCGATGACGGTGACGCTCTGAAATTGAAGCCTCACCATAAATATCTCTAGCCAATGTTCCTTCTTTCAAATCACATGGATAAGCCCCAAGACGCATCGTTCCACCTAAATTCTTGTGATCTTGAGCAATCTTACCGCCGTTTTTATCCCACTCACTCATCAAGCCAATCACATTGGTACCTTTTTCGCAAATCTCAGACGAAGTCGCATCCTTAATGCCAACTACATTTCTCGCAAATTCAATTACCGCCATTTGCATTCCATAACAAATTCCAAAATATGGAATGTTATTTTTTCTGGCAAATTCAATCATCGCGATTTTTCCTTCAGTGCCATCTTCGCCAAATCCACCAGGAACCAAAATTCCATCAACATTTTTCAATTTCTCAAAAACATTATCATCAATTTGCCTAGTATTAACCCAAATTACATTGGTTTTCACCTTTTGAGCAATACTTGCATGGTCAATTGCTTCTAAAATAGATTTATATGAATCTTGATAGTCAGTATATTTTCCAGCAATCGCAATATTTATTTCTTTTTGCGGATTTTTAATCGAATCATTAATCTCAAGCCACTTTGACAAATCAGGCTCAGCAGCGCCATCCATCCTAAAAAACTTCAAAATCTCAGTATCCAAACCATTTTTATGATAAACCAGAGGTACTTCATAAATATTACTCACATTTGGAGCCGGAATAACCTTACTTTGTGGTACTGAACACATTTTTGCAATCTTTTCCAAATGCGCTTTAGTAACTTTTCTTTCAGCTCGACATAGTAAAACCGAAGGTTGAATCCCAATCGACCTCAACTCTTTTACTGAATGCTGAGTAGGCTTGGTCTTAAGCTCATTTGCGCTTGCGATATAAGGCAATAATGTCAAATGTAAAAATGCACATCTTCGAATGTTTAAATCATCATCGCGCATCTCAAAATCAAGCTGCCTGATGCTCTCAAAAAATGGCAGAGCCTCAATATCCCCAACAGTTCCACCAATCTCGCAAAGCGCAAAATCAACCCCATCTAAGTCATTTAAAATAAACTCCTTAATCAAATCAGTCACATGCGGAATAACCTGAACAGTTCCACCTAAATAATCTCCTTTTCGCTCTTTGGCTAGTAATTTTTGGTAAATTTTCCCCGCTGTAACATTGTCTGATTTTTTTGCATCAACACCAGTAAACCTCTCATAGTGACCAAGGTCAAGATCAGTCTCAGCCCCATCCTCAGTCACAAATACTTCCCCATGTTGAGTAGGGCTCATAGTGCCGGGATCTAGATTTAAATATGGATCAAGTTTTCTAAGGCGGACATTATATCCCCGTGCCTGAAGTAGACTAGCTAACGACGCGGAGGCTAAACCCTTGCCAAGTGATGAGACCACTCCGCCTGTAATAAAAATAAACCTAGTTTTATTATTTTTACCCGCCAAATCGTTATAAATTATGGTTATTATCTAATTGTAACATATATTTTCGCAAAAGTCAATAGTTTGTTCTTTATAGCAGTAAATGGCTTTAAATCCAAATATTCACAGAATATTTTAGGTTTATAGTCATTATTTTCCTGTCATTATCACCTTCACCAACTCTTCAATCGTTGGAATATGGCCATTTTTATATAATGGGTCACTTTGAAATTTATAAGCAGCATGTCCAGCAAATAATAGCTGGTTTTCAATATCAATGCCTTTCCTGGCATCTTGCAAGGTTTTTTGAATGCAAAAACTTCGAGGATCTGCTCTTTTATTGGTAGTATATTTTTCCTCCTCCTTGTCTGTCCAATTACTAAAGCGACATTGGCTCAAGCAACCCATGCAATTAATTTGATCAGTCACAATCTGCGCAGCCTTAGACTTATCAACAAACATCAAAGTCTCATCCGGGGTTTTCATACCTTCATCATGACCTTCTTTTTTCCATTTATCAACCAATTTCTTATCGTCGGCCTTAATATAGACAAAGCGACCTCGGTTACCAAATGGAATTGCCGTGTTAAATTCACCTTCTTCTTTAGCCCTGTATTCGACTTGGCGAATTTCTCGACCTTGCAATTCTTTAATGAATTCATTTTCAATCGCTGAAGAGTAAAATCCAGTAGGAGAAAAGCGGTTTAAATAAACATCGCCTTTTTTCAAGTTAAGTAATTTATCTTTCCAACCTTTAGGCACAGGGTACTCTTGCGTCAAAATTGGTCTTGTACCAAATTGAAACACTATTGGCCCAATTTCTGGATTATCGATCCAGTCTTCATATTCTTCTAAATTCCAAACACCGCCAGCCATAACAATTGGCACTTCATTTAAACCAACTTCATTCATGAATTTACGAATTTCTGCAACTCTAGGGTAAGCATCTTGAAATTTATCGGGACTTTCGGCATTTGACAAGCCATTATGGCCACCAGCTCTCCACGGGCATTCATAAACTACGCCGCCAAGTAAATTTTTAGCCTTGTGGTAGCTTCTTTTCCATAAAGCCCTAAAAGCGCGCATCGAAGAAATAATCGGATAATAATGTACCTTATATTTTTCGGCAATTTCCGATAATTTATACGGCATCCCAGCCCCACAAGTAACACCATGAATCAAGCCTTTTGCGCCATCTAAAACGCCGTGCAATACTTTCTCAGCGCCGCCCATTTCCCAAAGTACATTCATGTGAATTCTGCCATTTCCAGCTGATATATCGTGGGCAATTTTCGCCTGTGATATTCCACCTTTGATGCTATAGTCAACTAGCTCAAAATGGCGCTCACGGCGAGTCTTTGTCTTATAAACAAGATCCACCACCTTACCATTTTCATCTACATAATCAGCATTAACCCCAGAAAAAGTCCCAACAGCCCCAGCTTTAGCAAAATGCCCAGCAGTAACCCCAGTCGTAATCCCAACGCCTTTTCCACCTTCAATAATCGGTAGGCACTCTTTGCCAGAGATCATTATCTTCTTAATTTTCTTAGCTACACTGGATTCTGTCATATATTCCCTTAAAAATAATTAAATTCCATAAATTTTTTACATTTCAAAACTCAATTATATATTAGATTAGATATAATGTCAAATAATAATTTTTTAAAAATTTTCAAAACTAAATATGTATTAAAATGATGCAAATTTCAAAAATAACAAAATTTGCTTTGACAAGAAACGCCAATGCGTTATTATGGCAAATATAGGGTAATTATTAATTATATTTTAGCGAATGTTTGATAGTGGCGAAAGTACAGACAAGATCTTGGACCTGGCATCCGAGCTTAATATATTGGGTTATTTTCAATATCCACAAGACAAAGAGGAGCGGCTGGCATTTAGATATGACATGGATGGTCGAGGCAAGAGGCTTTACGCTGAGCATGATGATAAAATTTATCTAGTTGACATTAATGTAAGAACTTCTGAAGCACTGACCGAGCAAGAGATGCAAGGCCTGCAGGCATCTCTTGAAAAAAGCAAGAAAGAGCGATCTTCTGATAGAGCTAAGGCTAGGGCTGTTAATTTAGAAAATAAACAAAGGATAGAAAGTGATGAAGCGGCTCTACGGCAAGAACGAGCAGAGCAGGAATCGAAGCTAGTCACGGGAGAGCTTCAAGAAATCATGGAAATGCTTAAAAAATCAGATCCTGAATTTCAAAAATCCATGGAATATGAGCAATTAGGGGTTTACTGGTC
>JAYPPA010000018.1:0-38998 GCA_038131245.1 Rickettsia sp. | reverse complement strand
TTCATAGCTTCAAAAGAATATTTTTCTTGTGCAACTTTATAGGCATTTGCGATAATTTCTTGACGCTTTTCAGGATTGTTAACAAGAAAAGTTACAGAATCAGCAATTAATTGAGGAATTTTATCAGGATCACCTTTATTAATAATAACTCCAGTCACTTTATTTTCAAAAATATCCTTTGCTCCGTCATTGTCAGTGGCAATTACTGGAATTTGATTAGCCATAGCCTCTATGTAAGAGATTCCAAATGTTTCATTTTTTGAAGGCATACAAAAAATATCAATTTCATCAAAAAATTCCTTTTTATTCACAACAAGACCTTTGAAGACAAATTCTCTGCCAAGGTCATTTTTACTAACCATTTCTTTTAGCCTATCTATTTCACCAAAATCACCACCTATATGAATTTTAAATTTTACCCCATTTTTTTTTAGTATCACTGCCGACTCTACAACCTTATCAAGATTCTTATATTCAAAGTCTATTCTGGATAAGGTTCCAATTACCACCTCATCGCCTATCTTTTTGACACGATTAATTTTTTCTACTTGAGTGAAATTTGCAACTAAAGCAACTTTGGTTGAGCTATTTTTCAATAACTCTCTTGTTATATTAACTTGATGGCTATTTATGCAAAATATAATATCAGCTTTATTAATAAATTTTTTTAAATTAAACCCGTGATTTACTCCAATAATCTTTATTTTAAAAAATAAAGACAAAAACCTCACCAATTTTAAAGCTCTAGATGAATGAAAAATAAAAAATCCCGGCCTTTCCTTTAAAATAATACAAAAAATCTTAAAAAAGAATATGAGTTTGTTCTTGATATTAACTTCATAAACTTTACCGGAAATATATTTCTTGTAAGACACCTCTTTACTTGGAATTATCGATATAATCTCAACTTTAGAGCTTAGATCGTTAATTTTTGAGTAGCTTGAGGCGCACTGCTCTACTCCACCCATGTGAGGCCCGGTATTAATTAAAAATTGAACCGCCTTAATTTTGCTCATAATAATTTTTTATTAATTTTAGCAAATATTAAACTTAATTACAAGAAATAGTTGAAAAATTACAAAGAATTTACTATTATTAAAAGAGATTTAAATTTATTAAATATTCATGAATGAAATTGAAAATATTACCATTATTATTGTAACTTATAAGAGTTCACATATTATCAAAGAATGTCTAGAAAGTATTGTTAACGAGGATATTAAAATTATTATTGTTGACAACGGAAGTAACGATAATATTCAAGATGTCATAAAGAATATCTCTGTAAAAAATTGCAATATAGACCTTATCTTGCTCGAACATAATTGCGGCTTTGGTAAGGCGAATAATGTAGCCTTGGAAATGGTTGAAACTGACTTTGCATTGCTACTGAACCCAGACGCATCAATTGATAAAAAATCTATAGAAAATTTAATTAGATGCGCCAAGATGGATCCAAAAATTGCCCTTGCCAGTGCCATGGACACAAAAAATAAAAATCCCAGCAGTCAAGAAATCACAAATGTCTTAGAATTGCAGAGAAAATTTTTTACTGATCACAGTGAGAATAATGACTTCCTGGAGATGAACTTCGTTTCTGGCGGGTATATGTTGCTTAAAATGGAAGTTTTTAGAAAAATCGGCTTCTTTGATAATAATATTTTTTTGTACGGAGAAGATGATGAACTATGCAGTAGGTCCCTAGAGAACGGCTATAAAAATATTCTGGTAAAATCTGCATTCGTCCACCATAAATCACATCAAGCCACTAAAACCGATGGGATTTTTGATGAATTAAGACTGTTATTTTTTAGAAACTGGCATATGGGATGGAGCAAGACATATCTAAAAAGGAAGAATAAAAATTACCCAAAGGTCTTTTTGAAGGCAATATCTAGATTTATTTCTATTCCAGTATATTTTATTAAACATGACAGGAATACCGCGATAACAAAAATATCCATAGCTTTAGGTTCTTTATCAAATTTAATTGGAATTGACTGCTTTAACAGCAAAAATAGAGTGCCTAAAATCAAAGAAAAAGTGAAAATTTAAGGATTTTTAGTGCTTTTTGATGAAAAAGTGCGATTTTTTTCGAAAACTCTTGACAAGCTCTTGGATTTATGCTATAATGTATAATGGAGGACTATTTGCCTATGAAAATGTCATTAACACTGTTTACACTTATTTTTGCTGTGATTACTGTGGGAGCTTGGACTAAGGTGCTTGCTTTTGGTGATTCTGAAACTATAAAAAGTTCAAAAAATATGCAAAAAAATATCGATAAACTTACTGATTTGCAAAAATTCGTAACTCAAGAAGATGGTACCGAGAAGGCCTTTGACAATGAATATTGGGACAATAAAAAAGATGGGATTTATGTCGATGTAGTTTCTGGAAAACCGTTATTTTCATCAAAGGATAAATATGATTCGGGAACTGGCTGGCCGAGTTTTACCAAACCGATTGATGGCGGTGAAATCAAAACAAAATCAGATTTTAAGCTTGGGATGAAGCGCGTGGAAGTGCGCTCTGAGGCGGCTGATTCACATTTGGGTCATGTTTTTGATGATGGGCCGAAAGAAAAAGGTGGCAAAAGATTTTGCATAAATTCTGCGGCGATGAAATTTATTGCGAAGGAGGATTTGGTCAAAGAAGGTTATGGCGAGTATTTGGGGCTTTTTGATGAGTCGCAAAAGGATAACGCGAATTTTGAGTCGGCGATTTTGGCTGGCGGGTGCTTTTGGGGGCTGGAGGAGCTTATCCGTAAGCAGCCTGGCGTGATTGATGTTAAGGCTGGGTATAGCGGTGGGGCTTTACCAAATCCGACTTACGAGATTGTGTCTTCGGGTTTTTCTGGGCATGCAGAGTCAATTGAGGTGATTTTTGATTCGAAAAAAACCAGCTATGAGGCGCTTTTGCGGTTTTTTTTCCAGATTCATGACCCCACTACCCTAAATCAACAGGGAAATGATCGCGGCAGCCAATATCGCTCGGCGATTTTTTACCAAAATGAGCGTCAGAAAAAAGTTGCGGAAAAGCTAATCAAAGAGGCGAATGATTCAGGGGTATTTCCGGGCAAGATTGTGACTCAGGTGGTGAAATTTAATGGATTTTACTTAGCCGAAAGCTATCACCAAGATTACTTGCAGAAAAATCCGGGCGGATATACTTGTCATGCGATTAGAAAAGAGTGGGCGTTTTAGTTTGGCAAGCTTAGGGAGTAAAATAGCCGCCTAACCCTCTACTAAATTCTATAGGTAAATCCCATGAACCAATTTAAGTCATCGGCTGCTTCTGTTAGGCCTATATTTACTCCGCCATCAATTTTAAAATCCTTGCTTATTAAATATTGTGCAATAAAATCGGCAGTATTTTGCCATTTTGAACCAGATAAATCTTCTTTATAGGTGTATATTTCAGCAATTCCAGCAAATTTTTCAGTGAAATTTTTTGATATATAAACTGCATTAGCATAGCCAATATAAGAAGAATTTTGATTTTTGAGAAAATTAAATTGGGTCATGCCGCCAAGAGACCAACCATCTTCAAAATTAATCGCAAATGGGGCGCCGATCCCAGACTCTATATCGTCATCGGCTAAATTATTTTGATTAGTAGGGAATTTTATGAAAGGGATAATCGCTAAGCCAAATTTTTCATTTTTATTACCAGCAAAGCTATATTTAAAGCGCAAAGTACTGTCACCAAAACCATCTTTTTCATTCAGATTTCCACCGCTTGCAACTCTTTTATTGGAATAAAGATTGCTGATAAATTGAATATCACTATTTTGGGTAAGGCCTAAACGAATATTAGTAGTATCACCAAAGTTTGTTTGTGTAGTTTTAGTGCAGCTTCCAGAAGTGCAGTTTTTATCTCTAACTCCACTAACTAAACTAGTTTCGATTTGTACTCTTCCTGCATCAATAGTAACAACAGAATCAGTTTTTGTTGAACGCTCGCTATTGAGTGGACGAAGCTTATCGTCAGGCGCTGGATTGAATATAGTATAATCGCTAGCTTTAGCGAATTGGCAAAAGAATATTAACATGACCAGAACAATATAAAAAACACTTTTATTCTTTATCATCATTAACTTGGACATTTATTTGTTAATTTTTTGAACATAATCAATCATTATATCATACTCAAGATAAAAAAGCAATAAATACTGGATTGCTGCGTTGTTAAGCTTTTCGTAATGACGAGATTACTGAAGTCACTGCCAAAATTACGACGCTGGAAACAACGATGACTGGGCCTGAGTCGATTTTATAGTTAATTGCGAGGAAAATTCCCACTATCGAAGCTAGGGCTGCGAAAATTATTGCTAAAAAAGCCATGGATTTTGGCGAAGAAGCAACCTGGCGGGCACTTGCCGAAGGAATTATAAGCATCGAAGTTACGAGTAAAATTCCAAAAATCTTGATTGAAATTGCCACAAAAATCGATAGAAGCAAAATAAGTAACAAATCCATCTTGAATATATTAACTCCTTCAGCCTTAGCGATGTCGCGGCAAATGGTCGTCAAACATAAAGGTTGCCACTTTAAAGTAATCAAAATAGCGATAATGGCGGCGCTTACGAGAATTACAATTAAATTAAGGTTAGAGACTTGCAAAATATCGCCAAAAAGAAAATTGTGGACATCGATTTCATGGTCTTGAGTTATGGAAATTATCAACATGCCAATAGCAAGCGAAGAGTGAGCTAAGATTCCAAGGAGGCTGTCAGTTGTAAAATAGCGATTATTTTTAAGCCAAACCAGTGCAATGCCAAAAATGGCACAAGCGGCGATTACTGCAAAATCAATATTAATTGCAAAAAGCAGTCCCAGCGCAATTCCCAAGAGCGAACTATGTGATACTGCATCTCCAAAATAGGCCATTTTGTTCCAAATCACAAAACAGCCCAAAATTCCCGCGGGGATCGAGATGCCAATTGCGACGATTATTGCCTTTAAAATTACCGGATCAATCATGGCTACACCCTCCTTCTTCGTGGACATGATCATGTTCATGATTATAATAAGCCATCATTTTAGCCATATCACTTCCGAAAATTGACATGAATTTTGGATCTTTTGCGATATTTTGTGGCTTTCCATGACAACAAACATGGTGATAGAGACAAAAAACCTGCTTACTTACTGCCATTACTAAATGTAAGTCATGCGAAACTTTTAAAATAGCGACTTTGCGTGAATTATAGACTTTTTCTAGTAATTTGTAGAATTGGAGCTGTCCGGAGATGTCGATATTTTGTGCTGGCTCATCGAGAATCAGGATTTCAGGGCTTGAGACTAGGGCTCGAGCAAGAAGTACGCGCTGTAGCTCTCCACCTGAAAGGCTGCCAAGCTGATTATCAAGAATTTGGTCAATATCTGTTTCTTTGGCAATTTCTTGGATTTGTTTATCTGAAACCTTTTGATTTAGCTTTAGAAAATCAGCAACTTGAATGGAAAAAGACTTAGAAATATTGACTTTTTGAGGAACATAACCAATTTTTAGGCCTTTTTTACGGGTAACTTGACCAGAATTTGCCTTAAAAAGGCCGATTAAGCATTTTAAGAGCATAGATTTCCCAGCACCGTTTGGTCCAACAATGGTAATAAAATCATCATCTTTGACCGTCAAAGATACATCGTCCAGGACCTTTTTTGAGCCAAATTTCAAATTAATATTGCTTGCCTTAATTAAGGTAGTCATTGATCATTGCTTATTTAACTATCATTACTTTGATATAATTATAGCAAAATAACGACTAATAGTCAAGTAAATTAGTTAGGGATCGTTTCTTTGAATTTTAAGGTAGAGATATCGAAGACCTTTTGAAGACGCTGTTCAAAAGGTGATAAATAAAGCATCTTAAACTAAAAGACCCTTAAAAATGGGTCTTTTAAAGCTAAAACATCCCGCCAATTGCTATTTTAAGCGGCGGGATGGCAATTATTCAACTGCAGTAACATTCTCAGCTTGAGGGCCTTTTTTACCATCAGTAACTTCGAAAGTCACTTTTTGACCTTCATGAAGGGTTCTTCTTCCTTCGGAATTAATGGACTTATAATGAACAAAAATGTCCTTTTCTCCGCCTTCTTGTTGAATAAAACCGAAACCTTTTTCGTCGTTAAACCATTTAACAACACCTGTACTTAAATCATTTGACATATTAAATAAAACAAAAAATTAACAAAAAATGTAAAAAACGCTCAAAAACCGCGTATTTACAAGAAAAAACTACAATAAAACTAAAGATAATGCTTGCCAAAAATATAAAAAACTGTTAAAATTAACAATCACTACCATAAATTAGATTCTAATATTATGGTTAAAATGTCAATAAATAAATTAAAAAAGTTTTACGCTAGAACAAAATGATACAGTTAATTAGATCAAAAAGAAGAACGATATCGCTAATGATCAAGGATGATGGAGGCTTGCTGGTAAGGGCTCCAAACGGTACTAGGATCGAGTATATTAATAAATTTGTTGAGGAAAAACAAAGTTGGATCTTAAAGCATAAAAAACTCATGAATGAGTTTTTAAAGAAGAAAAAAACCAATAAATTTATCAATAATGAGGGAGTTTTGGTTTTGGGAAAAAGAACCATCCCAAATGCTCTGGACCTGCGCGATTACGACCTGGTTAAGGCCTGGATGAAGAAAAAAGCAAAAAATATCATTGAAAAAAGAGTTGAAGAATTTTGTGAAGAATTCGACTTGAGGCACTCTGGGCTTAGGATTAGCGATGCTAAAAGAAGATGGGGATCTTGTGGATCAAAAAATAATCTAAATTTTACATGGAGGCTTATAATGGCTCCTAGTAAGGTTGTAGACTATGTGATAATTCATGAAATTGCTCACATTAAACACAAAAATCACTCAAAAAGGTTTTGGAGACTGGTTGAATCGATGATGCCTGATTACGAAAAGCATGATAAGTGGCTTGAGGAGCATAGATACTTACTTGAGCATTAGGATTACTGCCCTAGACACATCCTACTTAAACCTTGGGCCGAGCTCAATTTGAACCTTACTTATAGAGAATTAATGCCACTTTTTCCTTGATTTTAGCTATTTTCTATGCTATAATTAATATTTAAAGGAAATAAACAATTAAAAAATGGCTAAACTTGACCAAAACAAGATATATCTGTACGATTCGACCCTTAGAGACGGGGCGCAAACGAGTACGGTTAATTTTGGATTAATTCAAACTAATAATCGCAAGCGATTATTAGTTTGAGTACTGATCGAATTTCCTCTCGCAAGTAAATTGCGAACCGGAAATAAGTAGGATTTATTTTAAAAAAACCTTTGTGGTTTTTTAAACAAAGAATGACTCATGACCATAGATAAAAACAAGATATATCTGTACGATTCGACCCTTAGAGACGGGGCGCAAACGAGTACGGTTAATTTTGGGCCAAGGGATAAGGTTGAAATTGCAAAGTTACTTGATGAGCTTCAGATTGACTATATTGAGGCTGGGTGGCCAGGGGCGAATAAAACTGATGATAATTTTTTTGAAAATCTACCAAAATTAGAAAATTCGCGCTTTAGCTGTTTTGGGATGACTCGAAAACCAGGTGGAGAGGCGGCGGCTGATGCTGGGTTGCAGGCTCTAATCAATTCAGACGCTAAGGCGGTTTGTATTGTTGGGAAAAGCTGGGATTATCACTTGAAAAATGCACTGAATATTACTGAAGAGGAGAATTTTGCAATGATTGAAGATTCCGTCAGGGAAATTGTTAGGGCTAAAAAAGAGGCGATTTTTGATGCTGAACATTTTTTTGATGGTTTTAAGGCAAATGAGGATTTTGCATTAAAATGTATCAAGACCGCTTATGATGCTGGGGCGAGATGGGTTGTTTTATGCGACACAAATGGTGGCAGCTTGCCAGATGAAATTTATGATATAGTTACCAAAGCAACTAAAACTGTGCCCGGAAGCAATATCGGGATACATTGTCACAATGATACTGGAAATGCGGTGGCGAATTCTTTGGCGGCAGTTCGTGCTGGGGCTAGGCAAATTCAAGGCACTTTAAACGGCCTAGGAGAGCGCTGTGGTAATGCAAATCTGGTTAGCTTAATCCCTACCCTAAAATTAAAACTTAACTATGACATTGCGGTTAATAATGAATCTTTGAAAAAGTTAACCAAAATTTCAAGACTTTTTGATGAATTAATTGGTCGTGAGACTGATCGCTTTGCGCCTTATGTTGGTGAGTTTGCTTTTGCTCACAAAGGCGGTTTGCATGTTTCGGCTGTTACTAAAAGCGCAAAATCTTATGAACATATAGAGCCAGAATTAGTTGGAAATGAGCGTAAAATTATGGTTTCCGATCAGGCTGGTCGCTCGAATATAATTTCTCGACTTAAGGAAATCGGTCTTAATCGCGACGATAAAATAAAATTTAGCAAAATTTCTGATTTAGTTGATAAAGTTAAAGAATTAGAAGCGGAAGGTTACGCCTATGATAGTGCTGATGCGAGCTTTGAATTATTGGCGAAAAAAATGCTGGATGTAGTTCCAAGATATTTCGATTTGATTGGATTTAAAAGCATCGATGAATGTAAATATGACGAGAATGGTGATGCTTTTACAGTTTCTGAGGCTACGATAAAAGTTAAAATTGACGGGGTTGAGGCCTTGGCGGTAGCCGAAGGAATTGGGCCGGTGAATGCACTTGATAAAGCTTTGCGCGAAGTTTTATCTGACAAATATCCACTGTTAAAAGATGTGTCTTTGACAGATTATAAGGTGAGGATTTTAACGCCATCAGACGGTACCGAAGCAATCACGCGTGTACAGATTGAATCTGCTGATAAAAAAGGTCACAAATGGACGACGATTGGTGTTTCTGCGAATATCGTTGACGCGTCTTATCGTGCACTTTATGATTCGATTACCTTTAAGTTGATGAAAGAGGGGAAGTGACTTGGTTAAAAAAAATTTCCAACCGCTTCTTTTCTTTACCTACTCATCTTCACAAAAAGCTTTGTAAGCAGCTTCGTCCATGTATTCATTGACTTCGCTAGCATCGCTTAATTTGATTTTAGCAATCCAACCATTTTCGTAAGTAGAATCGTTAACTAATTCTGGAGCAGAAGTTAGCTCTTCGTTAGATTCAACTACTTCGCCAGAAACTGGAGAATAAACATCAGATGCAGATTTTGAAGATTCGACAACTGCAAATGCATCACCTTTACCAAATGAATCGCCAACATTAGGAAGCTCAACATAAACTAATTCACCAAGCGCATCAGCAGCGTGCTGGGTAATTCCAACAGTTGCGATATCGCCTTCTACTTTAATCCATTCATGATCTTTAGTATATTTCATATTTTTAGTATTTAGTTGTTAATGTTTATATTATAATGTTTTGTATGTAATTTTCAATATTTTTCTGGATTGCCGCGTCGCTTTGCTCCTAGCAATGACAGACTACCCTTTTTTAACTGCTTTTGTTTTGGCTTCTACAAATGTTGGAGAAGTTATTTCAGCAGCAATTTCTTTACCTCTAATTACAACAGCAACTTTGTCGCCGATAGAAACTTTTTTTGGATCGAAATATCCTTGACCAATCGAAGTTTTCAAATTCGGAGAAAATCCACCGCTAGTTAATTTGCCGATTTCTTTACCGTCTTTGACTACGACAGTTTCTTCGCGAGCAATTCCACGATCATTTAATTTAACACCAAAGCGTTTTCTGGCGACTGTTTTGGTTTCTTTTTCTTTGATAACGCGATCACAGCCAATAAAATCTGTGTTTGATTTGCTGACTGTCCAGCCAAGTCCAGCCTCGATCGGTGAAGTTGTATCATCAAGATCATGACCGTAAAGCGGGTAACCCATTTCAAGGCGAAGAGAGTCGCGCGCGCCAAGCCCGATTGGCTCGACATTATCAGATTTACATAAATCGATCCAAAATTGAGGGGCAGCAGAATCTTTGATGCTAACTTCGAAGCCATCTTCACCAGTGTAACCAGTGCGTCCGATGTAAACTTGTTCGCCATTTTTAAGCTTGAATGATTTGGTAAACATATAACCAAGGTCAGCAAGATTTGCGCCATCGATGAATTTTTGCAATTCAGATTCAGCCTTGTCACCTTGGATAGCAATTAGCGAGCGACCACTTAACTCGACGAATTTAAGATTAGCTGGAAGATTTTTTTTGATCCAGGCTGCGTCTTTTTCTTTGCATGCAGCATTAAGTACGATGAAAAATTCTTCATCAGTAAATTTTGTGATGATTAAATCATCAATAATTCCGCCTTTTTCATTAGTAAGAACGGTGTATTTTGCTTGATTTTCTTTAGAAAGACTAAAATCAGTCGGAGTAATTTTTGACAAGAATTTTACGACATCTTTTCCAGAGATTAGAAACTGGCCCATATGTGAAACATCGAAAAGTCCGACATTACCGCCACGCACCCATTCATGTTCTTTCAACATGCCAAGGCCGTACTGAACAGGCATTTCAAAGCCTGCGAATTCAACCATTTTACCTTTTTGGGACTTGTGCGTTTCGTTTAATGCTGTTTTTTTCATTGTTTTAGATTTAAATTATTCTACCTCAGGAGCTTTAATTGGTTTTTTAACCGACTTAGCGTCTTTAGCGCCAGAATCTTCCTGTTTTTCAATTACTTGCTCAAATTCAGAAGCGATTTTATTTTCTTTCCTACCAGAAATTGAAGCAAGAATCAAGCAGTTAAGCATGAAGGCAGCAGCTAAAAACATGGTGATTTTACTAAGTAAACTCGCAGAGGCTTTGCTTGACATAACAGCGCCCATGCCGCCAGATCCACCACCAATTCCACCAAGTGAATCTCCGTCAGATTTTTGTAAAAGAACTAAAATTATCATAACTAAAGCGATGATAATTTGCAAAATAAGTAAAAAAAGCTGTAATTTTTCCATTTTTAATTGACTGTAATCAAATTATTTGTTATAATAGTATATATATTTAATTATAACATTAAAAGTTAATTCTTGCAAGTAAATTATGGAATTTTTAGCAAAAAAACTAGATATAGAGGTAAAAATCGGCGAAAAGCTGGGAAAAGAGGCTAGAAAACTAGTGGAAAATCTTGGTTTTGAGGTAAAAAAAGCGATTTTAGTCACTGATGAAAAGATTCTGAAGAATTGCACAGAGTTTTTTGCTGATGGATTTTTTGATGAATTAGGTGAAGTTTTGATTTTAGAAGAACCAAATCCTGATGAAGAAAATATTGAGCGAATTACTACTGTTGCTGAAGATTTTGATTTAATTATTGGACTTGGTAGCGGCGTGATTAATGATTTGTGCAAATATTCGAGCTTTAAGGCTGGGAAAAAATATGTGATTTTTCCAAGTGCAGCCTCGATGAATGGTTATTTGTCGCAGAATGCGTCGATAATTGTGAATGGCCATCGTAAAACTTTGGCTGCAACTTTACCTAAGGCGGTTTTTTGCGATTATGATTTACTTAGATCTGCGCCAAAACAAATGACAAAGGCTGGGATTGGTGATGCGATGTGCTTTTATAGCTGTTGGTTTGATTGGCTATTGTCGCATTTATTGCTTGAGACAAAATACGAGCCAGAATGTTTTAACATGTTAAGCGAGAAAATGGGTGAATTTGTTAGTAATTATCAGGATTTTGCACTTGGGGATGATGATTTGCTGAAAATTTTGATAGAGATTTTGCTGTTGTCGGGTGCGTCGATGACACTTGCTGGGGGAAGTTACCCTGCGAGTCAATCTGAACATTTAATTGCGCATAGCTATGCGATGAAATATCCAAGTAAGGCGAAAAATGTTTTACATGGGCTGCAGATTGCGACTACAGCGTTGACTGCGGCAAAAATTCAAGAAGAATTATTGGCGGTCGATGAAATTATGATTAGGGATTTGAATTTTGATGAGAAGAAAATTGCGGATTTTTTTGGCGCGCAAATTGCGGCTGAGTGTAAAATAGAGTTTCGGGCGAAGGCGCAGCTTGTTTCGCAAAATGTGCGTCGGCTAAATCAGGATCTTGCGACTGGATGGATGGATTACTGCAAAGTTTTATCGCGAGTATTTTTTAGCGAAGCAAACTTAAGCGAAATTTTCCAGCATTTTGATATTGAAACTGGTCACAAAGCGCTGGACCTTGAATATCAAGAATATAACGAGGTAATAGGTTATGCAAGATTCGTGCGAGATCGCTTTACTTGTTTGGATCTTTAAATATCAATGCTCTTGAGCAAGGCTGGATGACTTTAATGGAGATGAAACCCTAGGATTAGTGCTCGAAGCGCCCATGGCACTGGCTCCTACACGGCCTTCTCTTTTTTGTGCAGACTTTAAATGCAGGCTAGATAAAATATTATAAGCATGTTTTATATCCCCGTCATCTTTTGACATGGCTTGCATTTTTGATAATAAATCCTTAGGTGGCTTTTGGAATTCTTCTTCTTTTGTTAGTGCAAAATACAAGTCAGCAAGATAGTCGCCTTTTTTCTCGCTGAGGTTCTTAACCAGTAAAGATATGACCCTAATGCGATTTTCTACTGATGATTCAGGCTCTGGATCTAGCTTAGACTCTATTCCTCTCATCGCTAAAACAGTCACGCTAATTGCTGTTTTTAAAACCGAACGATCTGCGCCATCTCTTTTTAAAACATCGGCGCCGGATTTTAATAAACCATCAACAACATGCAAATGACCATGATAAGTAGCAAGACACAGCGCAGAGAGAGAATTCTCATCTTGCTGGTCTATAAATTCTCTTCTTAATATACCGCCTTTTACATTGTCATTAAATTTTGCCAGAACAATATCTGTAGTTTCTTTATCTCCTTTAATGGCAATAAGATGTAGAGTATTTCTGTTAGAAGTAAAAATATTTTCAAAAATCGCCTCATCAGGAGCATGCTCAACTATACCTCTTAAAATATTTTGAAAATTATTTTTAATCACCCAAGATAACAAAGGTTCAAATTTATCAATACCACACACCTGTTCTACCAATGATTCTGCGCTTGCGCCTCCTATTTCTACTAAATTTTTTATGACTTCCAAATATTCGTTTATGCCTCTTACAAAATAAATGGCGGCAATTTCAAGTGGGGTCTGGTGTTGCTTATTTTCAATATCAAGATCGGCATTAAATGCAAAAATCAACATATTTATTATTTCCATAAGTCCGTAATCAACAGCAATATGAAGAGCCGAGTTACCATTTTCATCTTTAGCATTTACATCAAAGCCACTTTCTAGTATCTCAAAAACAGTCTCATCATCACCATCTCTGACGCTTTGAAATAATAGCTGAGCCATATGACTTTTTCTTTCTTCAATGTCTTCTTTGGATATTAATGAGGCTTGATAATTTTCAATAATTTGTCTAGAGGTAAGTTCTCGGACTGGATAACCTAAAGGTCTTGTCATACAATAATTTGTTGTTTTTTATATACACTAATTTATATATTAAAACTTTTCAATATTAATTGTAAAGAAAAAATATTTTGTTTACTTAAATATGTATTTATTTTTTACTTTATTGTATTAGATAAGACAGTGGGGGAAGTTAAGATGATATTAAATTATGTAAATGAATAATGGGAAATTTAAGAAAAAAATCCCCCATTATAGCATATCATGTCAAATTTAAATTTGCAAGGAAAATTATACAAGTGACATTCTGTGTTGTGGGGTAAAAACTCGCTCAGCAGCTTGGGGTGCGGGCTGTAGATTTGTTTTTGGAGTAGCGTCCAGAGCCCTTCCTTGAACTTGCATTGGTAATGGCTTACCATCCATAAGATCAATTATTATTTGAGCACTTTCACTCCTTTGCCTACCCCCTTCTTCACTGGACTTATTTCTTTCAGCCATTTGACGAGGAGATTGATTTAGATCGTTTACAACGCCAAGTTTTGCGCCTGCTTTAAGTAATTTGTCTACAGTCTCAAATTTTCCATGAAAAACGGCGTGATGCAGGGCCGTATTACCGTCTTGATCTTTGGCTTCGAGATTTACCTCTTGACCGCAAGAAAGAATCACGTCCAGAATTTTATCATCAACCCTTTGTTTACATACAGCAAAGTGAATTAGGGATGCTTGATCTGTTTTTTTACTTACAGTGTTGACACTAACGCCTACATCTAACAATCTAGAGACAAGGTCTGCTTTATCTTCATAAGCGGCTTGAAGTAATGCGCTTTCTAGCGTTGCTTTATTTGAAACTAGAGCTGGGTTGGCGCCAGCTAGTAATAAAGGGTATTGCGCAGAGAATTCACCTCGCAAAGAAGCAATTTCTAGTGCGGTTCTTCCTCCTGTACTTGGTGCATCAATATTTGGTGCAGCGGCCATAAATAGCTGAGTTATAGCAATTTTATCACCTGCCGTGGCTCTGGAAAAAAGGTCTACAGGATTAATTGACTCTACTGGATTTGACTTAGACATAAATTTTAAATTCATTAATAAAATAAAACTGTTTTTTTATCCTAAGTTAATTAATTTTACTTTGCAAGTAGTTTGTTATTTTTTTTCGAAGAGGTGTAGCGAAGGTTTTTAAATGTTAGGTGGCGAGGAAGTGACATCCCTCGCCCCTTAAAGCGCTCCCCTTTGAAGAGGGAGCCGGATTGAGATTACTATGTTTTAAATATCAAACTTGATACCGATTCTTGCTGTCATAGGCTTGCCTGGGCGAAGACCTGCTGGTCTTGCGGAAACTGCATACTGACGGTCGAAGATATTGTCGATGGCGACGAAATATTTTCTGCCTTTAGTTGGCTCGAAGAACACAGAAGTATCAGTAACAAAATGCGATGGAATTTTGTTGGCCTTGGTTATTTCACCTTGCGAAGCTGTTGTCCTCATGGCATCAACATATTTAGTTGAGACATTGATAGCAATTTTGTCAAACTCGGCACCAACATTTAACGCGGCTTGGTGGCGCGCGATGTATGGTAATTTGTCGCCTTTGGTTACATTGCCCCACTCGGTTAGGTTACTGTTGAAGCTTGAGCGGAATTCAGAATCGTTAAAGGTGTAGCTTAAGTAGACTGGGAATTTCACAGCTTTTCCTAGTACATTTTCCTTGAAGCGATAGCCTGAGGTAATTTCCGCACCGTAGGAGAAGACCTTGCCGCCGTTAAATTGGTCGCCGGTTCCGGCTCCGCCGCCTGAAGCTGTGTCTGCTCCTAGAAGATTATCATAATCAATTGCGTATAAAGTTGATTCAAAGAAAAGCTTGTTATAGCCTTGCTTGCGGTAACCAATTTCATAGTTGACCGATTCTTCTGGGTTAGTTACCGTCGTTCCTGGCGATGGCGGTGCAAAACCTTTATGAACAGAGGCGAAAACAAGGTTGTCGCTGTCTAGTTTGTAGCTTGCGCCGATTCCTGGGACGAAAACGGTTTCTTCATTGGTAATAATAGTTGGATTTGCGCCCCTTGCGGCATCGCTGTAACTTTGCCTTTTTAGCTTAATTTTTTCAAATCTAACGCCCGGAGTTACAGTTAAGTCACCGAATTTCATGTTATCTTCGATGTAGGTTGCAAAAGCATTGGCTTTGTTAATTTGGTTTCCGGCTCCGCCTGCTGCTCCAACGGAAGTTAAAGTGATTTGAGAACCATTGATTTGGTATTGATCAGAGCGCTGGAAGCGATCTTCGTAATCTTCGTGGATTCGAAGGCCAAACTCAAGTTCGTGATCGGCGCCAAGAGCGCTGAAGTCGGTTTTAAGCGCGGATTGTACGCCTTGCGAGACATATTGGCGGTTATTGTCCTTAATTTGCAAGTCGCCAAGGCTGTTGCCTTTTAGGACTTCGACTATTGCTTGGTTGCTGCCGTTGTATATTGAACTTAAGGAGGTGAAGCTGCCCGCGCCGTTGACTCTGGCTTTGTCTAGCTTGTACCAACTTCTTTCGAATCTATTATAATAAGCAGTAGTTTTTAGCGACAATTTTTGATCAAAATCAACAAAATGGGTAACTTGGAATTGATCATGTTTATTATCCATTGAATCAAGAGCAGTAGCCGCATATCTTTGGTATGGATTATTCACAAAATCACCTAAAGTCAATCCAGCGTAGGTCTCGTAAGATTGATGATTGTTATGACCAAGCTTAAACTCGACATATTGGAAATTTTTAGCAGATTTATCAGTGTTAAATCTGAATTTTGCCATGTAATCTTGGACATTATAGCCAGTATTATCGCGGCTTGGCGTTTCTTTGAACCCTTCAGAAGCACTATTATCGAAATTTACAACATAAGAGAAATTATCGTGGGAATTTCCGTAATTTACATTAACATTGCGCTCGTTAAATTGGCCGTAAGAGAGGGTGGCGCTGCCTTTTTCGACTTGCGGGATTGGCGTAGTAAGTAAATTCACCGCCCCAGAAGTAGTAATTGGCCCGTATTTTATAGCTGAAGAGCCTTTGCGCACTTCGATTCCAGACACTCTACCCATTGATGGAAAATAATATGCAGAAGGTGCAGCGTAAGGAGCCGGGGCAATTAAAACGCCGTCTTCCATGAGGGTGATGTTAGAGCTGCGGTCGCTTCTTGAGCCTCGGATACCGATATTTGGACGAAGGCCATAGCCATCTTCTTCGGTAATATTTACACCTGGAACTTGGCGGACAAGCCTGTTTATGTCATGAGTTTGTCTATTTTCAAGGTCTTTTGTATCAACATAGCTTGCTGATGAGGTAAAATCAAATGGCACATTAAGCTCCCCTGTTTTTTTGTCCTTCTTAACAGTGATTGCTGGAACATCAAGGGCGCGATTTTCTTGCGCAAAGGTGCTTGAAAGTGGAATTAATGAGCAAATTAATGATATTTTTGCGAAATTTTTCATTTTTTATACATTATTTATTAAATTAATAACTTTTTGTGAGGTTACCGCCCTCGCCTATTTTAAAGCAATTATACAAATTTACCATTTTTAATAAAAAATGGAGAAAAAGTGTTGACTTTTATTTTAAAATATGCGATAATGATTATCAGTATCTAAGTTTGATATTTTTCAGACCTAAAATTTGATTATTTTACCATTTTTGATAATGATAATTATTATCACTTTTTAGATTATAATAATGATTATCATTATTGTCAAGAGATAATTTAGATTTTTTTTAATATTTTTTAAAAGTCAGATAATTGTAGATTTTTATGAAAAGAGATTTTATAATAAATCAAGGTAGGTTATTTAGCTTAACTCTGGGTAGCATAGTTCTAGATATGGCACTTAGGGCGCGTCAAGAGGCTGTGCGAAATGTTGCTGCTATCTCTTCTATTACTCTTCACTCACTAGTTTTAGTTGCACTATTTGTAAGCTTTTCTGGCAAATCAAATGTACTTAGCACTGAATTTATTCCAATTGGCGTGGAAATTGCTGATTTTAAAGCTGGATCTTTGGTAAAAAATAGTGGCTATAGAAAAAAATCTGAGAAGATTGTGATGAAAAAGTCTGAAAATGGTGAGAATTTTGTTAAAAATGAAAATTCTGGACAGGCGGTAGTTACTCAAAAGTCAAAAATCTCCAAATATAACCAATATGTTGAGTTAATTGCTCATGAGTTAGAGAGAAGAAAATCGAGATTTAGCATGGATGATGCGCCCGAAGACATGAAAGTTACAGTGATTTTTGAAGTTAACTTGGATGAATCTGGGAATTTAAAATCGTATAAAATGGTTAAAAATTCTGGCAATAAGTTTTTTGATAATGTTGCCAAAAAGATTTTAACCTGCAGCAACAGCTTCCCTACCCCACCTAGCGAAATCAAATCAACGGGTCTGACTTTTTCTATTCCGATTATTTTTGATAGCATGGTCTAATTAAAAGAAATTTCGCTTTTAGAGATTCGAAAATAAACTTAGTGAAGAATTTATAGTGGCGATATTTCTTTTAGTTTAGAGCTTAGTGATGCGCCTGTCCTTGTGCTGGGCCGGCTGCTGGTTCTGCTGCTGGTTCTGCTGCTGGGCCTGCGCCTTCCAGTTTGGGGGAACTATCTGGTCTAGATCTCTTGTCATCGTCCGGCTTGTCATAGCCCACATCATCTGGATTTTGCTCATAATCATCACCTCTTTTGCGCTTTCGGTCTGTTTCTGCTAAGGCGGCGGCTTCTGCTTCTTCTGCGGCTTTTGCTGCGGCTGCTTCTTCAGAAAATTCCCTATGAGCCTGCTCAATATAACCTTCAATTTCAGCTTTTCTTTCAGGGTTTGCCTCAATTATTAGATCGAGAAAATATTCTGCTGATTCAGGGTCTTGCACTCCTGATTCAGGATTTTGCAGTGAGCAGATTAATTTTATTAACTCTGAAGTTAAATATTTAGCATCTCCACCAGCTATGTGAGCTGTCTCTAAATGTTTACTTAGGGATCCTGACTCTTTCTCCTCAATGGCCTTTGCTATTTTTACAGCAATTTGAATGCGCCATTGAGACTCTTCTCCGCCCAGTAATGCCTCGTCTTCATCAAAAATACCTCTTATAGCTCGATATAAAGGGCTTTGATCATATATATTCTCTAGAGTAGGGTCAGCTCCGTACTTGAGCAACATATCTACTGTATCTGGATAGCAAAAAAAAGCAGCATCATGTAAAGGGGTGTCGCCGATATTATCTGTAGCATAAACGATGTGAGCTTTCTCTTTGATTAGTACTTCTGCAATTTTCGTAAGTCCTCTAGCAGCAGCCTTATGCAAGAGGCTCGACCCGTCTTCAGGATCTTTTAAAAAAATATTAGCCCCTCTTTGAATTAGTAGAGATACGATTGTTATCAAATCATCATCTTCTACAGTGTTATGCTTTAAGATCTTTTGCAAAGGAGTTAGGTTGTCATCTTCCGGATCTGGGAAATTAGCATCAGCCCCCTCTTCTAATATATCCCGAACATCTTCGGATGAATGGGTGTTAATATATTCTATTAATTCTTGATTTAAGTCAACCTCTTCTTCTGAACTCGACTCTTCGTCAGGGGCTGGAGTATTTGAATATTTATCTCTATTATCAGAAGGCATGATATGGCAAATAAATTAATGTAAAATGTTTTTCCATACTAAATTAAAAAAATTTATTTGGCAAGTAGTTTGTTGATTTTTTGAAATAAGATGTAGCGAACGACTGTTAATGAAGGATACCTAAAGAGACTGTTTATAAATTAAATATTCAAAGAGATTTTTTCGTTATTTGATTTTGAGCAGCGTAAGTGTACACCCTTGGTGCATGCGCAGCACAAAAATCAAAACGGAATAAATATCAAAGAAGGTTTGCTTTAGAAATAGCCTCTTAAGCAGGTGCAGAGCAGCTTCGTCCGGTTTGTGATCCGATCTTGACTTTCTTGCCAGATTTGAGTTGGTCGATAATCTTAAGGAAACTTTCAACCGTCAAATCTTCAAAATAATCATCATTAATTTGAATCATTGGCGCATTTACACAAGCGCCTAAGCACTCGACTTGTTTTAAAGTGAATAGACCATCTTCGGTGGTTTCCTCAATATCAATGCCAAGCTTGGCCTTGACGGCTTTTTCAATCTGATCAATCCCACGAAGCATACATGGCGTAGTTTTACAAAACTGAATCAAATATTTGCCGACTGGCTTTAGATTATACATTGTGTAGAAGCTTGCGACTTCGTAGACGCGGATTTCCGGCATTTCAAGAATCTCGGCGATTTTGGCGATTATATCTTGAGATATATAGTTATTATTTTGCCTTTGCGCAAGATCAAGAAGTGGCATTACTGCGGACTTTTTGCGCTCACTTGGATATTTTTTCAAGATTTCATCAATCTTTTTTTGATTTTCTTTGTTAAATTCGAAATTCATATTTTTGTTTATTTATTTCACTTCCTTCCAAGCCATTCTTTTAGCAATAACCAAAAGTACCATTAATATTGCAAGGAAAATTAAAACTTTAATTCCAAGCTTTTTGCGATCCTCGGTCTCAGGCTCAGCCGCATATTGCAAGAAATTCACAACATCGATGATCATTTGCTCTTTTGAAGCAAAAGTTCCGTCAAAATATTCGATCTGGACATCGTCAGTAATTGGTGGCGGCATGGAAATTTGACGACCTTCGAAATACAGGTTGTAATTCTTGCCTTCAGCCAATTCAAAGCCTTCAGGCGCATCATGATAGCCATTTAGCAAGGAATAGAGGTAGTTTGCGCCGTCATGCCTAGCCTTAACAATTAGAGATAAGTCAGGTGGCAGGGCTCCGCCGTTGGCTGATCTTGCTTGATTGTCGTTAGCGTAAGGGCCGGTGATACGATCAGAAGGAAGGCCTGGACGCTCGAACATTTCACCTTCTTCATCTGGACCATCGACTACCAAATACTCGGAAGCTAAAAATTTGATTTCTTTTTCGCTAAAGCCAATGTCAGCCAAGTTACGAAAAGCGACTCTTTTGACGCCGTGACAGGCCGAGCATACTTCTTTATAGACCTGAAAGCCTCTTTGCGCAGAAGCTCGATCGATTGAACCAAAAAATCCCTCAAAGCTCCAATTCATTTTTTTAGCATGAAGTGCATGAGTTTCTTTTGGATCGATTAATTCTTGCTTTGCATAAAGGTTGCTGGCGAAGAATATTAATGTTAATGTTATTAGAAATTTTTTCATTATTTTTTCTTTTTCTTTTGCTGATAATGCTCGTCAATTGACTCTGGTACAGGTAGGGTCTTTTCTTTTTTACCCAAAATTGGAAGTGCAACCAAAAAGTAAGCAAAGTAAGCAACAGCAGAAACTCTACTTGCCCATATGTACCAACCTTCGGCTGGGGCTTGGCCTAGCCATCCTAAAAATAGGAAATTTGCCATAAATAACCAGTAAACTTTTTTGAAAACCGGTCGATAAGCGCCAGATTTGACCTTCGATGTATCTAAATAAGGTAGTGCAAATAAAATAGCAATCGCACCAAACATCATTAATACGCCGCCAAGCTTGTCAGGTACAGCGCGAAGGATCGCGTAAAATGGCAAGAAGTACCATTCTGGAACGATATGTGCTGGGGTTACCAAAGGATTGGCCGGTATATAATTGTCCGGATGACCTAAAGAATTTGGATGGAAGAATAAAAAGTAGCACAAAATAATGAAAAATGCGCAAAATCCAACCATATCTTTCAAAGTGAAATATGGATGAAATGGAATTATGTCTTTTTTGGTCTTCATTTCGACTCCGGCTGGGTTGTTAGAGCCCACAGAGTGAAGCGCAACAAGGTGAAGCAGCACAATTCCAACGATCACAAATGGTAGCAAGAAATGCAGCGCAAAGAATCTGTTTAAGGTAGGATTATCAACCGAGTAACCACCCCAAAGCCAGATTACGATGTCTTCGCCGATTACTGGGATTGCGGAAAATAAGTTAGTGATAACGGTTGCGCCCCAGAAGCTCATCTGACCCCAAGGTAGAACATAGCCCATAAATGCAGTTGCCATCATGACTAAGAAAATGATGATCCCAAGCCACCAGAGTAACTCTCTAGGCGATTTATACGAGCCATAGTACATGCCTCTGGCCATATGTATATATGTAACAACGAAAAATAGCGAAGCGCCGTTAGCGTGCAAATAGCGCATCAACCAGCCATATTTAACATCGCGCATGATGTGCTCGACTGAGTTGAAGGCGTTGCCAACATTTGGATCGTAATTCATGGCCAAGAAAAGGCCGCTGATGATCATGATCAAAAGGGCGATTCCAGCGAGCGAGCCGTAGCTCCACATGTAGCTCAGGTTTTTAGGGTATGGATGCTTTAAGAATGTACCTTCGATCATGGATATGACAGGCAGCCTTCTATTGATCCAGGCCGCAACCTTGGATTTTTCAGTTAAGCTCTTTTTTAAATCATTTTGTAAGTCACCAGACATAATTTATTTGTTTTTTACTATTATAACAATAATATTTATAAAATCTCTAAACTTGCTTTTCAATTAACGAGGGATCTCTCGCCTGGGGGCTTGAGATGACATCGTAAAAAAATAACAAGCACTACCCTATTTTAATTTTATTTGCCGAAACAAATTCATAAGGTGGAATTGCTAAATTTTTCGGAGCTGGACCTTTTCGAATCCTAGCCGAAGTGTCATAAACAGAGCCATGACATGGACAAAACCAACCTTTATAATCACCTTGACCACCGATTGGAACGCAGCCCAAATGGGTACAAATTCCGATCGTAACTAGCCACTCTTCCTTGCCTTTTTTAACGCGGTCTGAATCTTTTTGCGGATCTTTAAGCTCAGAAAGTTCGACTTCCTGGGCCTCTTTTATTTCTTGAGCAGTTCTTCTTTTAATGAAGACTGGCTTGCCTCGCCACATGACCTTTTTTTCTTGACCAACTTTAATTCCTGAAATGTCAACTTCAACAGAAGCAAGAGCCTTAACATCATCGGCAGGATTTAAGCTATCGACGAATGGATAAATTGCACAAGCAACCCCTACCCCCGCAGCAGTGTAGGCTGTATTGGTAATTATCTTGCGTCTTTTCTCATCTTTGACGCTGTCTTTGGTTATTTTTTCGACCATATAATATAAAAGTTTTGAATTTTTAAAAAACCTATGTTATAATATTACAACATGTTAAGGAAATTTTCAATAAAAAATATAACTTTTTCGATATGACTATATTAAAAGTAAAGAAACTAGAGAATTTGGGCGATATTGCAGTGCCAAAATACGAGACATCTGGAAGTGCTGGCCTAGATTTATCAGCAGCAATTGACGAGGATATTGTAATTAAACCTGGCGAAGTGGCTTTGGTGAAGACTGGGATTGCAATTGCATTAGAAAAAGGCTATGAGGCGCAAATTAGACCAAGGTCTGGGCTTGCTTTGAAGAAAGGAATTACGGTTTTAAATAGCCCTGGGACTGTGGATAGCGATTATCGCGGCGAAGTTTGTGCGATTTTGATAAATCACTCGAAGGTGGATTTTGTGGTAAAAAGAGGCGAAAGAATAGCTCAGATGGTGATTGCAAGGCATGAGCAAGCCAAAATCACGGTTGTCGAAGATTTGGATACCACGGTACGCGGCTCTGGTGGATTTGGGTCTACGGGGGTTTAATGGAAATTATTCATTACTCAGTCATTTACAACACTCGCTCATCGGACAGCTAGCGCAATGATCCGATTGAGCGAGTATTGAAAAATAGCTGAGTATAAAAACCAATGCAATAAATTTTAACATGCTTACTGAAGATCAAAAACAACGATATTTGCGAAATACCCTGCTCCCAGAAATTGGTGAAGAAGGTCAAGAGAAATTGCTGGGCGCGAAGGTGCTTGTGGTTGGTTGTGGGGGACTTGGCTCGCCGGTGATTTACTATTTAGCAGCAGCAGGTATAGGGAATTTGGGGCTAATTGATGATGATGTGGTCGAGCTTTCGAATCTACAGCGTCAGATTTTGCATAATGAGGGTGATCTTGGCGTGAAAAAAGTTGACAGCGCCAAGGGCAAAATTTCTGCGCTTAATGAGGATGTGAAAATCGAGATTTTTGACGAGCGGGCAACGCTGGAGAGCCTTACTGAGATTGGTGAAAATTACGATTATGTGATTGATGCGACCGACAATTTTCCTACGCGGTTTGTGATAAATGAATATTGCGTGAAGGCGAAAAAAACACTGATTTTTGGGGCTGTGAAAGGTTTTCTTGGTCAGGCTAGTGTTTTTAAGGCTTTTGAGGGCGAGAATCCTTGCTATGCGTGCTTTAATCCGAATATTGTGGGCGAGGATTTTTCTCTGCCGCTTAGTGAGAAAGGGATTTTGGGGGCTGTAGCTGGGAGTATTGGGGCTTTGCAGGCTGTAACTTGCGTGAAAGAGATTCTTGGAATTGGTGAAAGTTTGGTTGGCAAGATTTTGGTGACTGATTTTTTGCAGAATAAATTTCGAGTGGTGGAGCTTAAGAAGAAGGATAGATGTATGGTTTGTAGCTAGTTTATTTAAGCTACCCCGTCAGGCTTCGCCTGCCACCCCTTCAAGAAGGGGAATTGGACCGAGTTTGTTAAGTCGCACGCAGCTTCAAGAAGGGGAATTGGACCGAGTTTGTTAAGTCGCACGCAGCTTCAAGAAGGGGGATTGGGCCGAGTTTTTTGGGTTGTACATCCCTTCAAGAAGGAGGATTATTCCCATTTTTTAGCATATTCTTCTAGTGTACCCTCTTTAATTGCGGCGCGGATTTCGCGCATTAATCTTTGGTAATAGAAAATGTTGTGCTCGGTCAAAAGCATGCTGGCGAGCATTTCATTGGATTTGGTTAAGTGATTTAGGTAGGCGCGGCTGTGGTTTTGACAAGCATAACACTCGCAAGCCTCTTCAATTGGTCTTTCGTCGGTTTTATATTTGGCATTACGGATATTGATCGAGCCGCCTTCTGTCGAAGGGTCGGTGAAGGCTTGACCAGTGCGGCCGGATCTAGTTGGGATTACGCAGTCAAACATGTCGACGCCGCGTAGGACTGCTCCGACGATGTCTGAAGGCTTGCCGACTCCCATTAAATAGCGTGGTTTTTCGACTGGGAGAAAATCTGCGCAGTAATCGAGTGTTTCAAGCATCACCTCTTGACCCTCTCCTACTGCTAGTCCACCAATTGCGTAACCGTCAAAGCCGATGTCGATGAGGGCTTTGGATGAGGCTTCGCGTAGGTCTTTAAATGTTGAGCCTTGCTGGATACCGAAAATTCCGTAGCCAGGGCGCTCTACAAATGCATCTTTGGATCTTTGCGCCCATAAATTAGAGCGTCTAAGTGCGTCGATTGCGCGCTCACGCGTGGCTGGGTATTCGATACATTCGTCGAAAATCATGGTGATGTCGCTGTCGAGCTTATGCTGGATCTGGATTGAATATTCGGGCGTCAGGAAGTATTTTTTGCCGTCAAGATGCGACGAAAACTCAGCGCCCTCGTCAGTAATTTTGCGGATTTGACTTAAGGACATGACTTGAAAGCCACCAGAATCAGTCAAGATCGGCTTGTCCCAATTCATGAATTTATGTAAGCCACCAAGCTCGGCGATTAGATCTTCACCAGGCCGAAGCATTAAATGATAAACATTTCCCAAAATAATTTCAGCGCCACTTTTCTTTACATCATCGTTTTTCATGGCTTTGACGGTTGCTGCGGTTCCTACTGGCATGAATGCTGGGGTTTGAATTTCTCCATGAGCGGTTGAAACTATTCCAGTTCTTGCTTTATTATTTTTATGTGTTATTGTAAAATTAAATGAATCTTTTTTTACCATGTATGAAAATTAAAAATTATTTACCATTAATTATTTTAGTTCTAGTTACCGTGGTAGCTTCTTTTACGGTATATAAGTCTAACATAAAACAAAATTTAGGCAAGGAAAATTTTGAAAATAAGCCATTTTTGGCCAAAAATGAGCAAATTGACGGTCTTTTTAATGAAAATGAGACCTTAACGGCTGCAGATTTTGTAAATAATGAGGGAAAATATTCGGTAGTAAATGTTTTTGCCTCTTGGTGCTCGACTTGCTTGTCTGAACATGAGACACTGTTTGAAATCGCAAAAGATAAGTCGCTGAGGCTCTATGGTGTTGCTTGGAATGACTATTTTGAAAATACAAAAGGCTATTTAGAGAAATTTGGCAATCCTTACCATAAAGTAGCACTTGACTCCAAAGGAAAGTTAGGTAAACTGGTAGGTGTAAGAGCAGTGCCAGAAACATTTTTGGTCGATCCAAATGGCCAGATTGCTTACAGGCACAGCGGCGAGCTTACAAAAAGAGACATTGAAAAAATGCTAAAAACAAGAAAATGAATTTAGTTTTTAGACTAAAATACATGATTATAACGTTGTTTTTGCTGCTTATCTTCATTTCAAGACCGTGTCTGGCGTATTTTGGCGGCGAAGTTAAAGAGCAAGACCTTGACCTTAATCAAAATCTTGCGTCAGAAATTCAAAATGCATTTTTATATAGCAAAGAAGAAGTTGCGGCTATTAATGGGCATAAAGAAATGCTAAAAGATGCACAGAATATTTCTAGTGACACTGGATCCAATCGCTTCAATTTCATGACTTCAAAGCCAAAATATGAAGTTGACTTAAATAAAAAAACCAAAGAAAAAATAGCCTATAATTCTTATATTAATGGTCAATATGAGGTTGCAATTAAGATTTACACTCAGTTAGTCGAGGAATATCCATTTGACAATTACCCTAAATATTGTCTGGCGCTTGCTTATCAAAAATTAAAGCAATATAAAAGTGCTAAGAAGATTTACTTCGACCTTTTAAAAAGAGGAGCGAGCAATAAAGAGGATGTGGTGAGCAATTTGGTAAGCATTTTGAGCGAAGAGTCTCCAAAAGAGGCGCTTTACTTGCTGACGAAACTTTCTTCTCAAAATCCAAGTTCAGGCTATTTTTTGGCGCAAAAGGCTCTTATTTTAGCTAAGATTGGCAATCATGAGTTGGCAATTCAAAATATGAAGGAAGCCACGCAAAAAGAGCCAAACAGAGTTGATTACAAATTTAATTTGGCAGTAATTTACGATCAGCATGAAAAATTTAGAGAGGCCTTGGAGTCTTACTATGAAGTGGTTAAAAGTTACAACGAAGATAGTAGATGGGGAGAAGACATACCTATCAACCAAGTTATTTCAAGGATAGATGAGGTAAAAACTTTTATCTAGAGAGATCTTAAAATTAACAAAAAGCTATGCTAAAAGAAATTTTTAGATTTGTTAGTGAGAATAATTGCTCTGATTTACACTTAAATTCAGAGAATTTTCCAATGGTAAGAATTAATGGCGAGCTAAAGCCAATTCCCTCCATGCCTAGACTCGAACCTCAAAAGCTAGAACGATTTATCGAAAATATTTTAAGCGAAGAACAATATAAGAGATTTCAAAATAATCACGAGATCGATTTTCCATTAAATTTGGAAGGTGGATTTCGTTATCGCGGTAATGCTTTTCGTAATTTATATGGACCAGCAGTCGCTCTGAGGGCTATTTCAAAAAAATCTCGGACTTTGTCTGAGATTGGTGATCCGGGAATTTTAAAAAATCTGGCTGAAAAAAGAAATGGCCTGGTGATTATTTCTGGGCCGACGGGTTGCGGTAAATCAACAACTTTAGCCGCAATGGTTAATCATATTAACGAAAATGATGCTGCTAATATTATCACAATCGAAGATCCAATCGAATATGTTCACAATTCAAAAAGATCACTTATTAGCCAAAGAGAAGTTGGAACGCATTGCAATTCCTTTGCGGGCGCGCTTCGGGCGGCTCTGCGTGAGGATCCGGACATTATTTTAGTTGGTGAAATGCGCGATTTGGAGACGATTTCGCTGGCATTGACGGCGGCGGAAACTGGGCATTTGGTGCTGGCGACGCTTCACACTTCGTCTGCGGCAAATGCTGTGAGTCGAATTATCGATGTTTTTGACCCATCAGAACAGCCGGCAATTCGCTCGATGTTAGCTAATTCATTAAATGCAGTGATACTTCAACACCTATTACCAAATGTTAGAGGCTCTATGAGCGCCGCTTTTGAAGTGATGATTGCCAACTCGTCAATTCGAAACATGATTCGTGAAAATAAATTAGCGCAAATTAATTCAATGATGGAAATGGGTAGAAAATATGGTATGATAACTTTCAAAGATTCAGTTGCCAAAATGGTTGCTGATGGAAAAATTGGTCAAGATGTTGCTGAAGAGTTTTTGAAGAAATTTTGATAATTCTGAATTTTTAAAAAAGATTATTCCTTGCAAAAAAAATGTTATGATGTATTATTGAAGAATAAGGTTCAAATATTAATAAATGAAGAAAAATGAGTTTATCTAGAAAAAAAACATTTGAAAATACCATCGCAGAAGCAAAATCAGGTAAAGCTTTGAAAAAAACTTTAGGAGCAATGGATTTGGTCTTGCTTGGGATTGGCTGTACAATTGGAACTGGGATTTTCGTTTTGACTGGGGTTGCTGCGGCTGAGCATGCTGGGCCGGCGATTTCTCTTTCTTATGTTTTTGCGGCAATAGCCTGTATTTTTGCTGGACTTGCCTATACTGAGCTGGCTGCGGCGATGCCGGTTGCTGGTGGTGCTTACACCTATTCTTACACTATTATTGGTGAATTTGTAGCTTGGATTGTAGGCTGCGGTTTGATGCTTGAATACACGGTTGGGGCTTCGACTGTGGCTGCTGGGTGGAGCGGATATTTTACTGGAATTTTAAAATCAGGCGGAATAGAGCTGCCGATCGCACTAACCCAAGTTCCTGCACATGGTGGAATTATTAATCTTCCTGCGGTGTTTATAGCTTTATTTGTAGGATCTCTTTTGATCAGAGGAACTAAGGAAAGTATAGTTGTAAATCGAATTTTAGTTGCAGTTAAAATTGTTGTAATATTTTTATTTTTAATAATTGCCACTCCTCACATTGAAGTAACAAGATGGACAGATGATTTCATGCCATTTGGAGTTGATGGTGTAATTACTGGCGCGGCGACGATATTTTTTGCTTACATTGGTTTTGATGCGGTTGCGACTGCGGCTGAGGAGACGAAAAATCCGAACAAAGACTTACCAATTGGGATTATCGGTTCGTTGATTTGCTGTTCTTTACTTTATGTTGCGGTATCACTTGCGCTAACTGGAATTACTCATTATTCTGAATTGGGTAATGCAGAGCCAATCGCTTATGCCTTGAGACAAAATGGTAGCAACCTTGGGTCGGCAATCGTTGCAACTGGTGCGGTGGCTGGTATGGTTGCAGTGCTTCTTGTGCTAATGTACGCCCAGTCGAGAATATTTTTCGTAATGTCGCGTGATAAGTTGCTTCCTGAAGTTTTCAGCAAAATGCATGAAAAGTTCCACACTCCATATTTAAGTTGTGGGGTTGTGACTCTAGCGGTTGCTTTGATTTCTGGCTTTACGCCGATTCAAACGCTTGGCCATATGACAAGCTTTGGAACATTGTTTGCATTCATGGTCGCAGCAATTGCAATGGTTGTGTTCAGAATTAAAAGACCTGATGTTGAAAGACCATTCAAATGTCCATACCCTTATTTCGTAGCCACAATGGCGGTTCTAATTTGTGGCTATTTGGTATTTAAGTTGCTTCATGTGATTGCTGGGGCGTTCTTTGTTTGGATAGCTTTGAGTTTAGCCTTCTACTTCCTTTACAGCAGAAAGAGAAGTGGGCTACATAGTTAAAAGTTAGATTTTCTTTACTGGATTGCCGCGTCACGACTCCGTTGCTCCTTGCAATTTAAAATGATGCAACAATATCCTCAATACATCCAGGGTTAACCAAGGTTGAAGTGTCAGCAAAATCAGAATCGCCGACTGAGATTTTCTTCAAGATGCGTCTCATTATTTTGCCTGAACGAGTTTTAGGAAGGTCGCTCACGATAACAATTTTGTCAGCCTTGGCAATAGCGCCGATTTCGCTGCAAATATTTTTTTGGATAATTTCAACAAGCTTTTCATCATTAATTTGCGAAGACTGCTTCTTGATAACAAAAGCGCAAATCCCCTCGCCTTTTATTTCGTGAGGAAAGCCGATTACTGCTGATTCGCAAATATTTTCGTCCTTATTAATGGCATTTTCAATTTCCGCAGTCCCAAGGCGATGCCCAGAAACATTGATTACATCATCGACGCGGCCAATAATTCGGTAAAGGCCGTTTTTGTCTTTGAAAGCCCCGTCGGAAGAAAAATACATACCTTTATAATCTGAAAAATAGGTGTCGTAATATTTTTTATCATCACCCCAAACGCCGCGAATCATACTTGGCCATGGGTTTTTTATGCAAAGATTTCCGACTTTTTCTGGCTCTTTTATTTCCTCACCTTTATCATCAAATAAAATTGGCTCAATTCCTGGAAGGGGTAGCCCGGCTGAAGCTGGTTTGCTTTTAGTAAGCCCAGAAAGAGACGAGATCATGATTCCTCCGGTTTCAGTTTGCCACCAAGTATCAACTATTTCGCATTTATGGCGGCCAAATTTTTCATCGTACCATGACCAGGCTTCTTCGTTAATTGGCTCTCCGACCGTTCCTAGGGTCTTTAAAGAGGATAAATCGTGATTTTTAGTGTATTTTTCATCGCCCTGCATCAAAGCGCGGATGGCGGTTGGGGCTGTGTAGAAAATATTGACCTTGTGTTTGTCTATTATCTTAAAAAAGCGCGATTGGTCTGGGTAATTTGGAACTCCTTCGAACATAAGGGTTGTGGCTCCATTTAATAGTGGGCCATAAACTAAGTAAGAGTGGCCAGTGATCCAGCCAACATCGGCGCTGCAGAAAAATACATCGCCCTTTTGGTAATTAAAGACATTGACAAAGCTGTAGCCGGCGTAGGTCATGTAGCCAGCAGTAGTATGGTAAATTCCCTTTGGCTTTCCAGTAGATCCAGAGGTGTAAAGGATGAAGAGGCCGTCTTCGCTATTTGCTTGATATGGTTCGCATTTTTCGCTTAATTTGGCGGATTCTTTGCTCCAATTGGTGGTTTTTATAGCTTTTTTGCTAGAATCTGTGAATTTTAGGTCAAATTTTGCGTCTAATCTTTGGTCGACGATGATATTTTCGATGGTTTTGCACTGAAGAGCTGCTTCTTGGACGATTTTTACGAGCTCGATTTGCTTGGCTCCGCGGTACAAAATGTCTGAAGTTATGACGATTTTAGCGTCGCAGTCATTAATTCTAGAAGCAAGAGCAGAAGCGGAAAATCCAGCAAAAACCACGCAGTGGACTGCTCCGATTCGAGCGCAAGCAAGCATGGCAATGGCCGCTTTTGAGGTCATTGGCATATAAATACAGACTCGATCACCAGCTTTTACACCTTTTTCTTTTAGTAAAATAGCAAATTGGTTGGTTTGCTTTAAAAGTTCATTGTAAGTTAAAGTTGAAACTTGGTCGGAAATTTCATTGCCTTCTTCAATTATGGCGATTTTTTCACCAAGGCCATTTTCAATGTTGCGATCAAGGCAATTATAGGCAATATTGGTTTTTCCACCCTCAAACCAGGAGATTTTTGGCTTTTTTGCGGCTAAATCGACATTTTTTACTGTTTTGAAGTCCTCAAACCAGTGATATTGGTGGGCGATTTGGCTCCAGAATTTATCTGGGTCAGATTTTGAGAGATCTAAAACTTCTTGGTAATGTTTTTTTGATTTTATTTTAAAAGTCATAGCTATTTGTTGTTTTTTATTTTCAAAACTCACAATTAATAAGGGATCTCTTGCTTACGCTTCGAGATGACATCAAGAATACTACAAATTACTCTTGACAATATTTTTTACCGCAGTAATAAAATCCACAACCGCGTCGCGAATTTTTGCATCAAAGCTAATATTTTTTATCGCCCAATTCTTAACCCAAGGCTTAGCAATATTCCAAATATTTAACTCAGGGTCAAGCATCACCCCTACCCCTTCGACAAGAATTATAGTTTTTTGCAGCAATAGCAGTTCCGGCTTGGTTGACATTTTGTACTTACTGGTCATTTCAATTAGGTCAGTAAGCATACTAGCCAGCGAAATATCCTTAATTGAAACGCCAACCATGCGATCACCAATTTTTCTGCAGGCAAGTTCAAGACCAACAAGATCGGCATCCTTTGGAACGAGACCAGCCTCAACATGAATTTTAGCAACTTTGGCATAATTCTTATCAAGATAGGCTATGAGAATTTCAGCGATGGCGATGCGCAATTTCTTGTCAATTGTTCCCATAATCCCAAAATCAACCACAGCAATATCACCATTTTCCATCAAAAATAGATTGCCATGATGGGAATCAGCATGGAAAAATCCATCTCGATAAGCTTGATTAAAATGACTTATAACAAGATTTTTCGCGACAGCTTTTTTATCGTGCTTTGATGCTAAAATTGCTTCATGATCAGAAAAAGCAATCCCGTGAATCCATTGACTAGTAAGGATCCTTGAGGTGGTTAGCTCTCTGTAAATTTTTGGTACATAATAACCAGCAACATCGGCCATGTTTTTCTTCAAAAGAATTGCATTTGCTGCTTCTCGGTTTAAATCCAGTTCAGTTTCGTAGCATTTTCTTAAAACCAACGAGACATCTCTTAAGCCGCTGGCCAAATCTTTAGAAAATAAAAATATGAATTTTATTATTAAATCCAAGGTTATGATATCTCTTTTGACCGTTCGCCTTACGCAAGGGCGCAAGATTTTCACTGCTACTTCGTCGCCATTTTTAAGAGTTGCTTTATGAACTTGAGCAACCGATGCGGAGGCTTTAGGGTTGTAGTCGAAATTGGTAAATGAATCAATATAATCTTCACCAAATTCTTTTTTTAGAATATCTTTAACCTTTTTTTGACTAAATGGCTTCATTTTATCTTGAAAACCACTTAAGACATTTGCCATATCCTTGCCAACTAAATCTGGCCTGGCGGCTAAAGATTGACCGAGCTTTATAAATGAAGGTCCGGCATGATTTAAAAATTGGTAAATCGATTTTTTACGCAAAATTGGGTAAAGAATCAAAAATATTAGAAATAAGATTTTTAATCTTATTAGATTTATTATAGATTTTAGCAGCATATTTTTCCACCTTTAATAATAGCCATTGCGTAGGGGCTTGGAATTTAAGAATTTATAAAGAAATTTTTAAATTTAAAATGTTATAACTATATTATACCATATTAAGGAGAAATATGCAAGAGTTTTTGACTAATTTGTAGAATCCGCATCTGGAGATGTAGGAACATCCTGAGCATTAACATCAACCTTGATTTTATTAAGGTCAATTTCAGTACCTGACCATGAGAAAAGTTTGGTCAAAAGCTGAGAAAGTATGTCCAAAACATTGCTGGTAACCTCTTGAATTCTTGATACTACATTTCTTAAGGCTTGCGCAGCATTAGGTGAAAGATCTAGAATTGCCACTATTTCATCTACAGTTATGATATTTAAAAATAGCATTATCAAGCCTATTGAAAATGCAGTACTTGCAAAGACAAAGAACGTTCTAAATGTAAAAATTGTCAAAAGTGCATTTACCATAACTTACAAATTATTTATTATCTTAATATAATTAGATCTAATATTTCAATAAAAGTCAATTATTATTTAGAAATTTTTGCAGCAATGTAGCAATATTTTTCAAGACTTAAATTTTCGGCGCGAAGTGTTGGATCAATTGCAAGTTCTTTTAGCGCATCTTCTAGGGATTTTCCGCCTTGGAATTTAAGATTTTTTAAAGAAGCCCTGATCATTTTTCGTCTTTGAGAAAAGGCGGCGAAGGTTGCTTCTTCTAATTTTTTTAGATCAACATCAAACAAAGGTTGAGCAAAAGGCGTGATTTGAATGATGGCAGAAGTGACTTTTGGCGGCGGGGTGAAAATCGACTTATTTACATCGAATAGAATTTTTGCTTCGGCGAAATTTTGCGTTAAAATCGCAATTCTGCCGTAATGTTGATCGTTAGTTTTGGCGGAAATTCGCTGTGCAACTTCTTTTTGAAGCATCAATGTCATCGAAGAAATATTTTTAGCAATCTTTAGCCACTTTATAATAAGCAAAGTACCAATATTATAAGGTAAATTGGCAATTATTTTGACTTTTTGATCTTTTTTGAGGTTTAAAATTGATAATTCATCGATTTTTATGGCGTCCAAATTGTGAATCTCTAATTTGTCAGCTCCGTAAAATTCTTGAATCTCAGTCAAAATTTCCACGCATCTTGGATCTTTTTCAACAACAATTAGCTTTTTTGGGTTAAGGTCAAGAATTGAACGCGTCAAAGAGGCTGGACCTGGACCGATTTCCAAGATTACTTCATCGCCTAGATCAGTTTTTCCTTGGGAAATTGCTGAGCGGGCGATTTTATCGGTAAAATTCTTGTCTAAAATAAAATTTTGACCCAGGGATTTTTTAGCATCAAGGTTATATTTTTTTATGAATTCGGATGTTGTAGGAAGAGATTTCATAAATTTAAAAAGAGTTTTTGACAAAAACACCCCATCCCACTTTTGCTACGCTACAGCGAGGTCACCCCTCTAAAAGAGGGGAGTTAATTATTTAAGCAAATCAAGTGGGTTAGCATAATCATAACCCAAATCACGCGCGACAGCCTCAAAAGTAACTTTACCATTATAAGTATTAAGCCCATTTAGTAAATGCTTATCGTCAAGCATGGCTTTTTTGTAACCTTTATTAGCAATTGCTAAGGTAAATGGCATGGTTGAGTTTTGTAAAGCTAAGGTCGAAGTCCTAGCAACCGCACCTGGCATATTAGTCACGCAATAGTGTACTACGCCTTCTTCGATGTAGGTAGGCTCGCTATGTGAAGTTGGGCGACTCGTTTCAAAGCACCCACCTTGGTCAATTGCAATATCAGCAATTACTGAACCTGGATTCATAGCTTTTACCATCTGCCTAGTAACCAATTTCGGAGCTGCTGCGCCTGGAATTAAAACCGAACCAACAACCAAATCAGACTCTGCAACGCAATCTTGAATATTTTGAGTTGTTGAGTATAAAATATTGGCCGAATTACCAAAAATGTCACTTAAATAACGGATTCTGCTTAGGCTTCGATCTAAAATTGTAACATTTGCACCCATGCCGATCGCAACTTTTGCTGCATTAGTACCAGCAACACCACCGCCAACAATGGTAACTTTCGCAGGTCCGACTCCTGGGACTCCGCCAAGAAGGACTCCGCGACCGCCATTAGCTTTTTGTAAAGCGTTGGCTCCGGCTTGAATGGAAATTTTTCCAGCAACTTCACTCATTGGTGCTAAAAGTGGCAAAGTACCATCATTTGCAGTCACAGTTTCAAAAGCAATTCCAATTGCCTTACGATCAAGAAGCAACTTTGTTAACTTTTTTTCAGCAGCTAAATGTAGGTATGAAAAAATCACCTGCCCTTCTTTAATCATAGCACATTCTGATTCTTGTGGCTCTTTAACTTTGAGAATCATTTCAGCTTTTTCATAAACTTCTTTAGCGGTTTTAGCAATTATTGCGCCTGATGCGATATATTGCTCATCACTAAAATCAATTTCAAGACCCGCATTTGTTTCAACAATTACTTGGTGACCATTTTGAACGATTTCTTTGACACCAGCTGGGGTTGCTCCGACTCTATATTCGTGATTTTTTATTTCTTTTGGAATTCCTATTAACATGATTTATTATTTAAGGTTAATATTTTTTACTTTAATTATGTTACTCTCATTTGAAGTTAAGCTTGGAAAAAGCTGATATTCAAAGTCGAAGTTTTCTTTAGCTTGAGCAATTTCTTCTTGTAGCAATTTACCTTTCAAGAATAATCCATAGCCATCCTTTTTTAAAAAGTCAGTGCAATACCCAAGTAAATCATTCAAATTCGCCAAAGCACGCGAAGTAATAACGTCGAATTTTACTTTCTCCATCTCTTCAAGTTTCGCCTGGTGAACAAAAATTTTATTTGGCGAAATTATTTTCGCTTTAAATAAAAATTCAGATTTGCGAACCGATTTTTCAATCAGATGCACTTCCTTAGCTCCTAAAATAGAAATTACAATTCCAGGAAAACCAGCGCCACTTCCAAAGTCAGCAATTTTTGCTTTTGGATCATCAATATATTTGATGATTTGTGCGCAGTCTAAAATATGGCGATTCCAAATATCAACAATTGTTGAATTACCTATTAAATTATAGTTGTAATTTTCCTTAAGTAGCAAAATAACATAATCTTCAAGGTTACTTACTTTAATGTGATCAAGTTTACAAAATTTCTCAATTGCAGTAAGTGTCTCGTTTTTTTTCGCCTCAATATCGAGCATAAATATAGTATTTTCAAGGTTTTAAAATATTTACTAATATATTTTAACGATTTTTTTTAAAAAAAGCTAGTAAAATTATTACTTTAATGATAAAATATATAAATATTGGTACAAAATATTAATTTTTTAGCGTAAAATCAATGAAAATCTCTCCAAAAGTACGTAAAATACTAGCAAATTACGAAAGTGACAATCCAGGAACTAAAGCAAATCTGGCCAGAATTTTGATGAATGGAAGACTTGGCGGCACCGGAAAACTGGTAATTTTACCAGTAGATCAAGGTTTTGAACATGGTCCAGCGAGAAGTTTTGCCGTTAATAAACCTGCTTATGATCCACATTATCATTTTCAATTGGCTGTTGATGCTGGGCTTAGCGCTTTTGCTTCGCCACTTGGGATGATTGAGGCTGGGGCTGATACTTTTGCTGGAGCGATCCCAACTATTTTGAAAGTGAATAGCTCGAATTGCTTGCATAACGGCGGCAGCGCACCTAATCAAGCGGTAACTGGTTCAGTTGAAGACGCGCTTAGACTTGGCTGCAGCGCAATTGGCTTCACAATTTACCCTGGATCTGATGATTCATTTGACATGTTTGAAGAAATTCGCGAAATGGCATTAGAAGCAAAATCATGCGGTTTGGCTGTTGTGATTTGGTCTTATCCAAGAGGTGGAACTTTGAGCAAAGCTGGTGAGACTGCATTTGATATTTGTGCTTATGCGGCTCATATGGCGGCTCTACTTGGTGCACACATCATTAAAGTTAAGCCACCGACTGCTGAGCTTGAAAATAAAGATGCGATCAAAGTTTACGAATCGCAAAATATCGCGCGTGACACTTTGGCGCAAAGAATTTCGCATGTTGTTGATTCTTGCTTTGCGGGACGTAGAATTGTGATTTTTTCTGGTGGGGCAGCTAAAGATGAAGAGGCTGTTTACGAAGAAATTCGTGGAATTTACCAAGGCGGTGCGAATGGTTCAATCATTGGTAGAAATGTTTTCCAAAGACCTCGCGAGGATGCTTTGAGAATACTTAATAATGTTATTGATATTTATAAAGGAAAATAGTGACATTAAGATTAGTGCGCAAAAGTAAAGATTCAAACGCTAGGACACTCTCCTTTTTGCGCACTGATTTACTTAGGTTGAAAGGGTCTCAATTGGAGCTAAAAATAAAGCTGATGAAGATAGAAAAAAATAAAATTTTGAGAACAATTTTGCGGTAATTTTGCTTTTTTAAAAGAAGATTAATTAATTTTTTGATTATGAGTAAACCTGAAAAAGATTCCAGAGGTCACCAGCCTATATCTCTATCCGGTACTGGAAACCCCAATGATAACGCACTTTTATTGGCAGCTCTATCTAAAGGACTTACTAAAGGGCTTTTGGAGAATGCTGCAAAAAAATCTGATAAGATTAGGATTGCGAGATCTTCTTTAGATGACGGCGCGGCGGCGGCTAGAGATGAAGATAAACCATCTTCTATTTCACCTCTTAGATCTGATACTTTTCCAAAGGAAGATTTTGAACTTGCTGGTTTTGCTGGTTTTACGGAGGTGGCGGGTCCAGCGGTTAGTAGAACTAATTCTGGCGCGGGCGCTGCTAGTGATGAGTGGCCGGACGGTGTTCGAAGAACTAATTCGGGTGAAGATGTCTTTTCTGAAGTGGAATCTAGGGAACCTTCTAGGACTCACTCCTTAGAGCAGAGACCAGAAATTGGGGGGAATTACGCTCGTGTTTTGGCAAATGTACAAAGGAGAGCAGCGGTGGCTGATGGTCACGGGCTTTTTTCTGAAGGCGATCGGCGAGCGGAAAGTCTAGAGCAAAATCGTAGACCTTTAGGTCCCTATGGGGCTAGCTATAGAGGTGGATATGGCTCTGGAAACCCTGGTGGCTCTAGTCGCTAAATTTTATTAACGAAATTTTAACTGATATGAGTAAATGGGGATATGGTAGCTATCCAGATAGAGAGAGTCCTGATGAAAGAGATGAGAGACTAAGAAGAGACAGGGAAGACGGTAGAGGAGTTTCTTTTGAAGAAGAAAGGATGTCGCTGCCAAGAGGTTATGCAAGAAGCGAGTCACCACCAGCTCATGGAGAGGCATTTAAAGACACAACAAGCTTCTCGGGTAGATCTGCATCTTTAAGCCCCAACAAAGGAAGAGGCGGCACAGTTCGAGGCGCGGTAGCAAGAGGCTCTTCGATGGTTAGAGGCAGGGACCCAAGAATGGCTCGCCCTGCTCCATTGAATGAACCGAGTGGTAATTTTGATGCATATTTGTCGGGCCTTCCTGCTACTCCGACCGTGGATGATAGCTATGGTGGTGGCTATGGTGGCGGTTATGGCGGTGGTTATGGTGGTGGCTATGGTGATACTGAGGCTGGAATGGTAGCACCCGCTGGAGCGGCGGCTGCGAAACTTCCTGCTGGACCTCATGAGTCTCAATGGAATGCGGCGGCTGATGATGAGCTTAAATCTCTATTCGAAAGAAGAAGGAGTTCGTCCAGCACTTCACCTGGAGGAATGACACCTCGACCAGATTCCTTGCTTAGTTTTGTTTATAAAGGCAAAGAAGGTGAAAATGTATTTTCTTCTCCAGGAGCTGTGGCTGAAGAAGGCGAAGCGGCGGCTATGACGGACTGGGCTACAGGAGTCGGAGAAATGTCGCTGGAGTCCAGAGGTTGGACAGTGGCTGGCGATGCAGATGAAGCTGAAAGAAATGCACTGACAGCTATGAAGGCAAGAATTGATGTTGATGTTGAATTGGCAGAAGAGATGGAAAGAATGTGGAGAGAAAGAAGGGGTGGTATTTCGGCGCCATTGCCTGAAGTTACTGCAACTGAAGATGATGAATGGGCGGCGGCTGCTGATGGGGATCCTACTTATGATAAGAGGGAGCCTGCTAGAGCAGACCTTAGAGCGGGAAGCTATAGGGCATCTGCTAGACCAGCAGCAGATCCGAGATCACCTGGAGGAGGAAGAGGATTTACTGGATTTAGTTTTGGGCGCGGATCTGGTGGCGCTGGGAGAGGTGGTTTTGGTGGCGCTGGGATTTAGGTGATAAAATTAAAAGTGAAGATGCTGGATTTTCTGGGTTGCAAGCTTCACATAGTGTATTCTTTGTAATTGATGGGAAAAAAAATGTGAGACAAACAGTCTTTTATTATATCATACGATGTCAAGCCTAAAATTTCAAGAAGTTTTTTAGTTTTTTCTTGGCCGAAATTTTTTTCTTTCACGCGCCACG
>JAYPPA010000017.1:3029-39706 GCA_038131245.1 Rickettsia sp. | reverse complement strand
AGATTAACAAGGGATCTCTCACCTAAAGGTTCGAGATGACGCAAGAGTTGTTCGAAGTTAAGGGATCTCTCACCTAAAGGTTCGAGATGGCATAAATGGGTGTTCGAAGTTATAACCCATTTTTTGACAACAATATCCCATTATATCATACGATGTCAAATCAAAATTTTCAAGCACTTTTTTCAAAAAAATTCACCCACCTAAAAATCTCTGTAGCAAAACGCATCACTATAAACAAAAAATACCTCCCCTTCTTTATTAAAAAAACCAACTAAATTACAATTAAAAATATAAGAAGAAAAAATAATCAACTGCAATGCCAACACAATTAGTTAAAGCACGAAGAAGGGAATTTCAAAAAGATGCCGGACTGGAAGGTGTAAAGCGCAAAAATCAGATGGTGGAATTTGCTGGACAACACACAGATTTCTTTGAAGTACTTGAAGAAATCGCAAGAAACAGAGGAAGATCTACATCAAGTTCCATTATAGCTGAAAACTCCCAAATTAAAATTCGTAAAGCAAGAGGAGCTCCGATTCCTCTTTCAATAACAAGGTGGGACCCTCTTTATAATAAAGGTGATATTATTGTAAAAATTAAGGGGTACAAAGGTTATATCGTCGTTAGCCCTGGCTATAAAGTAGAGTGCAGCTATTCAATGCTTGATAATGGAGCACTTAGTAAGCTTGGTAATTTTTTAAAACATGACTATCTAAGTGAAGACGAAAATTTTAACGGAGGCATAAAAAAAGCTGTAGAAAAAGCTTCTGGTTACCGCAGTCCTGATTTTCGAAAAACAAGATCGTATGATGATCGCGAAGGCTCTTTTGGTGCTGCAGGTAAAACTAGTACAGTTGACTCTTTTCAAATAGATCCAGCTATGGAGGCAAGATTACCACCGGCAGTAAGAAGGGCTATTGCTGGAAAGCCAAACCCTCCGGCCAGTTCAGTTGTCACAAGGGACGAAAGGCCAGCGTCAAGAATAAAATCGCCCCCTCTAAGATCGCAAAGATCACGCCAGCCAGGTGCTCACCGTCGCCATCTCGATCACATCGCTGCTATACAAAAAAGGGATTTACCTGCTATACCTGATGAAGGAAAGGCGCCTACTGGTAAGGTAGAACGCTATAAAATCTCGCCAAGAGCAGGAAATCCGTTAGAGTCTCAACCTGGTGACCCAAATTATGAGTCTCTTGAGGTTTTACGAGCCAGGAGGGAGGCTGGTCAAAAAGCAGAAATATACCAAACATTAGAAGGGGCTCAAAAAGAGCAAAAGCAGAAATTTGCTCAAATTTTTCAACTAGCCAAGAATTTATATGATAGATTACCAGACTCTAATGATCCAGAAAGATTTAAAATTACATCATCTGTGGCTTTGGTAACTCAAGGTCTTGACATTAAAAGTCCTGTTAATTTGGCTATTCGTGATATTTTATATGCCTTGTTAAGGGATATGAATATAAGTAAAGATCAAAGAACAGGTGCTTTTTTTAAACAAGCTGTAATAAAGGTTGCTAAAGAGCAAGGAATTGATCTTAACGAAATTGCACTTCCTTTACCTCCTTCAAAAGCAGAGCTGGAAAAGCGTGATGCTAGCAAGGTTTTGTCTGAGATTCAAGGTTTATCGACAGTGCCACTCGTTAAAGTTGAATCTGCGACTTTTGCTGATGCGCGGCAAGAGAAAGCCGGCAAAACAGAAACTCCAGCTAAAAAGGTTGGTGGATATATTAAAAAATACGAAGTTGGCATAGAAGATGGTTGGAGAAGTGTCTTAAGTCCAAAAGAAGAGAAATTTGCCAAAAGTGCTATGGCTTTCTACGAGAAAATCTCTAAAATTGCGCCTGGAAAGCCTTATGAGCTATGCAGAAATAATATTATAAACATGCGATCAAAGGTTAAAAGTGGCGGACCTCTCGATACAATCTATGTTGCTGCTTTAAATGATATGGCGGCCAAGAAATTTCCAGAAAAATTTGAGGATAGCCAAATAGCTATGAAAATGCTCGCTATTATAAAAAGTGCAAGGCAAAATGAAAAACAAAGTGATAAAGAAAATATAGCGCCAGCAACAGCTAAATCAGCTTTACCTCAAAAAGCAATCTCACAAGAAAGGCCTAGAGTCGGTCGACCAAGTTCATCTGTAAGAATTGGTGGAGCAGGCGCACAAGCTGGTGTGCAAGTACTTCGAGATAATAAAGGTACTGTAGTAGAAGTACAGTGTTAAATTAAAAATTAGCCTTCTTTATATGAAAAATTGGATAGCAAAAGCGTTGCAACTATCGCCAACAGTAGATTTTGGAAAATTAGATATAACAAAGTAAAAAAAACCCTTGTAAAATCAATTAAAATCTATTATAATAGTAACTGTATCATTTTGACACTAATCATTTTGATACTATGGTGATAAACGTAATCTAGAATAGATGTACATGGACTCGGGGGCGGAACCCGACACCTCCACCAAAATTTCTAGAAAGTCAGCCATATTTTGATCATTTTTGCACTATTAAAATCCTCAAAATATGACATTTTTTAGAGATTTTATATGGGGGTGACTTAAGCTTCGACATGCATGATAAAAAGATTATTTTTACCCGGTTGAGATACTGCCGGTTGTCATTTATGACAATACCCGTTCAAAAACAATAAACGCAAACGATAACTTTGCTTTTAGCAATGACAATGACGAATTTGCTCCTGCGGCCAAAAGGCTCGCTTTCGCATAACTGACATAGTCGGGGTTTTGCCGGTTTTTCCTGTCAACAGAAAAAACCGGCGCTTTCTATTGTATTATTAGATAGAAGTTTTTCACCACGAATAATAATTAATTAACCAGATATGCAAGAAAATCAAGATCTAATTGGGTATGATGAAATTATCGAAAACTCAATGCGCAGTGTAATTTATGAAACTCTTAAAAAAGTTGAAAATAAAGGTTTGCCAGGAGGGCACTATTTCATAATTTCTTTTTCAACTAATCATCCAGAGGTCAAGATAGCTGATAGCTTAAAGGAAAAGTATCAAAACGAAATGACAATTGTCATGCAATATCAATACAAAAATCTAGAAGTAGAAAAAGATCATTTTAATATTTCACTGAGTTTTGCTGGAAATTATGAAAAATTATCAATTCCATACAAATCAGTCACTTCTTTTGCTGATCCGTCAATGAATTTTGGCTTAAAATTTAGCATCAGCCAGCAAGACCTAGAATCCGACGATATATCGGATACAGACCTCGAAGAAGCCAATGACGACAGCGAAGAAAAGCAAGAAAAAAACAAAAAGCCATCAGCTAAAACAAAAGCTACTTCAAAATCTAAAGCTAAAAAGAAAAAATCAAAAATTGATACTTCGAAAAAAGTAGTTTCTCTTGACGAATTTCGTAAAGAGAAAAATAATGATAATGAAACTGAATAATTATGCTTGAAAATGGTCAAATAGTTTTTCTGGTTATTACATATCTTATAGCCTCAATTCCCTTTGGCTACATCTTAACAAGGCAATTTTTAAAAGAAGATGTTAGAAAGCACGGTTCTGGTAATATCGGCGCAACCAATGTAACTAGAGTTGCAGGAAAGAAATTAGGTGCTATTACTTTTCTTCTTGATGCTATGAAAGGCGCTGTGATGGTTTTATTAGCGATCCAGAATTATTCTACTTATGATAATTTCGATCTTTTTGTTGCTTTAGTAGCATTCATCGCTGTTTGTGGACATATTTTTCCAATTTACCTTAAATTTAGAGGAGGAAAGGGCGTTGCCACTTCAATTGCTGTTATTTTATCGATCGATTTTTTAATTGGATCTTTAGCAATATTAATTTGGTTTTTGGTGTTTTTTGCTTCTAGAATTTCTGCTCTAGCCTCTCTTGCGGCAATATTTTCAATAATTCCGTTATCCTACTTTTTGTCATTTGATCAAATTTACACATATTTAGCGATCGCTTTATTTGTTTTAGTTACCATTAGGCATAAGGAAAATATCGCCAGACTTATTTCAAAAGAAGAAAATAAATTCTAAAATCATGCAAGATAAAATAATTGTCGCTTTAGATTTTGAAGATTTTGACTCAGCCAAAAATATGGTTGAAGCAATTGGAGACCAGGTAAACTTTTACAAGATCGGTCTTGAGATGATGGCTAGCGGCGATTACTTTAAAATGATTGATTATTTAAAAAACAATGGCAAGAAAGTTTTTGCCGACTTAAAACTTTACGACATCCCGGCAACAATTGGCAGAACAATTCGAAATCTAGCCAAATACGACATCGATTTACTGACAATCCACTCCTCATCTAGAGCAATCATGAGGGAAGCTGTTGCCAACAAGGGAAACATGAATTTACTCGCGGTCACCGCACTAACTTGCCTTGATGAAAACGACCTAAACGAAATGGGTTTTGATCCTGAATTATCTATGGAAGAGCAAGTTGTCAAAAAAGCAAAATTAGCAATTGTCTGCGGAGTTAACGGATTAGTAGCCTCCCCACAAGAAGCCAAGGCCCTACGAAGCACCCTTGGTAATAATTTTATCATTGCCACACCCGGAATTAGACTGGAAGAATCAAGTGATGACCAAAAAAGAGTATCCACCCCAAGAAGCGCAATTAAAGCGGGGTCTGATTATTTAATCATCGGAAGACCTATTACTAGATCTGAAAACCCAAGGTCGGTGGTTGAGTCAATTAACCTTTTTTAGTCATTCACACAATTTGATGCCATTTCCCTTCATATATCATTTTCCACCTCCTATGTCATTTCCCACCTTCTATGTCATTTCCCACCTCCTATGTCATTTCCCACCTCCTATGTCATTTCGAGGCTTTAGCCGAGAAATCCCTCATTAACTTCGATTAGATAAAAATTTGCAAACAACACCCCATTATAGCATACAATGTCAAATCAAAAATTGCAAGAAAAAAAATTTTACTTTTTTCATGCAAAAAAACATAGATTTTATTAATTTTATCTGTAGAATAGAAGATTGGTATTAAATAAAAAGCGAATAAATGAATTTAAGCTCTATTCTACAAAAAATTACTACGAAATACGAAGTAAAGCAAGGCGAAGAAATCATTGATGATGTCAAAATTCAAGATATTGCCATTGACTCTAGGTTGATAAATAAAAAATCTAGCGCGGTGTTCTTTGCTCTTGAGGGACATGATACTAATGGCGAGAAATTTATTCCAAATGTTATTGATGCTGGTGTTAAGGTAATTGTTGCTAAAAATTTCATTAAAAATAAAGCTCAAGATGTGGTTTTTTTAATTACTAAAGATCCATTTGAATTTTTAGTGCAAATGCTAAATATTTTTTATCAAGATTTGCCAAAAAATATTTATGCAGTTACTGGAACTAATGGAAAAACCTCAGTAGTAGAATTCACAAGACAAATTTTTGATCTATTAAATATAAAATCAGCCTCGATTGGAACTTTGGGGCTCACTTGTGATCATATAATTAAAAATGGCTTTGTTAATTCTTCTCTTACTACTCCAGATATTGTTGGTTTATACAAGAATCTTTCAATTCTTAAGAAAAATGATGTGGATAATGTTGCAATTGAGGCTAGTTCAATTGGTCTTGATCAAAAAAGGATGGCAGGTCTTGAGATTAAAAATGCTGCTTTTACCAACTTTAGTCAAGATCACCTAGATTATCATGCTGATATGAAAGAGTATTTTGCTGCTAAATCTATTTTATTTCAAGATATTTTACCACAAGACTCAAATGTGGTTTTAAATGCCGATATTGAAGAATTTTCTGTTTTGGAAAAGATTTGTGAAAAAAAGAAATATAAAATCATTGACTATGGATTTAAGGCGAAAGTTTTGAAATTGATCAATGTGGTTGAAAAAAATAATGGTCAGGAGATTGAATTTTCTTATCAAAATAATACTTACAAGTTTTTTATTGATATTAATGTCAATTTCCAAGTATTTAATGTTATTTGCGCTCTTGGTTTAGTTTTGGGTAATTTAAAAATTTCCCATGAAGAATTGACGGAGTTGCTCAAAAAATTTGACCAGTTGAGATCTGCAACTGGTAGGATGCAAAAAATTGCTAATTATAATGATGCGCAGATTTTTATTGATTACGCTCATACGCCAGATGCACTGGAAATTTCCCTGAAGAATGCTCGCAAATTAAATCCAAAGCGCTTAATTGTGCTTTTTGGCTGTGGTGGCGATAGAGATCACTCAAAGCGTCCAATGATGGGCAAGGCTGCTTGTCAAAATTCTGATCTTGCTATTGTGACTGATGATAATCCAAGAACTGAAAATCCAGGTCAAATTCGCAAGGAAATCATGTCTAGTTGTGATTTAAACAAAACTATCGAAATAGACGGAAGAAAAGAAGCTATCGAAAAATCATTGCAAATGTTAAAAAAAGGTGATATAATTATATTGGCAGGCAAAGGGCACGAGAAATATCAGTCAATCAATGGTCAAAAAATTGATTTTGATGAGGTTAGAATTGTTAAAAAATTTATTACAAACAAAGGTAGATGAAAAATTTGAGCTATAAAAATATCGCCAAAGACTTAATTCTAAACATTGAAAATGTGTCGGTTCTAGATATTGCGAGCAAGGTTGGGACTCCATTTTATGCTTACAGTAAAAAATCTCTAGTTGAAAATTTCTTGAATTACCAGGATAATTTTAAGGATGTTAATCACAAGATTTGCTATGCGATAAAATCAAGTAGCAACATCCACCTTGTTGAAATTTTAGCCAAACTAGGAAGCGGCATAGACGCCGTTTCTGCTGGTGAAATATTTCGCGCTTTAAAAGCTGGAATAAGGCCTGAAAATATTATTTTTGCTGGCGTTGGTAAAACCAAAGAGGAAATCGCTTACGCACTTGAAAATGGTGTCGAGCATTTTTCCGCAGAGTCTCTACCGGAAATTTATGTTTTAGATAAAGTTGCACAAAGGCTTGGCAAAAAAATTAAATTCTCTTTGCGAGTAAATCCTGATGTTGATGCTAAAACGCATGAGAAAATTTCCACTGGCCGCAAAGGAGATAAGTTTGGTGTTGATATTGATCGAGCTTTGGAGGTTTATGGTGTTGCTGCTAATCTTTTGGGAATTGAAATTTACGGGATTTCGACCCATATAGGTTCGCAAATTACCGCAATTGAGCCATTTAAAAAAGCTTTTGAAAAAATCCGTGAACTTTGTCTGACCCTTAAAAATCAAGGCTATAATATTAGGTCTCTTGATTTAGGTGGTGGAATTGGCATTGATTATCAAGGTGAAGAGGTTTTGGCGATTAAAGATTATGCCAAAATGATCAAAGAATTAACCAGGGATTTAAATGTGCAGGTGGTTCTGGCTCCTGGAAGGTCAATTTCTGGGGATACTGGATTTTTGGTTGGCAAAATTATTTACATAAAAGAAACCGATCATAAAAATTTTGCTGTGATTGATGCTGCTATGAATGATTTGGCCAGGCCAGGTCTTTATGATTCTTATCACGAGATTTTACCTGCCTTGAAAAAAGAAGGTGATGCTAAAGATTATGATTTAGTTGGTCCAGTTTGCGAAACCACGGACACTTTGGCAAAAAACCGTCAAATTGTTGATGCAAAATCTGAAGATCTAGTAGTGTTTTTACATGCTGGGGCTTATGGATCGGTCATGTCAAACGAATATAATTCAAGGCCACTAATTCCAGAAGTTTTGGTCGACGGCGATAAATTTACAGTAATTCGCAGGCGTCCATCTTTTAAAGAAATGATAAAATACGAAACCAATGAATAAGCCCCTAACCATTCACAAAAAAGACATTAGGTTAACTGGCGAAATCGAGGTCGCGCCGGATAAGTCGATTTCGCATCGCTCACTGATTTTTGCGGCGCTTGGCTATGGGGAGTCAAAAATTACCGGCTTACTTGAAGGGCATGATGTGCTTCGAACTGCGCGCGCTCTTGAGCTTATGGGTATTGAGATAAAGCGAGGCTTTGACGATAAAATTAACAAGCCCGTCTGGACAGTCCAGGGGCGTGGCGTTTTTGGCCTAACTCAAGCTAGTGATGTGCTGGATATGGGAAATTCTGGAACTGCTGCTCGGCTCTTGGCAGGCCTTGTAAGTTCGCGAAATATGACCTCGACCTTTACTGGTGATGAATCTTTGCGTGGCCGTCCGATGAAGCGTATCTTTGATCCGATTCGAGAAATTGGCGCTAGCATTACTGCGCGTGATGAAAATTTTATGCCATTTACTATTATTGGCGCAAAAGAACCATTGCCGATCGATTACGAGATGAAGATCGCCTCCGCTCAGGTGAAAAGTGCGATTTTACTAGCTGCTTTGAATATTCCTGGAACGACAACTATTATTGAGCCTAAAAAATGCCGTGATCATACTGAGATCATGATGAAGTATCTCGGGCTTGACATTGAAATTGAGCAATTCGGCGAAGATGGCACAAAAATTTCCTACAATGGAATGCAAGAATATGACGCAAAGAATTTTGAGGTTCCTGGCGATATTTCTTCGGCCGCATTTATTATTGTTGCTGCTCTGATTAGTAAAAATTCTCAAATTACTATTAAAAATGTTGGGCTTAATCCACTTCGTGATGGAATTATTGTGACTTTACAGGAAATGGGTGGTAATATTGAGCTTCTCAATAAGCGAGAGGTTTGCGGTGAGATTGTGGCTGATGTTAAAGCTTCTTCAAGCGATCTAAAGGGTATTAAAGTCCCAGCATCACGCGCTCCATCGATGATTGATGAATATCCGATTCTATCCATAGCAGCAAGTTTCGCTAGCGGCGCAACATTCATGGAAGGACTTGAAGAGCTTAAGGTCAAGGAAAGTAATCGTTTGTTAATGATTGCGCAGAATCTTGAAAAATGCGGCGTTTCTCTAAAAATGCATGAAGATTCGCTAGAGGTTTTTGGCGGCGTAACAAGTCCTAAAGATCTTGTCAAGATTACCACTTCGCATGATCATCGCATCGCAATGTCATTTTATATCATGGGATTAATGCTTGAAAATGGCCTTGAAATCGATGATTATTCAATGATTGCAACTTCTTTTCCAAATTTCTTGGATATCTTTGAAGGTTTTTAAGTTTCTACCTAAAGCCAAGAAACTTTCTTTTTGTAGTTTTCTTCAAATTCAGTAATTTTTGCATCTTTTTTTAAGGTAAGCCCAATATCGTCAAGCCCCTCAATCAAGCAATTTTTACGAAAAGCATCAACGTCAAATTTATAAGATTTTCCTTTAGCATTAATTTCTTGATTTTCAAGGTCAATAACAAAAGAATTATCCTCATCCTTCGCCACTTCCATTAATTCATCAATTTGCTCCTTTTCAAGTTTAATTGGCAAAATACCATTTTTGAAGCAATTATTGAAAAAAATGTCTGCAAAAGAGGGTGCGATAACGCATTTAATTCCAAAATCAAGCAGAGCCCACGGCGCATGTTCGCGACTTGATCCGCATCCAAAATTGTCAAGCGCCACCAAAATCTTTGCCTTTTTATAAGCCTCTTTATTTAAGACAAAGCTTTTAATCTCGTCCCCATTCTTATCAAACCTCATTTCATCGAACAGGTTTTTTCCAAGTCCAGTTCTCTTGATCGTCTTCAAAAATTGTTTTGGGATGATCATGTCGGTATCAATGTTAATCAACGGCAGCGGGGCTGCTTTGGCTGTTAAAGTTGTAAATTTTTCCATTTTTATTAATTTTTATCTATAATAATATAATTATAACATATATTCGGTTAAAAATCAAGCTTTTCTCGTACCAGCTCTTACAGTAGCGATATCTGAGGCAATCGCCCCCTTCAAATCTTCTAGCGACTCAAATTTCTTCTCGCCTCTAATAAAATCCATTAATTTTACCACTATTTTTTTACCGTAAAGTTCATCACCTTCATAATCCAAGATATGGGTCTCAAATAAAGGCTTTTTCTCATCATCAATCGTTGGTCTGACTCCAAAATTAGTCACCGAAGTAAAATTTTTACCATTTACACAAGTTTCGCTTGCATAAACTCCGAATTTTGGTAAAATTAGGTGTTTTTTGACATTTAAATTAGAGGTTGGAAAGCCTAATTTGTGGCCATTTTTTTTGCCTTCAATTACCGCTCCTTCAACCTCAAAATTCTTTCCTAGAGCTTGCCTGGCCTCAAAAACCTTGCCTTCTTTTATTAAATTTCTAATTTTAGTCGAAGAATAAGCGATATCGCCATCTAAAACTACTTCATTTTTTTTCAGGCTAAATCCTAATTCTTGAGAAGTCTTATTTAAAAAGCTAAAATCACCTTCGCGGTCTTTTCCAAAAATAAAATCATAACCAATGAGCAGATCCTTCATCTTTAAGTTATTTAACAAAATCTCTTCAACAAAATTATTTGCAGTAATATTTGCAATTTTATGATTAAATGGTAGAATAAAGATATAGTCCAGGTCGAATTCGCGTAAAAATTTAAGTTTTTGCGCTAAGTTAAAGATCAAAAAATGATCATAAGACTCGCGGTGAAATAATTTTACTGGATGATCGGCGAAAGTTAAAATTGCAGACTTTAGACCTTTGTCTTTAGCGCGTTTTTTGACATTTTTAATAATTTGAGCGTGACCCTTATGGATTCCGTCAAAATTACCGATTGTTAAACTGCAGGGCTCGATATCCTCTGGGATATTGTGTAGCCCTCTAAAAATTTGCATTTATGTTTAAAATTTGTTTAAAATTATTACTTTTTCTAACTTTTATAATTGCATTTCCTAATTATAGCACAGCTAATAATGATTTCAAGCACGGAATTTCAATTTTTGGTGATTTAAAATACAAAAAAAACTTTAAGCATTTTGACTATGTTAATCCAAGCGCTAGAAAGCATGGTCATGTAAGGCTTGCGTCAAGTGGCACCTTTAACAGCCTAAATCCCTTTATTTTAAAGGGTATAGCCCCAGCTGGCATTGATTATCTTTATGATTCTTTGATGGAAAATAGCCTAGATGAGCCATCTTCAATGTATCCTTTGGTTGCTAAGGCTGTTAAAATTAATAATAGAGGGCTTTGGGTAACTTTTTTACTTGATAAAAGAGCGAGATTTTCTGACGGCAAGAAAATAACCGCTAAAGATGTGGCTTTTTCCTTTAAAACCTTACGAGATTTTGGGCATCCTTCTTATAAAGTGCTTTATTCTGGTGTTGAAAAAGTGGAAGAATGGGGATCTTTTAAAGTTCGCTTTATTTTAAAGAATAATTGGGATAGAAAGTTGCCTCTTATTCTTGCTTCGATGCCTATTTTGCCAAAACATTACTACGAAAAGCACCAATTTGACAAGACCAGCATGGATATTCCCACAGGCTCTGGCCCTTATTTGATTGAATCTGTTGATCCTGGTAAGTCAATTATTTATAAAAGAAATGAAAAATATTGGGCGCGAGATCTTCCGGTAAATAAGGGTAGGTATAATTTTGACAAGATCCAATATGATTATTATTTGGATGATAAAATTATGATCGAATCTTTTAAGGCTGGAAATTTTGATGTAAGGCAAGAAAATACCGCTCGAAATTGGGCTAATTCTTATAATATCGATAAAATAAAAAGTGGCGAAATTGTAAAAAGAAAAATCCAGCACAGTCAGCCAGCAGCCATGCAAACCTTCGTTTTAAATCTTCGTAAAGAAAAATTCCAAGACAAAAATTTGCGAAAAGCCATGACTTATGCTTTTAATTTTAATTGGATAAGAAAACATATTTTTTATGGATCTTACAAAAGAACCAACAGCTACTTTGCCAATTCAGAATTTTCTTATGATAATTTTTCTCTACCTGAATTTGATGAGAATGATTTTGGCCGACAAAACCTCTTAAAAGCCAAGAAAATTCTGGATGAATCGGGTTATAAAGTCAAAAATGGTCAGTTAATTAGTCCAATTACTAAAAAACCAGTTGAGTTTGAGTTTATGATTGCCTCCAAGGCTTTTGAAATGATTATAGCGCCGTTTATTGATAATTTAAAAAAGCTTGGTATTAAGGCGACAATGAAGCTTACTGAAGAGAATCAATATTTGCTCAAATTGCGCAATTTTGATTACGATATTATTGTTGCAGTTTTCCCACCAGCCTCAGTTCCTGGAAGCAATCTTAAGCATTATTGGCACTCATCGCAGGTTGATATTATGGGCTCGCAAAATTATTCTGGCTTAAAAAATACTCAAATTGATCAGCTTATTGAAAAAATTACCAAAGCTAAAACTAAGCACCAACTGATCGTGCTTTGCAAAAAATTTGACAAGATTATGCTTGAAAATTATTACACAATCCCACAGTGGTATTTGGGTAGCTATCGCGTCCTTTATCAAAATAAATTCGCAATGCCAACAATTCAGCCAAAATATTCGATTGGTTTTGACACATGGTGGCTTAAATGAAAAACCCTTGATTTCTTGAATAAAATATGTTATAATAAGATTATAGAGGTTAAAAAGAAAGGAATTTAATAATGTTTATACAAACTGAAGAAACGCCAAACCCGCTTAGTTTGAAATTCATCCCAAGCGACACTGTAATTTGTGAAAATGGCACTAGAGAATTCAAGAATAAAGGCTCGGCCGAAAAAGGCTCACCGCTAGCCTCTGACCTTTTTAAAATTAAGGGCGTAGAGTCAACATTTTTTGGCGCTGATTTTATTACCGTTACAAAAGATGAGAAAACCGACTGGAAAGAGATAAAAACCGAAATAATGGCAGCTATCGTTGATTTTTTTGTTTCCGGTAAAGATATTTTTAATCCAGAAACTTCAAAAGAAGCAGACTCAGGCGAGGGTGATAGCGATATTGTTAAGCAAATTAAGGAGTTAATTGAAATCAAAGTGCGTCCAGCTGTTGCAATGGATGGTGGCGATATAATTTACCGTGACTTTAAAGACGGAGTGGTCTCTTTAGAGTTGAAAGGTGCCTGCTCTGGATGCCCAAGCTCCACCATTACTCTAAAAAACGGTATCGAATCAATGTTGAAACACTATATCCCAGAAGTGGAAGAGGTTCGACAGATCAATGAATTTGACGAGGAATATTAATATGACAAAAAATGATCCATTAATAATCGCCGGTCGAAAATTTAATTCGCGTTTGCTTGTTGGGACTGGTAAATATAAGGATTTTCAGGAAAATAAAGATGCGGTTGAGGCTAGTGGTGCTGAAATAGTTACAGTTGCGGTGCGCCGCGTTAATATCGAGAAAAGAGGCGAGCCAATGCTGCAAGATTTTCTTGATCCAAAAAAAATCACCTACTTGCCAAATACTGCAGGCTGCTTTACTGCCGAGGATGCAATTCGTACGCTTCGTTTGGCCAAGGCGGCTGGAGGTTGGGATTTGGTAAAGCTTGAGGTTTTGGCTGACGAAAAAACCCTTTACCCAAAAGTGGTTGAAACCATTAAAGCGGCTGAGCTTTTAATCAAAGAAGGTTTTAAAGTTATGGTTTACACTTCTGATGATCCAATTGTTGCAAAAGAGCTTGAGGACATTGGTTGCTGTGCTATTATGCCTTTGGCGGCTCCGATTGGTTCTGGGCTTGGCATTCAAAATAAGCTCAATATCGAATTTATTATTGAGCAATCCAAAGTTCCGGTCTTGGTTGATGCCGGAGTCGGAGTCCCATCTGACGCGGCGCTCGCAATGGAAATGGGCTGCGACGGAATTTTGATGAATACTGCTATAGCTAAGGCAAAAAATCCGATTTTAATGGCATCTGCCATGAAAAAAGCTGTTGAGGCAGGGCGCGAAGCCTTTTTAGCTGGGCCAATGGAGAAAAAGCGATTTGCTAGTCCGTCTTCACCTGTAACTGGAAAAATAGAGTAACATATGAGTCACAAATTTCACAAATCAATCATCCGCGCATATGATATTCGTGGAATTTATAACGAAACATTGTTTGATCAAGATGCATTTTTTGTTGGAAAATCTTTCGCCAGTTTTTTAGTAAAAAATGGCAAGAAAAAAATCGCTATCGCAAGTGACGCCCGCAAAAGCTCTCCAGCATTAAAAGAAAATCTTATCAAAGGCTTGCTTGAGTCTGGTTTAGAAGTTGTCGATGTTGGAATTGGCCCAACTCCAATGTTGTATTTCTCGATTTACGAGCTTGATTGCGACGCAGGAATTATGCTTACCGGTTCGCACAATCCAAAAGATCATAATGGTTTTAAAATCGGCCTAAAAGAGCGACCATTTTACGGTGATGACATAATTAACTTGGCGAAAATCGCTGCGGATGGTGATTTTGTTGAAGGCGGGGGCTCTGTGACTAAAGTTGACATAGAAGATAAATATGTTAAAAAAATTGTTGCAGATTGCGTATTGAATGTTGATAAATTCGACAAAAAATATAAAATTGCTTGGGATAATGGTAATGGGGCTGGAGGAAATGTCTTAAAAAAAATTAGCGACAAAATAAATGCTGCGCATCACTTGCTTTATGAAAAGTTAGATGGTGACTTTCCAAATCATCATCCAGACCCAACTGTTGAAGCCAATCTCCAGGATCTAAAAGACCTAATTGCTAAAGAAAAATGCGATATTGGAATTGCTTTTGACGGAGACGCTGACCGAATTGGCGTGGTTGATGACGAAGGTGAGGTTCTTTGGGGTGATCAGTTGCTTATTTTTTATGCTCGCGAAATTTTGCAAAAAAATCAAGGTTCTGCAATAATTGCCGATGTAAAAGCCAGTAAAGTTTTATTCGATGAAGTCAAAAAAGCCGGCGGAAATCCGGTCATGTATAAAACTGGCCACTCTTTGGTCAAGGCTAAAATGAAAGAGTTAAAAGCCCCGGTTGCTGGTGAAATGTCTGGCCACATTTTCTTTGCCGATAAATATTTGGGCGCCAAAAATCATGGTTACGACGATGCGCTTTATGCTGCTATTCGCATTATCAATGTTTTGGCAAAATCTGGTAAAAAATTATCTGATTTAAGAAAGGCTCTGCCTGAAACTTTTTCTACTCCGGAATATCGAATCACAGTTTCAGATGAAGAAAAATTTGAGCTAATCGAGAAATTGAAAGCTGACTTGCAAAAAGAAGAGCAAGAGTTTAATGACATTGACGGAATTAGGACTGATCTTGATTTGGGGTGGTGGCTTGTAAGGGCATCAAATACCCAAGCCGCAATTAGCGCAAGATGCGAATCAAATTCTCAAGAAAATTTACTAAAATTAAAAAAAGTTTTAAAAGCTAGATTGGAAAAATATGGTGTTGACTGCTCTTCGCTATAAAAGAGCGGCAAAACAACAATAAATAAAGGCCATGAAAATAATAGCTCTTAGCGGCGGAATTGCCAGCGGTAAAAATTTTATCGCAAATATTTTTGCTAAAAATTACAATTGCAAAATATTTGATGCTGATTATCAAACTCATATTTTGCTTGAGCAAGACGAAGAGGTGTTTGAAGAGATTCAATGGTATTTTCCAAAATCAATTGTGCACAATAAAATTGATCGAAAAAAACTTGGAGCAGAAGTTTTCGGCAATCAAGAAAAGCTTAAAATTCTAGAAAAAATTATTCACCCAAGGGTAAAAAAAATATATGATGCATTTTTAAAGCAAGCCCAAGAAGAGGGTGATGATTTTCTAATTTTAAACATTCCGCTTTTAATTGAAAAAGGTAATTATCGCTATGATAGTTTGATTGCCATTGTGACTGATGAAAAAATACGTCAAGAAAGATACGTGAAGCGCGAACTTAAAAAAGATCCGTCGCAAAATGAAAAAGAGTTGATTGCAAAATTTAATAATATTGTAAATAGCCAAGCATCAGATATCCAAAGAACCAGTGTTGCTCATTTTGTTTTAGATGGTAGCTTAACAGAAAGTGAGTTGACTGACGAAGTAAAGCGAATTGCTAGAAATTTGTAATAATATTCCTTTTCACAATAGCGGCAATAAAAATCAAAAGCTTTTTTATTTTCTACAGATCCTGAAGGGCGAAAACCTCAAACTTACATCCTGCATCTTTGTACTCTTTGATTCCATCAACTAATGCCTTGGCTCCAGAAATTGTTGTAGCATAAGTGATTTGTTTCATGAAAGCAGTTCTTCGAATGGAAAAGCTATCTTTGATAGTTTGCGTGCCTTGCGTAGTATTAATTACCAAAGAAATTTTATCCTGCTCAAGCATATCAACGATATTTGGACTTTCCTCAGTAACTTTATTTACAATCGTAGTTGCAATATCATTGTCCGCTAAATATTTCGCAGTACCTCTTGTAGTAACAACATCAAAACCAATTTCGTAAAGTTTCTTTACAATATCAATCGCATGTTTTTTGTCAGATTTTTTAACGGAAACAAAAGCCAATCCACTAGTTGGTAATTTACCCCCAGCAGCCAATTGCGCCTTTGCAAAAGCCAAAGGGAAAGTCTTATCAATCCCCATTACCTCGCCAGTTGATTTCATTTCCGGCCCTAAAATAATATCCGATTTATTAAAGCGCGCAAAAGGAAAGACTGCCTCTTTAACTGAAAAATAATCAAGCTTCTTCTCTTTTAAATCAAAATCTTTCAGTGTTTTACCGATCATAATTAGTGAAGCAATTTTAGCAACCGGAATTCCAGTCGCTTTAGCCACAAAAGGCACAGTTCTTGAAGCCCTAGGGTTAACCTCTAGCAAATAAACCACCCCATCTTTCACTGCAAATTGAATATTCATCAAGCCCTTAACATTAAGCGCCAACGCCAACTTCTCAGTAGCTTTCTTAATTTCTTTCACCACCTTATCACTCAAAGAATAATGAGGAATTGAACAAGCAGAGTCCCCAGAGTGCACCCCGGCCTCTTCGATATGCTGCATAATCCCAGCCACAAAAACATCCTTGCCATCACAAAGCGCGTCGACATCAACTTCAACTGCATCGGTCAAAAACTTATCCAAAAGCAGCGGTCCAGTTTCAAAAACCTCTTTTGAATCGTTTAAATATTTCATCAAATAATCCTTATCATGAACGATCGCCATACCTCTTCCGCCTAAAACATAAGAAGGTCTGATCACGACTGGAAAGCCAATATTTTCAACCTGATCTACAACTTCTTGCAAACTATAGCAAATGTGATTTTCTGGTTGATTAAGCTTCAGATCCTGCAGCAGCTTTTTAAAGCGATCGCGATCTTCTGCTAAGTCAATCATATCAGGCGAAGTGCCAATAATTGGAATATTTGCATCTTGCAAGTATTTCGCTAGTCCCAAAGGCGTCTGTCCGCCAAATTGCACATTCACACCAAGTAGCTCGCCATTTTCCTGCTCTTTTCTGATCAGCTCAACAACATCTTCTCCGGTCAAAGGCTCAAAATATAAGCGATCCGAAGTATCATAATCGGTCGAAACAGTTTCCGGATTGCAATTAACCATGATAGCCTCAACGCCAGCTTCTCTAAAAGCAAATGCAGCATGAACGCATGTATAGTCAAACTCAATACCCTGGCCAATCCTATTTGGACCACTACCAAGAATCACCACTTTTTTACGATCCGTGGGCCTAGACTCGCAAGGCCCAATGTTTGTTTTAACTATGTCTTTCATTAAAATATCGCTTTTATTTTAAAAAATATTCACTAATATTATATTATACAGCTAAAGTATATAAAATTAAAGTATTTTTTTATAAAAATGAATAAAATTATCCAGGCTTTCATATTTGCAGCCGGTCGAGGAGAGCGCATGAGGCCCTTTACTGACTCTACGCCAAAACCGCTGGCGCAGATTAATAAAAAGCCCATTTTAGGACATATTATCGAGAATTTGAGCAACATAAGTTCTATCCAAAACATTATTGTAAATGGCTATTATTTGGCTAAGCAAATTGAAAATTACCTGCAAAGCCTCAATAACCCAAAAATAAGCTTCAGCCTTGAAAATGAAAAGCTAGAAACAGGAGGGGGGCTTGTTTATGCGGCTCAAAACAGTAAATTTGATAAAAATCAGCCAATTCTACTGGTAAATGGTGATATTTTTTGGCAAAATCCCGATTTGACAAGCAAAAATGCTACTGAAATACAAAATCTTTCGAATTTTTACCAAGAAAATGATTGCGATATCGCTTTAGGCCTGGTCAAGACCGCAAAACTCATTGGCTACAAAGGAAATGGCGACTTTAATTTAAGCCAAAGCGGCAATTTAACAAAATCCGACCAAAATAGCCATGTTTTTGTCGGTTTAGCTATAATTAACCCAAAAATCCTTGAATTTTCACCATCAAAAGCCTTTTCTATGGGATATTTTTACAATAATGCTCAAAATTTAGGTCTAAAAATCAAAGGCTTAGAGTTAGGGTCGCAATTTTTTCATATTGGCGATATTGAGAGTTTGGGAAAAGTGCGACAACTTCTTTAGTTGTTTAAAATATTTATTGACTTCTTCCTTGGTGATATTTAATCTAAAGCTATAATGATAGTTTGCAATAATTTATAAATTATGTCAAGAAAAAATAGTGATTCGAAAAAAGATTCACCGCTTCATAGCTTCGCAAAAACCGCAGCAAGAGCTGCCGTCTTAGCAGCAGGAGTAGATGCCCAATACAGAAGTTTTAGTATAGAGGGGGGTGTAGTAAGAGCTGATTCTGAGTTCAACTGGCCGGGAGGGTGGCCCGCGAGCCCCACTCCAGTTACTGGGATTGGCTCCCCCGTTGATGGCAGTTTTAGCGCAACTTATGATGAACGCAACGGTCTTTCGACGGTTTGGTCATCAATCGATGGTGACGATGAAGAATATGATATTAATGCCAGTAAGGTTGTTGATTTAACGGCAAATGGCACTGTTTCGGCAGGGGAGGTTATAATGATGGGTAGCAATATGAGTCTCGCTGCATCTGGATTTGATCGCACTTCACAAATTGACAGAATGCTAGCCTCCCCAGGATCTTTCTTTGCCAGAATATCTGACAGCTCTATTGTTGCAGATGGTCCAAATTATGGAGCACAATTTATTATTGGTCCCAATGTGCACATCGATGCTGGAATCCCTGAGGGAAAGGGTTACCCCGTATTATTGCGTATCGCGCAGGATCAACAGCGTGGCTCCGGAAATTCCGTAGTTAACAGTAGTGGCAGAGTTTTTTATGACATGGACGGTCCTGGTAATACTGCCGCAATAGACACTGATGGTCAAAAATGCCTTGTTGTAAGTAAACCAGGCGGAGTCACGGTAGATAGAGTTCATAATGAATTTAATGCTGATGGCACCGTTAGTGTAACAATGACTGGAGCAGGTGGCCCTCTTTCAATCAGAGCAATGTACGACGGAATTGACAGTAATTACCCAATCAGAAATCTTGTGCCATCTTATAACATGCCCATGTATGATGTTCATGGTAATAAAGTGTTGGGCACTAAGGCTGATACCTATAGTGATAACGCGGCATTTTATGTATATGAAATTCCTTCCCAGGGAAATCTCGTTGTATTTGAGGGTCGTACCACTGAGATAGCACTTAGACCATTTGATGTTCATGTTGTGTATGAAGATTTTTCAAGGTTAAGAGGTATTCAGTTTATGCAAGGAAGGTCTCCGGGGCATAACGACACTCAGTACGATTCGCAAGATTATGATTTTTTATCAACAACCACATCTTCTGTAACTGGTTACGATGCCAGTGGTCAAGAATTCACTAGAATATACCCTTCGCAATCCAGGGCAAGCCTCGTAAACTGGGTATGGAGAATATCTGGAGGTCTAACAGTTCCGGGCACTGGATTAAGTGTAACCAATCAATATAGGAGCTTTGAAAATGGTAATAATTATTACGAATATACCGATCAGTACGGGACATTAACTTATGTTGAGAATGGCGATCAGGGCCTTCGAGCAGTTGCAGAGCTTCCTGGCGATGCATATCATGTGGAAAGTTATGATGCTAGCAGAGATGTTGATAATTTCTCGACCTGGAGGGTTGATAGTATAAGTAATACATCAATAGTTACAAGTCCGGGATTTGCAAAATTTGCCGAACTGAGTCCTCAAGATGGTAAAATAAATGTCCCTGAGGATGTAAATTACGCTGTTGTAACTCTAGGCGATAATCCTGGTGATGTTAAAATTACCCCATCATCAAGAGGCAACAGTGTTACTGGTTACAGAGGAAGTGCAATAGATAGTTATCTCGATGTTCCACCAGGATCAAGATTGGTCATGATAAGAAGCGACGACCTGGATGATTTGCTAATCGGAGTTCCAGATGGAATATACCCGGTTGATGAAAATGATGAAATAGATATTTTTGGCACTCGATATAACATTACTCGCTCTGAAGTTACCGACCACTTCTTCCCGGCAGTTCAAAGTCAAGATGGCTTGGTTCGCGGCTTGACCGGCGCTCCATTCCTTGAGCTTCTTCAAGTAGCGGAAGAGTCTATAGCAAGAGCTCCAGCTTTAACAACTACCGCTCCAGAGCATCATTCCACAACTCCTAATCCTGCACCTGAAGATCATAGAGATCCTGGATTATCAGCTGGCGAGTGGGCTGCTATTTTTCTTTCAATAGCCACTGTGGCTACTGCTGCTGGTATTGCAGCGCATCAATATGTAAGAAGAAGAGGTTATGATGCTATAGAAGGTGGCGGTCGCGGAAATTGGGGCAACCCAGTATTTGATCCATTATTAGATGATGAAATATTAGATCCAGAGCGGCAATCTTTTCTAACCGGTGGAGTTGGTGCGGACTATGTAGTTGAAATTAATAATGATAATGATTTCACTCCAGGGTTAAATCCAAATTCTCCTGAGGGTGGAAGTTTAGGTTCAAGTAATAGGGAGCAAGCTCTTTAATAAAAATTATAAAATAAAGTTATATAAAACTAAAATCAAATAAAAGAAATATGTCAAGACCAATTAAAAGATTTCAAATTACTTACAATGTGTTCGCAGGAATGGCCACCATCTTAGCCGCCCTTCGAGGTTCGCAAGCGCGGGTTTATGGTGGATCTGCTGCTACGCAATATAGTGCAGGTAATGTAACTAGTGAACATTGGAGAGGTGGAGTGGCGAGTTACGATAGCGTGGAGGCTTCTCGTGAAGATCTACAGGATCTTGATACTATCTGGTATGAGGATACGCTTCTTTCAGCTGAAGGAGAGGAACGTGAGGAAATAGTTAAGGATGTCGATCTAGATTCTGATCAGCAACCAGAGGTGCAAAGCGCTTCTCGGCGTGATGCAGCATCCAAAGAGGAGTCTCTCGAGGGCGGGCTAGGAATGTCTTCGGTTAATGAACCTATTCCACCTGAAGAAATGGATTTTTATTCCTTGTCTCGTCAGGGATATGCGGATTCTTTAAAGATGGGTAGTCGTGTTATTGACTTATCGCCAAATTTCGAAAGACACAAGGAGGGTGATCTGGTTTTTGCAATGCCTAAAGAAATTATCAATCTTCAAGGGGTAGTAATACCTTTGCATGTAGGCGATAGTAGAAACTTTAATTCTCCTTCTAGGCGTCTTAGAATTGTATTTAACGAGGAAGATTTTCCTAGAAGATTGCCGCCAATCTTATTTGATATTCCAGGTGGCTATTCGACTGGTACCATGTTTGGTATGGCAGATCATAATAGAGGGGAATCCTGGATGAAGGTTAGGCCAAGAGATGGTAGTGAGCCACTAGAAGTTAGTATACTTTCTAGATCAGCAGACGGCACAGAGACCTCCCTAACTTCAGAAGAAATAACAGCGGTCGGAGTTGCCCAAGGGGCAATTGCTGCTTCTAATAAGGCAAAAGCCCTTTATGCTGGCGACCCAGTTTCAGGAAGAGTTAATGCTATGACGGGAATTAGAATGCATGACCCTGCGCATCGTAACCACATTCTTGATCTTCATCGTGACATGCCAATATCGCAAGAAGCACAAGGAGTTACGGTTGACTTGGAATCTTATTTTTATGAATTTTTTGCCACTGGAGCAAGTCTCGATGTCATAGTGGATGCAACAAGATTTAGTACGGTTCCGATACGCTTTGTTGACGGAAGTCATAGGGTAGAGCTGGAGGTAGATGGTGGTCGAGTTCGCATGACATCTTCTAGAAGTGGTGTAGAGCCAATAGATGTTGGCTTTCAAGGAAGGGGTTCTGACGGAGTGTTGCGAGGTTTACCAGGTCAAAGTCTTTTAGATTATGTAGAAAGGCACAATAGAGGAGTTGACACAAGTAGGTCAGCCTCACGGTCTCCAGGCTCTAGTCCAGAATCGGTGATAATCTCAGATCGAGTAGTGCAAGAGGTTAATCGTTCAATTTAATATTATATATTAATTAATATCATTTTATGCCTAATAGAAGGGATCCATGGGATATGTTTAGATTACCGCTTAAAGTCGGAGCAGCCGCAGCCGCTTTAGGATCTGGTCTCGTCGACGCCATCACAACAGCCACCGTGCGTGGCTCTCAGGTTGACTTTCAAAATTCGCAAGGAGTAACTTTTTCAAATGGAACTTTTACGGGCGGAGTGACTAGGGTTGGCGCACCTGTTGACGGAGATCTTTACTACTACGAACATTGGGATGATCTTGTGGGTGATGATCCTTCCTCTGTTAGTCAAGCTGCTCCACAAACAGCAACAATCGTAACTGCACTAGGAGAAGAGTACACCTTAGCAGTAGGCGCACAGGAGGAGATTGATTGGCAGCGCGCAAATGGGTCTGCAGTTCTTGCCGGAGATACTATCGCCACAGGTAACGATATGCGAATCACAATGCATGTTCCACCAGGAAGTCAAGTCGAAACTTCCACGCTTAGAAATGTCATCGGTCAAGAGAATCAAGGTTTCTTTCTCAATGCAGGCTCTCATCCTGATGATCTTCCAAGAGAGCAAACTGATGTTAGAATAAATTCAGCCAACATTTTAGGTGTCACAATAGGCGATGATACTCGTTTACAAGTCGATCCCAATGTAGTTTCCAGCGGATCTCAGCTTCAAGTTTTTGCGCCTGGTAATTTTCAGCCAGTCAATTCCTCGATAGTTTCAGAAATTGACCCAGTTGTTTATATTCCAGAGCCTGGTACTGTTTCTGTTCGCGGTAGTGATGGTCATCCACACATAATAAGTCCATACACTAGCGGAGTTGAAGTCGATCGCGTAGTTTCATCTCAAATAGGTTACTCATACACTACCGTGCTTGAAGGCGACGAGGGGGATTTCTCCATTACCTCTAGTAACTCCAACCAACTTTATTCGTACCAAACAGAAACCAACAGAACTGCGGAGTTTGCCGAATTAAGGCCACTCGGCGGACAAATAACCGTCCCAAGTGGAACTGGCTATGCTGTTGTGGATACTCAAGATGAGCAGGGCGTTCTAATCACCCCAGATCTTGATGGCGGCAACACAATGATAGGCTATAGTACCGGAAGCGCAGACAATAGCGAAGTTGATGTCGCAGTTGGATCAGAGCTAGTTTTGGTAGCAAATTCAGACATGGCCAACTTTGTCAATGGCGGACCATATGTTTCATATCCAGTTAGAGACGGGCAAGTTCATTTAACCGACCCATTGACTGGTCCATCGGTTCGCGGTCTGGACGATCAAGGTATAGCAAGAGCTTTCTTCCCAGTCATGTATCATCCAACTGGAGGCGCATTCGGTCTCGCCGGAGCCCCATTTTTAGAACGAGTCCAAGTAGCGGAAAATTCTATTGCTAACGCTACTCGAACTGCACCAACATATACTACTAGAACCACTACTACCGCTAGGGTTCCAGAGACAACCCCAGGAACTACACCAAGAGCCAACCCAGGCTCAAGAGGTGAACAGCAAGAAGAAGGCTTATCTGGTGGAGCAATAGCTGGTATTGCTTTTGCGATGTTCGCCGCCGCAGCCATGATTGGCCTTGCTGCTTACAACCGAGGAAGGCGATCCGAGCGCGCCGCTGCTCAAAATCAAGGCAGGGGAGGCGATTACGAAAACCCGCTTTACGCCGAAGCTGATTTTGGTAATGATAACACCCCTCTTCGCTCAGGTTTGGCAGTAGGAGTTGCAGGGCTATATGAATATGACCTCAACGATCTGGAGTTAGGTGACGACAGATTTTCTCTTGGTGGCAGCAGTACCGAAAGCGGCATTACACCAGCACCAGGGGATGACTTCGACGCTGATGGCTATCTCGTTGTTAATCCAGATACTGATGACGAACTTTATGTTGAGGATGACGCTGCTGCTTACCCAGATAGGGCCCCAGCCTCCAGAGCTACTCAAGCGCAAGGTCAAAGACTAACTTCTCAAGGCAGGTACATGGGAGTTAGATAATTTTTAGTCGGCACTACAGCAACCAAAACTGTGTACCACGGTACGCAGTTTTCATAAAAAATGGACTAGCACTTCTTATTTTTGCACTTACTGCATATTTTGCAAAGCAAGCACTCAAGTGAAATTTTCCCGCCACCATAAATAGCCACAATACATAATAGCGCCAGCCAGTAAAAATGCTCAGGATTTTGAAACACCAAAAACTGAATCACCAAGGTCATTATAATCAGCGGAATCGCAGCCGCCCTAGTAAATAAACCAACCATGAGCAAAGCCGAAAATGTTAACTCAGAAAAAGTCGCCAAATAAGCCGCCACAACCGGAGAAATAATCGGCAGCGCGTATTCATACTCAAATAAAGCAATCGTAGAATCCATGTTGGCAATCTTCGTCAAGCCACTTCTGTAAAAAACTAACGCCACAAAAATCCTAATCCACAAAAGCAAGACATGTGAAAGATATTTATCAGCCACCACCTTATATTTACCAGAAATATATTTCGCAAGATCGATTATTTTTTTCATGATTTTATTTCTTTTGTTAAAATAAAAATCCCTAAGCGCAAAAAGCCTCTATTTAGCTCTCTTTCGTTGATCCGTTTACAAGCTTATCGCAAGTTCCAGTAGGTACAAGTACCCACTCTGCCTTATCTCCATCCTTCACAGCCCCACCAGCGCAAGAATGCTTGTTTTTTGTAGAAGAGCAATCGTTCTTGCCAGCCTTAACTACGCCATAGCATTTTTCCATTTTCTTGTTAGCCACAGCCGCACCCGGTACCAATAAACTAGCCGAAGCAGCCGCCAATGCTATTGATTTTATTAAAGAGCTTCTTTTCATATATTTGTAAATTTAAATTAACTAACTAATAATATTATAACTCATAAAAAACAAATTATCAAGTTTTTTAAGTCTAATTATTAAAAATACACAAAAACTGTATTAAACCATTAAATCAAAAATATTTTCATCAATATTTTCTGGCACAATCATAATTGGAATCCGAATTTTCCTGCTAAATCTTTGAGACATTTTTGATAGCACAGTATTGTCACTTTGTGATGATTTTTGTGATTTACCAAGTACTAAGCTAACAAAGTTTGGATCTGATCTCACTTCTTTTATTATTTCATCACCAACATCTCCTTCTCTGATTTCAACTCCGGGAAGGTCGCAGTCTTTATCGAAAATTTCATTTATTGCATTTTGAATATATTTTTCCGCTTTATCTCTTTTTTCTTTAGCAATTGCCTGTGAGCCAAATAATAGATTTTTGTGAGAAGGTTCCAATATTGACAAAATCTCAATTTTAAACCCCAGTTTTTTTGCTTTAAGGCTTGCGTATTTTAATGCTACTTTAGACGCGTTAGAATTATCAACGCATACTAATATTGTTGGATCTTTTCTTTTTATTTCCTCTTTCATATTTCCCCCTTTTATTTTTCTATAAATCTATTAAAAATATAATTTGCAACCCATCCCATAATTAAAGCAAGCAGCACTGAGGCAATTCCATAAATAAAAGATTCACCATAGGCTGATTTAGAAATTTTTGCACTAAGACCCACTTGATTAACATATATAGGTATTGTTTGAAAGGATTCCAGCGCCCCCTCATTTAAAAAATATAAATCAACATTATAAACTCCTTGAGAAATATTTTTTGGAAAATGAAGTGTTACCTTAAATAAAGTTTCGTCAAGAAAAACTACATCACCAACACCTTCATAATATAAATTTTCCTTTTTTAAGTTTTTTATTAACTCATTGGTAAATTGAGGTTTGTCTTCTTCTGTTGCATTTGTTCCAATAGTTATATCATAATTCAAATTATCCATACCAAGACCTAATTTCTTAAGTAAATCTGGCGATATAGCGCTATCGTCAAAAGTTGAAAACATTGCATAGTAGCTCTCGGTATTTTTAAATCTAATTCTCTTGCTATTGTGCCAGATTCCAAGAGTTTTATCTTTTTTTGTAACTAGAAAATCTCTTTTTGGCCCCCTAACTGCGACTATTAATTTTCCCGCAGAAGCTTTGGCGCCAAATAACAATATATCTTGACCATTAAAGTTACTATCAATGCTAATCTCATTTGAAGATATCCCTGAAACAAAATTTTGTTCCATTGCAAAAGAGTTTTGGCAAATTAGCGCAAAAATCAATGATGTAATAATAAATCTTAAAATTTTCATTTCATTAATTCAATTACAAATAAATCAGCAGGCGATGTAAATAATGATAAAAACATTTTAACACAAACCACAAATAACAATAAAGATAGTAAGAACCTCATTTTATCTGCATCTAACTTATATCCAGCCCTAGTACCAATCTGAGCCCCAATCACAGAAGATATAATCATCAAAAATGCTAAAATAATATCAACAGTGTTATTTGTGTAGGCCTGTAAAAAAGTAGTGTTGCTGGCGATAAAGATAATTTGAAACAAAGAAGTCCCAACCACAACCGATGAAGGCATTCTTAATATGTAAATCATCGCCGGAATCATCAAAAATCCACCGCCAATCCCCATCAAAGAGACCAATATCCCTATCATTATACTCAAAACTATAGGTATAATTATACTGACTTTTATTTCTGATCTTGGAAAATATAATTTATAAGGTAATTTATCTATAAATTTTAACATTTTGCCATAGCAATCATTTATTTTTTCTTGATCTTCATGTGGATCTGGATTGTCAAAATTCAACCTATATTTTTTCTTCATGAAGACTTTAATGCTATCTTTTAACATTAAAACACTAATTGATCCAAGAAATAAAACATAAGAAATACCAATGGTCAGATCAATATAACCAGACTCCTTGAGTACTGTAAAAATAGATACCCCAATCGAAGAGCCAATAATACCCCCGATCAGCAAAAATACGCCCATCCTAATATCTACTGCACCTTTCTTGAGCTGGGCAAATAATCCAGATACCGAAGCCGCAACAATCTGATTCGCTGAAGTCGCAACCGAAATTGCTGGCGGAATTCCGATAAATATCAAAAAAGGAGTAGCTAAAAAACCGCCACCTATCCCAAATGTTCCAGCTAAAAATCCCGTCACAAGTCCAAGAGACAAGATCAGCATAACATTAATAGGCATTTCTGCAATTGGTAAATATACTTGCATTTAATCTAAAATTTCAATTTTTATATTATTTGAAGTTAAGGTAGCAGTATTTTTATCAAAATCATCGCTAACTTTAATTAATATCAATCCATATATTATATTATCGTATTTAATGCTCGATAAAGCAAGTCCTATTTTTTGATCATTTACAAAAATTTCACTATTTTTTACAATTGGCTCAGCAAATTTACAAAAGAAAATCTTTTTCCTAATTTGCCCAAGGTAATGAGTTCTAGCCGTTAACTCTTGCCCGATATAACAGCCTTTTTCATAGTCTATCGCATTAAGATCATCAAGTCCATATTCAGCAATAACAGACTTTTCATAGGTCAAATCTTTTTCTGACTCTGTGATTTTATTCTTAATCCTGGTGAATTCATATTCAGTCTCATCAGATCGAACTTTAGAATCTCCTAGTTCGTGGTCCTTAAAATAACCTCTAAAACCCATATTTTTTGACCGGGGATCTTGAAAAATATACTCAAATTCCCCATCTATTTCACCATTAATAAGTGAATATATCGATAAATCAGTGTTTTTTTCTATATTTACATCCTTTTTTAGCCTATAAAATGAGAGTTTTTTGATAATTTCATCGATTTTTGGCGCAAAAACATCTAAAAATATCGAATTTTGAGCCTTAAATATAAAAAAATCATATAAAAAGCGACCTTTTGGGTTAAGCATAGCACAATAAATGATCCCTTTAGAATCTATTTTATTTATATCATTAGTGATTAATCCTTGAAGAAAGTCTTTCGTGTCAGGCCCTTTAAGCTCTATTAGCGACCTATCTTGTAGAATTGTCAAATTGCAAACCACAAAACCTCCTTTTTTGCATTTCATATATAGTAATTATACCATTTTAAAAAATGAAAATCAATAAATTTTGAGATTTTTTTAATAAAAACTCTTGATTAGTTTTTAAAATTATGTTATAATAGTAGATATATATAATATAAAATAAATAAAACATTAAAGATGGCTTGCAAAATATTGAAAACAGTATTTATTTTAGCAGCTTTATCGCTTTTTCAATCTTGCAGTGCAATATACGAAGCCTCTCCAGAGGGTTGGCCAGCCTTTGAAGTTAGGCCTATGGTTGGAGTAGGGGGCTTTCCCCCGGCAACCACTGTATATGGAAGGGCATTTCGAGATGGCTGCGGAAGTGCTTGGGATGCTGTAACTAGGGGGCTTACTTCGGATATAAGTCCAAAAGCTGTTGACTCTATTAAAGCTTCCAATGACCCAGATTATCGCGCGGGTTGGTGGGATGGATTTGAACAATGTACTTATGTTGTGGATTGGGATGTTGTATAAACACTGCCCAATACCGTTTGCCCTGTTATTGTTAGCCTTAACTGGACAATAACAGGGAAATTTAATAAGAAATTTGTTGAATAAATTTAAGATAATAGCAACAGCAATAATGTTTGCACTTACCACTGCCTCGTCTTGTGAGCTAAAAGGCTTTCACGAGCCAATTACTCTTAATATGGAGGTTCCAGATGGGACGGTGGAATTTAAAGCCGGCTGGAGAGCTGGCTGTAGGTCAGCCTTAAGTGCCGGTAAGCAATATACTCAAGGTTGGTCTTATGATCCTGATCATGGTACTGGTGCTTACCAGCAACACCCCGATTTTTATGCTGGCTGGTCAAATGCGTGGTTTACATGTGTAATTCACGCGGTAATTTTTACAACCAGACCAACTAGTCAATCGGGGCCACTACAATAATATATTATGGTAATATTAAAATATTTAATAGTTTTAATGTTTTTTGGACTCGCTTCGTGTAAAGCTACCGATTTCCCTAATACTGCACCTAGTGAGTTCAAAGAGATGAGAGCCAATGCAACGCCAGATTTTAGACAGGGCTGGGAAGATGGTTGCGAAACCGGGGCTTCTGCTCCGGCGAACTGGTTTCATAAAATGGTAATGTATGATTCTTACAAGGTTGATGGCTATAAAATCACTCAATCAAACGAGTACAGAACCGCCTGGAACTTTGCTTGGTGGTATTGCTATCGCTATATGTATGTAAAGCATAAAAGTTCGGTTTGGGGTTCATTTTTTGGAGGTTACAAATAATCATGTTAAAAGTTGTTTTTATAATTACAGCTTTATTGTTATTTAGTTCATGTAGATGGATTGAGGGCATGGACACTCCATATACAATGTTCGCAAATTTTGAAGTGCCAGAAGGTACGCCAGTCTTTAAGCAAGGTTATAGAGACGGCTGTTCGACACTATTTTATGCTCGTGGTAATGCTTTTTATCGTTGGAAACATGAATATCGTTACAACCCAAAAATGCACCAAAATCCAGAATATAGATTTGGTTACAAAAGAGGAATGTCATATTGCTTTAACACAATCGTACCGGGTGTTACCTCGTGGGATAGACACTTGATGTACTACAAGGACGATTCAATGATGGCAAAAAATTATAACGACACCGGAATGTTTGGTGGCGCTCTTGGTGTACCAGGAGAGACTAGTAATGGCTTGAGTAATGTCCTGCAGGCATTTTGGGGCACTGGTGAAAATTCCGTTATGGGTGGAAATATTTTATGGGCAGGGGGCTCTAAAGGGCAATTTTTCGGCCAGTCGCAAAGTGGCGATTACGAAGGAATTACTGGTTGGAACTCTGATTATAAGGGTATGGACAGTGGCTATAAAGGCTTGAATTGGTAATAATTTATAAATATTAAATGAGAATTGAATTATATTTAAGAAAAATCTTCGGAGTTTTGTTGCTAATGGTTCTTTTAACATCCTGCGGCAAGCATTGGTACAAGCCAAGAGGTCACCTTCTTTTTAGTATGAAACCAAAAGGCGGAGGTCCAGGATACAATCTTGGTTGGGATCATGGCTGTGAATCTGGTGCAGGAACTCAGTTTGGAGGCAATATCTATAAATATTTCTATAAATGGCGCAAAGATCCAGATATCGCAAGCTCCAGGCCTGACATAGAAAAAATAAGAAGAAGATACCCAGAAGAATTAAAGGATGTCAACTGGAATGATCCACAGGACATTAAAAGAAATTTCGCAGATTATAACCTAGTTTTCTGGGATGCTCACTTTGTATGTCGTCAGGTTACTTTAGGTACTGTGCAAATGGCTGATATGACCCCGACTCTTCCTGGTGAAACTCGATATGACCCTGCTGCCCATAGTATTGGTAATGTATATAGTATAAGCGGCAAAGGTGACCCAAGACTTGGTTCTCCTGCTAGTACAGGGGGGCATTGGTAGCAAGCCAGAAAAACGATTAATAATCGAGGTAGTATTTTATAAAATCGCCTCACAAACCTTAAACACAATTTCATTTGCTAGGATCCTTTTCCTTGGATTTATTCGCAAAAAACTTTCACTAAATTCAATCAAACCCAGATCGCTCAATCTTTGCAATCTCTTCAAGTTAAAAAGCTGCAAAATATTCTTATTAAAATGTTCTAAAAATAATTCATTTCTAATTCCATCTTTAAGCCTAAGTCCCATTAGTAAAAGCTCCTCCAGCGTCCCCTGTTTAGAAATTTTCTCGATCTTTTGTACTGAACTGCCGCTGGTGTGGATGTCCTTAAGCCATTTTTCTGGTTTATGAAAATTAACAATCGCCGATCTTTCTTTTTCATTTTTTAAGTAAAGTCGACCATGGGCTCCAGCTCCGATTCCAATGTAATCAACGCCTTGCCAATAATTCAAATTATGTTTACACTCAAAACCTTTTTTTGCAAAGTTTGAAATCTCGTAATTTTCAAAGCCACTATTTTCCATCAAATCTACGGTTTTTTCAAAAAATTCACAAGAAATATCGTCGCTTGGCATTGTAAATTTTTTATTCAAATAGTCGCTAAAAAATGGTGTACCTTTTTCTATCGTTAATTGGTAAAGCGAAAGATGCTTAGTTTGAAAGGATAGGGCGTATTTTAACTCGTTAAGCCAATCATTAATTTTTTGCTCCGGTAGGCTGTAAATCAAATCAAATGAAAAATTTTCGAAGATGTTGCTAGCATTTTCAATCGCTTTGATTGCTTCTTTTACATCATGCTTTCGACCAAGAAATTTCAGATTCTCATCATCAAAAGATTGGACTCCAATTGAAAGTCTATTGATACCAAGATTTTTAAAATTCTGAAATTTTTGAGCTTCAAAAGAGCTTGGATTTGCCTCTAAAGTGATTTCCACATTTTGATCGATGGAGAATTTTTTATGCAAACGCCCTAAAATCGACTCAAGTAGGTCTTCACTCATTAAAGATGGAGTTCCTCCGCCAAAAAAGATGCTTGAAATAGGTTTATTGTCAATTTTCTCGAAAAAATAGTCAATTTCCGCCAAATAAGCTTTTTTGTAGGATTCGTGATCAATTGAGTCTTTTACATGGGAATTGAAATCGCAATATGGACATTTTGATTCGCAAAATGGGTAGTGAATGTAAATAGCTAGGTTTTTTGACATTTTTCTTGTTTTTATTGAGCTTTAATGTTATAATAATAATTATAAAAAGTCACTAAATATTAAACTATGCTTCAGATTTTAATTGTAGTATTCAGAGAGGTTTTGGAAATAGCCCTTATTGTCGGTATATTAACCGCAGTAACCAAGGGAATAGATAAGCGTGAAAAATATATTTCTTCCGGGTTGGTTTTGGGGGTTTTTGGGGCGATTATCTTGGCTTTTGTTATGGATAGTATCTCTTCGGCTCTTGATGGGGATGGTCAGGAGATATTCAACGGCGCAATTTTAATCTCAGCCTCAGCCTTAATTTCTTGGACAGTAATTTGGATGCAGCAACATGCCAGGTCGCTTTCCGGAGAGTTAAAAAGCCTTGCAAATTCGATCAAGGCTGGCAATAGGTCGTTAATTTCGCTTTTGGCGGTCGTGTTTCTTTCAGTTTTAAGGGAGGGGTCTGAAATAGCTTTATTTACTTATGGATATTATTTAACGGGCACATCTATTGCAAATGTTACGCTTGGTTTGGCCTGTGGATTGGCTTTAGGAACCATTTGTGGATTTGCTTTGTATTTTGGCATGTTAAAGATTTTCGGCAAATATTTCTTTAAAATTACGACTTGGATTTTGGTTTTCTTGGCTTGTGCAATTGCGTCTCATGGGGTTTCTTTCTTAGTTAGTGCTAATGTTATCCCAGCAATAGTTGATCAAATGTGGAATAGTTCACATATTTTAGCGCAAGACAGCGTCCTTGGTGGAATATTAAATGCTTTTATTGGCTATCAAGAGAGCCCAACAGGGGCCCAGGTTATAGCTTATATTTTGAATTTTACGATACTTACAATTGGGCTAATAATAAGTAATAGTAAATTAAAAACTAATAAGTCTTGAAAATTTTTAATCGCAACCTTGGTTGGTATGACATTAAAACTAAGTTCAAACAGTTAATTAGGTCGATTTTCTACCTTAGTGCTGTAAGGTCGTTAATTTGCTGGATTATTTTTATCTATTTGCAGTTGGTCTTTTTTACAAGTAGAGTAAAGTTTGTCGGCTTCGAGAATGCCATTGACCTTGCTCGAAACAAAAAGTCAATAATATTTTCTTTTTGGCACAATAGATTGGTTTTAATGCCTTTTATGGCAAGACATGTTTCAAAAAAATCTAAGAATAACTATGAAATCATGAGCCTCTCTTCAAAACATGGTGATGGAAAATTTATCGGAATAATAATGACCATGTTTGGTTTTAAAAATATATCAGGCTCAACTCAAGATGGCAGAAAGCCAGGTCGCGGAATTGACCTTAAATCCATGCGGGATATGATAAGAGAGCTTAAAAAGGGTACTGGACTTGGGATAACTCCAGATGGTCCAAAGGGTCCAAACCAGAAAATTAATAGCCAAATAATTGACATTGCAAAAATTTCTGGCGCAAATATCTTGCCAACTAGCTATTCATCATCTAGATTTATCCAATTTAATAGTTGGGATAAATTAAGATTGCCGCTGCCATTTTCAAAAGTTGTATTTTTTGCAGGTGAAGTTCAAGATAATTTCAAGATTAATAACAATGATTTAGAAAATGTTATGAATGATGCTCAGGAAAAGTCTGAGGAGTTGCTAAAAACTCTTTTTTAAGAAAGACAATCCAGACACGTTTTTCTTTTCGATTAATCTTCTAATTATTTCAGCAGATCCACAAGACATAGTCCAGCCAAGGTGGCCATGTCCAGTATTTAAATAAAAATTGCCATATTTTTCTACATTGCAAATTAGTGGCGTGGAATCTGCTCTTAATGGTCGATAATTTTCCCAGTTAACAACTTCTTTTAGATTTCCATAATTTAAAAATGTCTCTTTTATTTTATTTTCAATAAATTTATGTATCTTGTGATTAATGCCAGGTGATTTGTTGATATAGATTCCACCTGCAGCCCTAAAAACATTGCCAATTCGACTATAAACTAGTCTATTTTCAGGATCAGTAATGCCAATTTTTGGTGCAGGGGTGCCTCTATCCGCTTTAATAGAAAGTGAAGCTCCGATTACTGGGTAAATTCCAGTTTCAATTCCTATTCCTTTAAGTAGCGATAATCCAGAAGCCCCAAGACAGTAAACATATTTATCAGCGCGGTAAACTCCATTTTCACAATTTACGCCGGTTATTTTTTTTGAATCGGTTAAAATATTTTTGATCGGGTCGTTAAAAGAAAATTCTACGCCATATTTTTCCACGCAAATTTTTGCCAAAGATTGTGAAAAAAGATATGGATTTCCACAAGCATCACCAGGGTAAAAAATCCCTCCTTTTAACGATCTAGATTCAGTCATTTTAACTAATAATGGCTCTTTTTCTACACACTCATCTAAGTTAAGTGCTATCGCCTCATCACCAATTGACCTTTGAAATTTAGCAAACCGTTTTGCCTCTTCAAGACTTCTTTCATTCCTAAAAATATGCAATATTCCAGTTCTGGAAAAGTCAAATTTAATTTCCTCTGTCATTATTAATTCATCAAAAATTTCCTTTGAAAGCTGAGTGATTCCAAATAAATTTCCGGCAATTCTTAATGAGTTCCTTCTGCTTGAATTTTTGATTAAATTTAAAGTAAATTGCAAAAATTTTTTGTCAAAAGAGTCAATCGACAGGCAAGATTTTGGCTTTATTAGGGCTTTTGTTAATTGTTTTAAAGATTCAGAGCTAGAAAGTGGGTGGATGTGTGAAAAGCTTAGCTGGGCTCCGTTGGCAAATGAGCTACCACGGGCAGGCTCTTTTGCTGTATCTACTACTTTTACCTTGTGACCATCTTTAGCCAGCATGTAAGCAGTAGCAACCCCAACTACTCCAGATCCCATTATTATTACATCCATAACAAATATTATTGTATTTTTATACGAATACAATTATAATGGTAAAAATAAAAATAACAAGCTAGAAAAATTGATGCTGCTTAACATTAACCCAAATTGCAATTTCTTAAAGTCGCTGATAGGTTGGCTCTGCGACGAGTTTCAAGGTGCTGTGAGCGATGTTCTTATAATTTTGCCAAGTAAAAGATCGTGCCTTGAATTTGAATTTATATACAACGCTCTATTTCCAGGGCGTGCACAGCCAAAAATTACCTCAATTTCGCAAATATCTCATTTTCATATTAAATTTATTAGCAAAAAGGCAGGATTTGATTCAAATTTTGAGTTTTTGTTACAAAAAGAGCAGGATGACCTAAGATATAATGTTGAACTTAGTAAAAAAATCCGCAGCACTGCATTTTTTCAAAATGTTACTGCTACTCAAAGCTTCAATATTGCTGCTAGTCTTAAAAACCTCTTTGACGATTTGTCTAAATCTAACATTTCAATTTCAGATTTGGAAATCGATGATCCAAACATCTCAAGCCACCGCCAATTTGCTATTAATATAATCAAAGATTTTTACATTGATTTCAAAAGGGATCCTAAGAACAGCGAAATCATGAGCTCTAGCGAGTTACAAAAACTAAAAATCCAACATTATACGCATTTGTTGCAAAAGTGCGGACTTGACAAAAAAGTTATAATCGCGGGCTCAACCGGCAGCGTTGACTATATGAAGGACTTTATAAAAACCATTTTCGACAGCAGTAATGGCTTTGTAATCACTAATGGCTCTTACAAAAGAGATTCAAAACCAGAAGCAACCGATCCAGCCTCTCTAGCTTATGAGCTTCTTTCTTTTTTAAAAACCGATAAGATAAGGGAAATTCAAGGGGAAAAAGTTTCGTCAGATCAAAGATTTAACTTTTTGGCTAATAATTTATTTTCAAATTCCCCGGGTAGGGTCTCAAATGAACAAATTGATAAAATAAAAGAAGATTTTGAGCAGAATTTTCAACTAATCAAGGCTGGCAGTGAAATTCAAGAGGTAAAATCCGTAATTAGCAAATTAACGAGTCAGGATAGCAAGGATAAAAAAATCGCCATCATCTGCCCAAGTTCAAACTTGATGCTTTTAACTAAAAAATTCCTCAAAAAAACCGACTTAAAATTTAATGATCACGAAAAATACTCGCTTTTAGAGCTAAAATTCATCAAAATATTCTTGCTTATTGCCAAATCATTTGACGAAAAAATGAGCTCAGTATCAATACTAGCAGTTCTAAAAAGTGCATTTTCAAAAAATCACGAAAAGCTACTTATCGTCAGTAAATTCGAAAAAGAAATAATTCGCACCTATCGCTCTTCAAATAATATTGGTCATTTACTAAAGTTACTTGAAGAAAGAAAAGGCAATGAGTTTTTGTTAATATTTGAGACATTAACCGACTTATATCAGGTTTTTCAAAGCAGTAAAAAATCCACTATTGAAGAAATTTTCGAAATAATCGCCGCTTTCATTGAAAAAGTCACAGAGCAAGATTTTGCTGAATATTTTAATCCAGAGCAGCTGGTTAAGATTAACGAAATAAAGCAGCTTTTGCAAAAAAATCACGACATTAGGCTTGAAAAAAACGAAAATTATGAATTTTTCAATAGAATTTTCTCTTTTTCCGGTTTTTCTCGCGATTTTGATCAAAGTTACAACATTGAAATTTCAACCTCCATAGAAGCTCGCTTAATTAATTATGACATGTTATTTTTCATGGGACTCAACAAAGGAAGTTACCCCGCCTTAGAAAAAGATAATTGGATTTCTGGCAAGGTCAGAAAAGAGCTAGGAATTTTCAATAATGATAAAAAAATCAGCCTCGCAGCTTACGATTTTTGTAATTTACTGTCAAATAAGCAAGTTGTTTTGTCATTTTGCGAAAATATTTCTGGTGCAAAAGTTTCAAAAAGCCCATTTTTGTTAAAATTAGAAGCT
>JAYPPA010000017.1:0-2929 GCA_038131245.1 Rickettsia sp. | reverse complement strand
AAATATTTCTGGTGCAAAAGTTTCAAAAAGCCCATTTTTGTTAAAATTAGAAGCTGTCTTGCAAAAAAACCAAATCAACATCAAAAGTACCAGCTCTGACCGGATCATTGCCAGCAAAAAGAATTCCACAGTTACAAAATCCCCGAAAATAGAATTAAACGATCATGTAAAATCATTTTCAGCAAGTGACATTGATCTAATGACCGCAAATCCTTACTCATTTTACGCTAAAAAAATCCTGAAATTAAAAAAACAAGATGAGATTGATTACGAGCCTGGAAATGCTGAATTTGGAAGTTTTATCCATAAATTTATCGAAAAAATTTCCGAAAGTAAAAATAGCGACTACCAAAATCTCTTAAATAAATTATTTAATTCATTTTACAAATCTAAAGAGTCAAAGCTGGTATGGCTCCCTAAGGCACAAAAAATCATTGAAAATTACCTAAAACATAATTTACAATTTGAAAAAGGTCAAGATCAACATGAAAAATCCGTTTCCGGAAAGTTCGAAGGCTTTACAATTTCAGCCAAAATCGATCGAATCCACATCGATGAAGATAATGAAGTATCCATCATCGACTATAAAACTGGAGTTTTATCAAGTGGCAAGGATGTTAAAATGCACAAAAATTCTCAGCTCTTAATCTACGCTTTACTGCTCAGCAAGGATCCGCAATTTCGAAAAATCGCATCGGTAAAATACTGGAAACTCTCTCAAAATACAGATCCAGAAATTAAAAACATCCTTGAAGGTGATGCTTTACAGGAGTCTATTTGTCAAATTGAGGAAAATTTAATGAAATTAATGCAGTTTTTTAGCGACTCCAAAGCCACTTTTAACGCAAAATCGCCAGAAAAATTTCTCGACGACTATTTTCACTTAGCAAGAATCAATAAATCATGAAATACAAAATTGAAATCGAATATGACGGCAGTAACCTCGTTGGTTGGCAAAAACAACCAGACCAACCAGGTAAATCCGTCGAAGAAATTCTTGAAAATGCGATTTTTGAATTAACCTTACAAAGGGTTAAGTTAAATTGCGCGGGGCGAACCGATGCTGGGGTTCACGCTTTGGCTCAAGTTGCGGACTTTAGTCTTGAGAAAAATTTCGATCCAATCAACATAATTACCGGAGTAAACAGGTTTCTTATTGGTCATAAAATCGCCATCACTAATTGCCAAATCGTTGATGAAAGTTTCCACAGCCGCTATGATGCAAAATCAAGAATCTATCGATATAATATAATCAATAGAATCGCAAAACCCGCCATTGACGCCAATAGAGCCTGGCATGTCAAAGCCCCACTTGATATAGAGGCAATGAGAGAGGCTTGTCAATATTTGATCGGACTTCATGATTTTTCATCATTTCGTGACTCAAAATGCCAATCAGACACCCCAATTCGCAGAGTTAACGACATTAAAATAGCAAAACACGGCCAAGAAATCACTATCGAAATCGAGGCAAAATCCTTTCTTCACCACATGGTCAGAAACATCGTCGGAACGCTTTATTTAGTAGGCAAGGGCCAGATAAAACCGCAAGAAATGCAAAATATCCTAGGGGCCAAAGACCGCACCAAATCTGGACGAAATGCCCCAGCCTGTGGGTTGTATTTTTTGGGGGTGAGGTATTAGTTCGCTTGTCGCGCTGTAGCGCGAAAGTGGACCTGTCGCGCTGTAGCGCGTTAGCGCGTAAGCGGATTAAAAAAACAACTCTCTTGCCCCGTATGACAAGCCACGCCAGTCTGCTCAACCGTCAGCAAAATACAATCATAGTCGCAGTCCACGGCAATCCCAACCACCTTTTGCACATGCCCCGAAGTCTCGCCTTTTTTCCATATTTCCTGCCTTGACCTCGAAAAATATGTCGCAAAACCGGTTTTTAGGGTAATTTCGATCGATTCTTTACTCATCCAGGCTTGCATTAAAACTTTTTTTGTTTTATAATCTTGAGTAATAGTCGGGATTAATCCCTGCTCGTTAAATTTTAATTTACTTAGGTCGCTCATAGTTATTTATTTGCGTTATAGACTCGGTTTAATTCCCCTCTATAAGAGGGGTGGCAAATCGCAGGGCGATTTGACGGGGTGTGGACTGAAAAACACCTACTACTAACTATTATAAAACAAAAATGATAAATTGCACTAGAAAAATTCATTTTGATGCAGCTCATCGAATTTTGAATCATGAAAGCAAATGCAAATACCTTCATGGTCATCGTTATGTGGTCGAGGCAACCTTCACTAGCAAAGATCTCGACGATAAGGGTAGGGTGATTGATTTTGGCGCAATCAAGGAAATTTTAGGTGGCTGGATTGATGAAAATTTCGATCATAATACAATTTTATCTACTAAGGATAAATCTCTAGGAGACTCAATCGAAGGTCAAACCAACCAAAAAGTTTTCTACCTAAACTATCAACCAACTGCGGAAAACATTGCCAAATTCCTTTTCGAAGAAGTTTGTCCTGTGCTTTTTCAAAATATCGACATTAAATGCACGCAAATAAAAGTTAACGAAACTCCGAATTGTTATGCCACAATCAGCTAATTTCTCGACCAAATACCGCGTTTATTATGAAGACACCGACGCCGGCGGCGTAGTCTATTACGCTAATTACCTAAAATTCTTCGAAAGATGCCGCACTGATTTCTTGCGCGCTAAAGGAATCAATCAAAATGAACTTGCGCAAAAAGAAGGCATCATTTTCGTGGTCAAAAAATGCAACATCGACTATATTTATCCAGCCAGGCTTGACGATTTAATCGAAGTCTCAGTCAAAGTCAAAGAAGTCAGATCAGCCTCAATCATCATGGACCAACAAGTCTCGCTAAACGGCGAAATCCTTGCAAGCTTGGAAGTATTAATCGTCTGTGTTGATTCAGTAAGTTTTCGTCCAAAAAGAATCTCAGATGATTT
>JAYPPA010000016.1:47311-50226 GCA_038131245.1 Rickettsia sp. | reverse complement strand
ATGTCAGGGCGGTCAAGCAGTTCATCTGGGCCATAAAGTTTAGCCATGTTCGCTGAGAATTCATGGTCAAAAATTTTACCGACATGATCAATTGCAGTAGTTTTTTCTTTCGTACCCCATGGAACATCAACAGGAACGAATCCTAAGACATCTGAGTTGGATGACGAGTAATAGCCATGTGCGCCATTTAAAACATTTTTATAGTAACTTCTCGATGCACTACCTTTTTCTTTGAATCTAATGTCAGCTATTTTTTCTAAATGGGCGAAAGTTTCTTTTAGCTGTGTTTTTCGGGCTGCCATCTCTTCTGCTGTTTCTACAGTTGGCACGCCAGATCCGAAATATTCCCTTTTATATAAACTAACAGCTTTTTCTTCTAAAGATTTTTTGAGAGCTTGAGATAAAGTGATGCTTTTGGTGGAACTTTGCAGTACGCCGCGTATATTTCTTGAAACACCAGCAGACTGTCTAGCAGCGGATAAAATTTGACCATCTTTGCTGGAAGTAACCTCTAATGCCATTTTCTCATAGAGGTCTTGAAGAACTGTTATTTCTGATCTGACGATGTCTCTTCTAAGGTCGCGTATTCCATCAAGGGGATGTGTAGGGAAAACTTTATATGGTTTGTAGGTAATGGTGTATTCTGTTGGACTTGTTCCCCTGATAGCTACTTTAACCTTTCTCCAGGCGGTATTTTCATCAATTAAAGATCTGTCCTCTTCTGATGGTTCTATTTCTGTGCGTTTTCCGTTTTTATAAGTAAATAGACCCATACTTGAATTTGGTGGGACATGCATAACTCTTTTGTGAAAACAAGTTCCAGGAATTCGAATGAATTGCTCTTCTAGATTTGGATCAATTCCTTCTTCTTGAGTTGAATTGAATGAAACTTTGGCGATTTTTGTTCGGTCATGACCAGGAACAAATTCTATTGATTGAGTAACGCCATGTCCAGCGATTGGAAATGTCATATTTTCGCCAGAGAAGTCTTTGAAAACGTCTTTTTTTGGTAGACTTCCGGCGCCTCCCTTAATTAAAGCTTTTCTAAATTCTGCTAAGGTTTCTTTTTGACCTTGTAGAGAGGCCTGTTGGACTGCGAATCTTTCTTGAACAAATTGCTGTTCATATCCTCTATTTTTGTGCCTTCTAACAGCGTTAAGACTGCTATCAAGATCTGGAGTTAGGTTCTCAGTTAGTTTTTTGCGATGTTGAGGGCTAATTTTAGAGAGATCTGTGGCTGAGATGCATTCTTCTAAATTAGACAGCTGATCATAATATGACTTAGAATCTAAGGTTGCTACGCCAGGAATATCATTAGGGTCAATATAGCCATGACTTACTTTAACTTCAAGCTTTATTTTGGTTAGCAAGTCTGGATCTTTGGCTGATGCTTCTTGATATTGCTCAGGGGTGATTTTTTTAGTCTCTGTGTCGACTTCTATTCCTAATTCTTCAAGATAATAAATGAGGCTTTCTGTAGGCTCTATCTCGCCTTTAGCAATTCCTTGAGCTTCAGCATCAATTTCCTCTTGAACATATTTATAAAGAAGTTCAGTAGTGTTATTATATTCATCTCCTGCAATCGTGCCATCAATGACTTGGGGTAGAAGATCTTCGTTTTGCGCTGGTAGGCCAGATGCTGCGTTTTTTTCAGCAACAAAAGCAGTCCTTTCTTCCTTGAATTTACTATTATCGATGCCGATATGTCTAATGACCTTACCGTTTTGGACATAAATTAATTCAGCAGGCCTTGGTAGATAAGTTCCGCCTTCGCTAAGTCCATCTTTTGCTAAACCTCCAGTTTTGTAGGATAAATCGATTGGGTATCTTCCTGAAAATTCAACTAATCTACAAGTTCCTTCGTCTTCTGCTCTTCTATCATTGCTGGCTGTTGATGAAATTTCATCGATGGCGCTTTGGTATCGAAATATAGAATATTCAGTTGGGTCATAGATGGCGGTAATAAGACCATCTTTATCCATAAGGATTTTGTCTTGCTGGTATTGAGCGCCGGGTATTCCATTATTATCAGTATCACCAGTGATTTGAAGTAGGGCGCTATATTTGCGTGTTTTCTTTTGCTTTTCTTCTTTTGAGTCGAGTCCACTTAACTCTTCTCTTTCCATGACTCGATCCATGATTCTAGCACCATTTTGGAGCTGTTTTGCAAGATCTTCCTCCTCTTTTTTCGAAGGTTTTTTTGCTGGAACGCCTTTAGTTTCTTTGAGTTCTTCTTTTAGTTTTATGCCTCTTTTTACTAAGTCGCGCCTTGTTAAGTAACCTCGCCAAGCGGCTTGGATTTTAGTGGCTTGCTCTTCTAAATCTTTCTTAGCAGTCTTATATAAATCAAAGGGCGCGGGAGGAGCTTCTCCTTCTCTTATTTTTCCGGTAAAGAAATTGTACATAGCCCATATTAAAGAGGGATTGCCAGCAATTTCAGCGATTTCATCATCATTTAGGTTAGCCCTTTCATCTTCAGTATCATAATATTCTGGGTCTAGAATTTGCCCTCGAAATGTTGCAATTTCCCCTGAGTCGTGTTCGTTACTAGCTATAATTCCTAGTATATTTTTAATGTTTTCATCTCTATTTGGAGATCCTTCTCTACTCATAATAAGTTACTTTTATTAAAGAAATTACCATATATTTATATTATACCATATTTTTGGAAATAGTGCAAGGAAAAAAGTAAATTATTTTTGAGAAATGTCTTGAAAATTTGAATTTGACATGATATGTTATAATTAAGGGTTATTATCGTCAAAAAATGGGCTATAATGCTCATTTTTGATAATATTGAGGCTATGAGCTTATGCTAGGTAAGGCTCAGGTGAGAGGTCTTTTGCGGTTTGGTTGAAGAATCTGATCGAAGTTAGCGAGGGATTTCTCGCTTGCGCTCGAAATGACATAAGGAA
>JAYPPA010000016.1:41291-47211 GCA_038131245.1 Rickettsia sp. | reverse complement strand
GAAATGACATAAGGAAGGTTGAAACGAGATAAGGAAGGTTGAAATGAGATAAGGAAGGTTGAAATGAGATAAGGAAGGTTGGGTTCCTTCCCCCACAGCAAAGCCGTGACCCAGGAATTAGTGGGTTTGTTAAAAACCTGCGGTTCTTATGCCAATTTCACGAAATTCTTCATGATGGTTTTTTTACCGGTTTTTTCGAAGTCGATTTCGAGCTTGTCGCCATTGACGCTAGAAACTGTGCCGTAGCCAAATTTTTGGTGGAAGACTCGTTTGTTGGAAAAGTTGTCGTTGCTGCTATCTGCTTTGACTGGGGCGGGTTTTTTGACTAGACCGGAATTTAGGTTATAGCCGAGGGATTTTTGGGCGATGAAGCTGTTTTTGCTGCCATAGCCGCTATTTTGGGCGGGTTTTTTGTAGTAATTTGAGCCGCTAGAGTTGCTTGAGGAGCTTGAGTAGGAGTTTGAGCTGCTTGAGCCGTAGGATCCTGCGCCGCCATAAGCGTCTTCATAGCCGATTTCTTTTGGCGTAATGTCGCCGGGAAGCTCTGCAATAAAGCGCGATGGGATTGCGGCTTGGTAATCGCCGAAAATGAAGCGGGTTTTGGTGTAGGAAATTTGTAGCTCTTTTTTGGCGCGGGTGATTGCGACATAGAGCAGGCGGCGTTCTTCTTCGAGGCCGTCGCGCTCTTCGAGGCTGCGGTGGGATGGGAAGATTGAGTCTTCGAGGCCGGGGATGAAGACTAGGTCGAATTCTAGGCCTTTTGCGCCGTGGACGGTCATGACTGAGACTGCGTCATTGCCGGCTTTGCTTTCGTCTTTGGCTTCGACGAGGCTGACATATTCTAGGAAGTCGACGATGTTGTCGAAATCGTTGAGGCTTGAGAGGAATTCGTCGATATTTTCGACTCGGCCTTGGGCTTCGAGGGTGTTTTCGGCTTGCCACATCTTGATATAGCCGCTTTCTTCGAGGATTGTGCGGGCTAAATCGGTGAGGCTAGAGTCTTCGAGATAGCTGTGCCATCTTTGGATTTGTTTGGTTAATGCGTCAAGATTTAGGGCGGTTTTGCCTTTTAATTCATTGTTTTGGATGGAGTTTGTGGTGGCTTCAAATAGTGAGATGCCTTCTGCTTTGACTTTGGCGTAAAGTTTGTTGATTGTGGTGGTGCCAACAGCGCGTTTTGGGGTGTTGATGATGCGGTTGAAGGCAAGGTCGTCGCTGTAATTACAGACACAGCGTAAATAGCAGATTGCGTCTTTGATTTCTTGTCTTTCGTAGAATTTCATGCCGCCGATGATTTTGTAGGAGATTGAGGATTTGATGAAGGCTTCCTCGAATGCTCTGGTTTGGTAGCCGGCGCGAACTAAAATGGCGATTTGTGATGGCTCATATTTTTTCTGGCCTAGATATTTTTGGATGGTTTGGCAGGTGCCTTTTGCTTCGGCGCGGTCGTCAAGATACGAGAAAAGCTTGATGTTTTCGCCGTCACCTTTGTCGGTCCAGAGTTTTTTGCCGTGGCGCTCTTTGTTATTTTTGATGACTGAGTGGGCGGCGTTTAGGATTCTGGAGGTGCTGCGGTAATTTTGCTCGAGGCGGATTACTTTTGCTTGTTTGAAGTCTTTTTCGAAGCGCAAAATGTTGGCGATGTTGGCTCCGCGCCAGCTGTAAATTGATTGGTCGTCATCTCCGACTGCGCAAATATTTTCGTGAAGTGCGGCGATGCGAAGCAACCACTGATACTGAACATTGTTGGTGTCTTGGTACTCATCAACTAAGATGTAGCGGAATTTATTTTGGTAATAAGATAGAGTTTCGGGGCTTTTGGCGAAAATTTCGAGATTAAAAGACAGTAAATCGCCAAAATCGGCTGCGTTCATGGATTTTAGGCGCTTTTGATAGTTGTTAAATACCGCAGCAAGCTTTGGTAGTGATTGATCAGAGTCGGAAAATTGTGATTCTAGTTCGCGACCCGGAAGCTTGACATCTTTGGCTTTGGAAATTTTATGCAAGTAATTTTTGGCCGGAAATTGCTTGGTGTCGATGTTGAAATCGGTGATTATTTGCTTCAAAAGGCGCAGCTGGTCGTCTTGGTCGATGATGATGAAGTCGCTTTTTAAGCCAACAATTTCAGCGTGGCGACGAGTGATTTTTGCGGCTAATGAGTGGAAAGTTCCGATCCAGATGCTGTTGACTTGTGGTCCGATTGCGTCGCCAATTCTTTTTTTCATCTCAGCAGCAGCTTTATTAGTGAAAGTTACGGCGAGAATTTCCAAGGGGGTGGCTAAGCCGGTATTGATAATATTAACGATTCTGGAGGTCAATACTTTGGTTTTACCTGTTCCTGCGCCAGCTAGAACTAGAAGTGGACCTTGCGTGTTGTTGACTGCGTCTGATTGCTCTTTGTTTAATGTGTCTGACATTATTTAATTTAATTTTATATATTATTTCGAGTCTTTTATGTCATCTCGAGCGTAGCGAGAGATCACTTGTTAATTTCGATCAGATTTTCTGTTCATTGTTTTAAGAAATTCTAAATCTTTTTTCAACTAACGAGGGATCTCTCACCTAAAGGTTCGAGATGACATAAGTGAGGGTGGTTTTTATCATTTCGAAATCACCAAGTATCCTCGATATTTATCACCATCTTTTGAATGCATAGCTTTGTAAAGCTTTTCAAGAGGGGTAAAAAACCATAAATTTTTATGAGCAGCAACATCCATGATTAAAACTGAGTCGGTTTTTTCATCATAAGCAGCCAAGGGTGATATATGTCCGTTAGTTTTTGACTCTAATATATTGCCGTCATAATTTACTAAAATAAAGTGATCATCATCTTTTAAGTGTTTTTTTACATAACTTCTGAAACTTTTTATTGAATCTCGATCATTTTTATTGGCGTGAATTTTTATAACATCCAAATTGTAGGATTTTGATAAAATATCAGCCAATGTTGTTAAGCTAGTTCCAGCATCATATTGATTTTCTTTATTTTTTGCTTTTAAGTTAATAACTTGAGAATCTTTGACTTTATCGGTATTTTCATTGAAAAAATCAAGTTGGTTGTGTAGTTTATAGGGGATTTTTTCACCGCCTAATTCTTGTGGTTTAGTGATTTCTCCAGATTTTTGAGATTCAATTTGGCCATAATTTAAGGCATTTAAAATTATAACAGAAGATGCTGCGGAGCAATAAATAGAGTTAATTTGCGGTTGGTAAAAATTAACTAATTGGTAAAAATCATTGTTGTGTCTGCTTCTAAGGAGTCTTTTTTTGCCATCTTTTGAGTTGAATGTGACATTTATTTTGCTTTTATTGATAATAATCTCTTGAACTTTATCAAAAAATGCGTGACTATTAAAACTATAAAAAACTAAGATGGTAAATAAAACTATTTTTTTCATGACAAAAGAGCTTTTTATTGAAGATATTTGCAAAACTGAAGTTTTAACGATGATTGAAAAGTTTTTTTTGTATCTTGAGATACAAAAGAAATATTCATTTCATACTATAACTTCATATCAAAATGATATTTTTAATTTTATCGCATTTATTTTTAAATTGAAAGGAGAAAAAGTAACTAAAAATATTTTAAAGAATTTGGTTGTTAGTGATTTTAGGGCTTTTTTGATGGAAAAATTTGAGGCTGGGCATGTAAATGCAACTAATGCGAGGTCGATTAGCGCGGTTAGAAGCTTTTTTCGCTTCTTAAATAAAAATAAAATGGTGATAAATGGTGATATTGAGCGCATAAAGACACCAAAAATTGGTAAGTCGCTACCTAAGGCGGTTGATGAAATCGATATTGATAAAATAATTGCAGCGATTGATGGTTTAAAGAAACCAGAGTGGGAGAAAAAGCGCGACCTGGCGCTTACGACGCTTATTTATGGTTGTGGACTTCGTATTTCTGAGGCTTTGAATTTGCGCAAGGTGGATTTGCTGAGTAGTGATAGTTTGGTGCTAAAAGGGAAGGGCGGAAAACAGAGGATGGTGCCGATTTTGCCGATTATTCAAAAGCGCGTGAAGGATTATGTGGATCTTTGTGAGCATAAAATTGAGGCGAAAGGGGTTTTGTTTTTGGGTGCAAAAGGTGGGGCTTATGATGGGAGGGTGTTTCGAAAGCTGCTTAGCGACCTAAGGCGTGCGCTTAATTTGAGCGAAACGATTACTCCGCATGCTTTTCGGCATTCTTTTGCGACGCATTTGCTTGAATCTGGTGGGGATTTGCGGATGATTCAGGATTTACTTGGTCATTCGAGTCTTTCTACCACGCAAAGATATATTAAAGTTGATAGGGAAAGATTGGTTGGTGAGGTGAATAAGTATAAACTTCGCTAATTTAAAGGAGATTTTAAAAGGTGATGAGGAAAATTGTATCGATTTTTCTGGATTTCTTAAGTTTTTTGTGCTATAATAAAGAAAATAAATTCAAATATTATGATAAATACCTTACTTATTGCATTTGGAGGAGCGCTTGGGGCTGTTTCTAGGCATTTTTCTTATGAAGTGATAATGAAATTAATTCGAGGCAGTCAGTATGCAGGATTGCCTGTTGCGACGATTTTTGTGAATGTTTTGGGGTCGCTTTTGGCGGGAGTTTTTTTCTATTTTATGGTTAAAAATTTCGATAATTTTGATATGCGCTATAAAAACTTTCTGTTATTTGGCTTTTTGGGTGCTTTTACGACTTTTTCGGCATTTTCAGTTGATTTTTTCAGATTATTTCAGGCTGGAAATTACTTAGTGGCATTTTTCTATGTATTTTTTAGTGTTATTTTGGCGATTTTGGCGGTGTTTTTTGGCTATTACCTAATGAAAGTGTTATTTTAATGATAAATTTTGTAATTGACAAAGACAGCGCCGGAGCAAGAATTGACAAGCTCTTGATGAGTCGCTATGATGCTGGGTTTGGGGTGGTTCAAAAGCTACTTCGATCGAAGAATGTCAAGATTAATGGTAAGTCGATTTCAAAGCCAATAAAAATCGAAGAAGGAGATGAGGTTCAAGTTTATGCTGACTTGAAACCTAGAAAAATTGATGAAAAACCCCGGGCTCGCGTTAGTGATAGTGCGATTGAGGAATTTCTGTCATTGATGATTTACGAAGATGAGCATATTTTTGCTATTGATAAGCCTTCAGGCTTGGCTGTGCAAGGCAGAAGTTTAGCTAGGCCGTCTATTGATGATATTTTGCATAATTTAAAAAAGAAAGGCTATAAATTACATTTAGTGCATCGCATTGATCGTGATACTAGTGGTGTTTTAATTTTGGCAAAAACTAAAGATTCAGCCGCAATTTTAACTGAACATTTTAAAAATAAGACGATAAAAAAGACTTATGTTGCTTTGCTTTATGGGAATTTGCAAAAAAAAGAAGGCGTAATTGATATTCCTTTAAAAAAGAAAAGAGTGGATGGGATTGAAAAGGTTTACCCTGATTTTGAAGGTGGAGATAAGGCGATTTCTCAGTTTAAATTGATTGAAAATTATCAAAAGCACTGTTTAGTTGAGTTAATGCCAATAACAGGTAGGACTCATCAGCTCAGGGTGCATGTTAAGGAAATTGGTCATCCAATTATTGGTGATTTTAAATATGGTGGAAAAAAAGTTATAATTAAAGATCTTTGCGACAGACTTGCTCTTCATGCTCAAAAAATCGAAATAGATGATTATTTTGGAAAACCCTTGATTATAAAGGCTAAGTTGCCATATTTTATTTAAAAATTACTTACACAAGGTTGTATTTTATAAATTTTTTCTACTTAAGGTAGATTTTTCTTGAAAATTAAATTCTTTTGTTGTACAATAATCTTGTCGGGAGTGTACCTGAATAAAACAGCTCTTTGAGTAAATAGGGATACACACGCTGGGTTTGCGTGGTGGTGGCTCCTGACATTTTTGTACGTCGTAATTTTATCCCTAAA
>JAYPPA010000016.1:0-41191 GCA_038131245.1 Rickettsia sp. | reverse complement strand
AGCGAAAGGTTGTAGGCGGTGCTGCCGGCTGGGGTTGAGGCTAAGATGCCGTCGCAAATTAGCGAATCGATTCGGGTTTTGTTGTTGACGCTTACTTTTATTTTTGCTGCGAGGCTAAGTTGTCGCAAGAGCGATACTTCGTTGATTGCGAAATGTTTGTGCTCAACATTGTTTTGATCTAAGGCGATCATTTGCAAAGGGTGCAGGGTCGTTTCTTTGGCGCTGTTAATTAGTGAAATTAGGTCGCAATTTTCGTGGAAATTGTTCATCAGAAATCCAACCGTGCCACAATTGATGCCGTAAATTGGTATATTGAGGTTTTCGATTTTGTGTAGCAAGTGCAGCATTGCCCCATCTCCACCAAGGACGATTAAGAGGTCGTAATCTACTTCTTTGACTGTGTCGATTTCTCCAGCGTCTATTAGGTTGTATTTTTGGATAAGCGAGGTTTTTTGCGAGGTGGCTTTTTCGTTTTCTGAGGCTGAGATTACAGCGATATTTTTAAATTTCTGGCTGTTGGTTTTTTGCATTTTCTGTTGATTCTTTTTCTTGCTCAATTGTTTGTGCTTCTAGTTCTTGCGCTTGTTCTTGTTGTTCATTTTCTGTAGATTCTTGTTCTAGCTTTTCTGCTGCTAGTGTTTCTCTTCTTTTTTTGATATAAAGTCGATATTTTGCAACATTGACATTGTGTTCTCTTAAGGTTCTGGCGAAAGTGTGGCCTTTGTTATAGCCATTTGCGACAAAATACAAATATCGTGTTTTTGGTGGGTTAAGGACGGCTTCGATGGAGGCTCTTCCTGGGTTGCAGATTGGGGAAGGTGGAAGTCCGTATATATAGTAGGTATTATAGGCGGATGAGTTTCTTATGTCGGACATGCGAATTGGTCTTTCAAGGGCGCGGTTTCCAAAGGCGTAAGAATAGATGATTGTTGGGTCGGATTGTAGTTTCATTCCTCTTAAGAGCCTGTTGGTGAATACAGAAGCAACAAGTGGGCGTTCGGATTCTACTCCAGTTTCTTTTTCAACGATGGAGGCGAGGATTATGGCTTGCTCTTTGGTTTTGACCGGGATCGCTTTGTTTCTTTTTTCCCATAATTCGTCAATGGTTTTTGTCATTGCCTCTTGCATTCTTTTTAAGGTTGCGGCTTTTGTGTCGTTGAATGAGTAGAAATAGGTTTCTGGCAAGATTGAACCTTCTTTGACTTTACTTGGTATTTCTCCGGTAAGTCCAGATGCGCTGTTGAGTATTGATATGGCGGTGTGGCTTGAAGAGCCTTCGGCAAGGGTGACTTTTCTGAAAAATATGTAGCCGCGGCTCATTTTCTTCAAAATTTTATAATAAGAGGTGTGTTTTTCGAAAAAATACTCGCCATAGCGGACTTTTGGATCTAAACCTTTAATTAACTGCGATAGATATAGAAATACGGTCGGTCTTTCGATGATTTCTTCGCTGTGGAGCTTGTTAACGACTTGGCGCAGCGTCATACCTTTTTTTATCACGAATCTTTTATCGGTGTCGTGATATTTATTTGGTGAATTGAAATATACAATAGCTGAAAACACTACTATCATGTAACCAATAGCACAAAGAGAAAAATAAATACAGGCCTTATATAGGAATTTCCTGATCATTTTTTAAAGTTAGATTTTTTTGAATATTAAGGATGCGTTAGTACCACCGAATCCAAACGAATTTGATAGAGCGTAGTTAATATTTCTAGATTTAGCTTGGTGTGGCACGAGATCAATATCGCAGCCTTCACTAGGATCTTCAAGGTTTAGAGTCGGCGGAGCAACATTGTCGCGCATTGCAAGTATTGAAAACACGGCTTCAACGCTTCCTGCGGCGCCAAGTAGGTGGCCAATGGCGGATTTTGTTGATGACATTGAGAGGCTGTAGGCGTGATCTTTGAAGATTGCTTTTACGGCCTGGACCTCGATTTCGTCTCCCATTGGAGTGGAGGTACCATGGGCATTGATGTAGTCGATTGACTCAGGGTTGATTTTGGCATTATTTAGGGCGTTTTGCATAGCTAAGCGAGCGCCTCTTCCGGTTGATTCTGGGGCTGTTATGTGATAAGCGTCACCAGAAATTCCATAGCCGACAACTTCAGCGTAGATTTTAGCACCACGATTTTTAGCGTGCTCGTATTCTTCTAGAACTAGCGTTCCTGCGCCTTCTCCCATGACGAAACCGTCTCTTTGCTTATCCCAAGGTCTTGAGGCTCTAGTTGGTTCGTCGTTAAATTTGGTTGAAAGGGCTTTAAGAGCAGCGAATCCACCGACTCCAACTTCGCAGATTGTGCTTTCTGCGCCGCCACAAACCATAACATCAACATCACCATATTCAATCATGCGAAAAGAGTCTCCGATGGCGTGGCTTCCGCTGGCGCAAGCTGTAACGCAAGCGTGATTAGGGCCCATATAGCCATGTTTTATTGAGATATGACCAGATGCAAGGTTGATTAAGCTGGCTGGGATGAAGAAGGGGCTGATTCTTTTGACGCCTTTTTCTTTCATGGCAACTACGGTTCTTTCGATCATTGGTAATCCACCAATTCCGCAACCAATCATTACGCCTGTGCGGTTTTTTTGTTCTTGAGTGCTTGCGATATATCCAGAATCTTCGATTGCCTGCTCGGAGGCGGCAATAGAAAGGTGGATGAATCTGTCCATTTTGCGCTGTTCTTTTGGCTCTATATATTTGTCAGCATAAAATAGGTCAAGGTTGTCTTTATTTTCTTCGGTGGCGTTGATTATTTCTCCTGCGACTTTTGCTGGGCAATGCTCAGTGTCAAACTGGGTAATTGGTTTTAATCCAGATTCAGAATTTAAAATCTTTTGCCAACTACTTTTAGCGTTTGCCGCCAAAGGGGTAACTGCGCCTATTCCTGTAACTACTACTCTTCTTTTTGTCATTTTTTAAAAAAAATTAAAATTTCAACTAGGTATCTATTATACAACAGTAAATATTTATTTTCAAACACTTTTTGCAATGTGCTTTATATTTTAGGATCTGTGCTGTGTTTTTGATGCATTATATGCAATTTTTGTATTATTATGATACAAAATCTGGTAAAAAGTCTTTAATTATGGATTTTTTGATTTCTTTTATTTGCCCGACAGGTAAATTTCCCAAATTAAAAGGTCCAAAGGAGGTTCTTATTAGTCTATTTACGATTAAGCCGGTATATTCCATGACTTTACGGATTTCGCGGTTTTTTCCTTCTTTTAAGGAGATGCTTAGCCAGCTATTGTGGCCATTTTGCGACTCTATTGTGACTTTTATTGATTTATAGATGACTCCGTCGATTGTGATGCCGCTTTCCAGTTTTTGTAGTTTGGTTTCGTTGATTTTGCCATAGACTCTGGCGCGGTATTTTCTTATCCAGCCGGTGTTTGGGTGTTCGATGTGGCGAGAGAGTTGTCCGTTGTTGGTAAGTAGCAATAGCCCTTCGGTGTTGTAATCGAGTCGTCCGATGCTTATGAGTCGTGGTAGCTCTTTTGGAATTAAATCAAAGACTAGCGGTCGGTTTTTGTCGTCTTTGTGAGAAGTTAAGCAGCCTTTTGGTTTGTGGATGATGAATAGTTTGGTTTCTTGTTTTGGGTTGATGAGTTTATTGTAAATTTTGACTGATTGGTCGGTGATGAAAGTGGCTGGGGTGGAGATTACTTCGCCATTGACTTTGATTGCGCCTTCGATTATGAGCTTTTCAGCGTCTCTTCTAGAGCAATAGCCAGAGTCTGCGATGTATTTAGCGATTCTAATGCCTTTATTTTCTGTCATTTTTTATTTCATTTGTTTTGTTGATGAAAGCTTCGAAAAGCTTCTTATCGCCTTTGCTAACATTAAATTCTGGGTGCCATTGTACACCAAGGCAAAAAGGATGGTTTGGGTCTTCGATGCCTTCGATGATGCCGTCTGCGGCTCTGGAGTTGATTTTTATACCTGGCCCAACATGTCTGACTGCTTGATGGTGAGATGAGTTGGTGACCATTGCGTCTTCATTGGTGATTTTGTGTAGTAAGCTATCTTTTTCGATGAAGACTTCGTGGTAGGCGATTGCTGAGTCTTCTTTGCCTTTAACTTTGCTTTGTTCATGAATCATGTAATTTTTGTCTTCATCAGGAATGTGCTGGATGATTTTTCCACCATAAAGACAGTTCATGACTTGCATACCGTTACAAATTCCAAAAAATGGTAGTTTGGTTTTTAAGAATTTTTCGGCAAATTCGAATTCGAAATTTTCTCTTACGGCGTTTAATATTGTTTCTTTGTGCTTTTCTTCGTTACTATATCTTGAGGGGCAGATGTCGAAAAATCCACCAATAATGATTAAGCCGTCGATTAAGTTTATATATTCGTCGATTGAATTGTAATCGTAAGGTATTATAACCACCAATCCGCCTGCGCTTGAGATCATATCAAGATAATTTTTGCGAATAGAGTAGTGTGGCCTTACAGAGTAAGATTGGGCTGAATCTTGTACATAATCTGGTATTATACCTATAATAGGTTTGTTGTTCATTTCTTTACTATATATTAGTTAATATTTTTCATTTCTATCGAAGTTGCAAGGCTAGCAAGTGTTGAAACTAGCCAATAGGCTTTTTTTACGCTAGATATTTCGCCGCCAATATTTATTTCTTTTTCTTCGTCGAGGTTGTAAAATACTGCTCCTGGTGAGTTAAGCGACGAGGTTTGGTCTTTTTCTTGGTTTGTTCTGGCTAAATTAGCAACGATTTTAGCGTTTACCATATATATTAGTGGTTCTGCGGTTATGTTATTTACAGAGTCTATGGTTGTTATTCCTTCTTGTATTATGACTGAGGTGTTTTGTTTGCTATCTTTTATAGCATTCATTTTGTTTCTGATCTTTTTGTTAAAATTTTGGATGTCTAAGGAGCTAGAGACTGGGGTTATACCCATTCCATAAGTACCACTATCAGCTTTAATGAAGCAAAATGGAGCTTGTTTTATCGAATATTGATTGTATTTTTCTTGGATTTGGGTTAAAACTTTTTCTGTTGACTCAGCTAATTCTTCGAAGCCTAGACGGTTTTTAAAGTCTATTTCAGGTAAAAAAGCTTGGTAGCTTGAGATTAGCCAAGGGTCAATGTCGATTATTTGCGAAATTTCTTCACATAAATTGTTGTATATTTGGAAATGGTTGAATTTTGATCTTTTGTGCCAACCAATTTTTGGTGGAGGGGTGACTATTGTTGATAAATTTTCAAATATTTCTGGGATATAATTTGTTAGGTCGTTATTTAAAATCGCTAAATCAATTTTAGTATTTTGGTTAACAAATAATTCGTTATCTTTTTTGGTAATTTTATGAATTAGGATTTTTTTATCGTCAAAATGGTCGAGTTCGAATTGATCTTCTCTATCTTGATCTAGAGAGCAAATAAATGTGTTTTTGCCTTCAAAGCTAAATATTTTTTGTAAATTTTGTAAGTTTGATAGATAGCTAAGATTGCGGGTGTGGCTTTCTCCTATGATGGCAATATTCTTGATATTTTCAAATTGGTAAAATTTTTCTATGTATTTTTTAGCCTCAATGTTAGCTTTTTCTTGGTATTTACCATTAACATTATTGAATCCGGCGGGAAAGCAATTTGTGTCAATTGGGGCGATTTTAAAGCCTGAATGTCTAAGATCCATGGAATTATATATCGCAGGAGGATAGGCTTGAAAGTTGATCTTAAAGAAATCGATGATTTTATCTAGATTCTGATCAATTTTAGACTCAATATATTGTATAATGGGTGAGTTCATATTCTTCAATCTTGACAATTTAGAGCTGTGATGTCGTAAATTGGATGTTGTAGTCCTGATATAGAAGGAGAGGATGATATCATCCAGCCCAAAAATATGTTCTTAATATCCGTATTATCCTTTGGATTTACTTCATTTACCTCAAGTAGTATTTTGCTGTCTGGTTTTTGACTTGGTGGAGATTGCCAGCATTTATGAGGTATAATTTGAATATTTCCATAGGAAAAGCTTTCTTTCATTGTAAGCTCTTTGTTTAGGGACTTGGCGGTGGTTTTATCTAAAATTTGTATGGTTGCTTGTTTTTTAAATCGATCTTGAGGGATGTTGTTAATATTTCTGAGGTATCTATTTATTTTTTCACTATTATCTATGGTACCTATAGTCGCTTCTTTGCAAATGGCATGAAGCGGGGTGGCTATAATTAATGTTAATAAAAGTAAAAATCTCATTACAAATTATTTGTTATTTCTTTTTATCAGAGCTACTAAATAGGAATTTTCCTAGCAATTCTTCTAAACTAACTGATGATTGAGTAAATAATATTTCGTCATTATGCGACAAGAATTCCTCGTCAGAACCAGGGGCAATTTCCAGGTATTTTGAACCAAGAAGTCCGGAGCTGGTTATTTTGATTGAGGAGTCAACGGGAAGCTTGACATTTTCTCTTACTAAAAGGGTGATTACTGCACGGTAATCAGTGGTATCAAGGTCGTAGTCCTTTACTACGCCAATTTTTACACCTGAAATTGTGACATCGCTACCGGTTTCAATTCCGCTTGAGTTTTCAAATTTTGCGGTCAATTGATAACCTGACGGTGTTTTAATTTTAGCGCTTTTAGTGGAGCTGTATAAAAATGTTATTGCAACAACTAAGACGATTGTTCCAATAATAACTTCGAAATAATTAATGTTCTTTTTCATAATTTAGTTATTTTTCGGTTGCCATGATTGATAGCGCTTTGGTTTATTAATAGTGTCTTTTGGCTTGTAAGCATTTTTGGTGCCAGTTAAATTGGGTAAATGGATTTTTTGCCAAGAAAATTTATCGGTCTTGATGTTAACTGGCGCGATGTTGGTGCTATAATGGATCCATCCATGCCACTCAGCTGGGATTTTTGAGGGCTCGGGACTGCCTTTATAGACAATGAATCTTTTACCATTTTTGTTTTCGTAATAGGTATTGCCAAACTCATCATTGCCAATCTTGTTGGAAAAAAGTCTAATAAGTAGTTGTTCTAAAATTTGCATTTCTTTAATTAATTTAGTTTATAGGTATATTGTAGCATAGGTAGAATATTTTTTCAACTTTTTTATGTGTAATATTTTGATATGGATGAATAATTAGCATTTGCCTTTTAAATTCAAGCTGCTAAGATTGTTATTATAGGTATAATATACTAATTTTCGAAGAATTCTCGTGATTTTTTTAAATTTAATGAGGTTTGGTTTTAAATTGTCACTGGTTGTTGCTGTTTTGTTGTTTTGTGGGGTTTCTGCCAAGGCTTCTCCTTACGAAATTAGGCCAATTAGCCACAATTTATGGATACCTCTTGACAAAAAAGATAAGGATGTTTTGAGTCAAATATCGATTCATTTGGCTAAGAAGGAGTATAATAAGGCCTTGAATTTACTTGATTCATTTCAAAAGATAGATCCGGAGAATCCTGACCCTAAGACTGCTAATCCGTTCTTTTTGAATAAAACTGACTTAAAAGGGGCCTTGAGGAATGTTATTTTATGGCATAAATATAGTGATTTAGATGTGGAGTCTGAAAATGGGGATTTTTCATTCAGTGACTTGTCGAGATTTGTGGTTGATAATGGATTTTATCCAAATATTGAAGATTTGCGTGGTAAGGTTGAAGTGTTGGTGAGGCGTACCGATACGCCTTACAGGGTTTCTTCGCAATATTTTAAGTCTAATCCGGCCAGTAAGACTGAGTCAAAAATGTTTCTGATAGAATCTAAGGAGAAGCACTTAAAGTCTGAAGAGTCTGTTGCTGCTAAGAAAGATGAAATGATTGGAGAGCTGAGGTCTGAGATATCTTTGACTTGGATTGGGAGCAATTATTTGGAGGAGCAAGAGAAGGAGTATCTTGAGAAATATGGTGGAATTTTGACTAATGATGATCATGTTAAGAGGATTGAGAGGCTTATTTGGGATAAGGAGTATGATCAGGCAAGTAATATGTTAAAATTAATTGATGATGATCACGAAAAATATTACGCTAATATAATACAGATTTTGCGATATCCAAAGGAGCTTAGGCGTTATGTTAGAGCTATTCCTAGGGAGTTTAGGTATTCAGAGCTTTCTTATTACGCGCAAACAAGGTGGTATTTTAAGAAAGACGAGACGAAAAAGGCTGTGAAGATGCTTAAAAAGATCGATCAGATGACGATGCCGGATCAGTGGTGGGGCTTGAGGCTTGTTTATGGAAGGGAGCTTTTGAAGAGTGACGATAGTAAGGATGCTTATCGAATTGTTTCAAATCATGGTTTGACTGAAGATTCGAAGAAATATTGGGAGGCGCAGTGGACTTCTGGGTGGATTGCGCTTAGATTTCGTAATGAGCCGGAAATTGCTTATTCACATTTTAAGAAGCTGTATGACCATGTTAAGCAGCCGGTGACGATTGCTAGGGCGACTTATTGGCTTGGGATGGCGGCTCAGGCTTCTGGAAATGAGAAGTTGGCATTGAAGTGGTACAAGGAGGCTTCTGGGTATCCTTTGTATTTTTATGGTCAGCTGGCAATTCATAAGAGGAGGGCTTTAGATCCTTTAAATAGCGATGGAGAGATTATTTTACCAAAAGATCCTCAGGTTAAGATTGCTGATGCACAGGAAGTTTCTGGTGATTTAGAGGTTAAAGTGGCTTATTTATTGGCTCTTTTGGGGGATAAAAAGAATGCGTCTGAGATTTTTAAGGGGTATATTTCAAAGTCTAAATCTTCTGGGCAGATAGCTGCGGTAATGAGATTGGCTTCTGAATTTGATGATTATGAGATGGATTCGATTGTTTCTAGGGCTGCTGAGAATAAGAATGTGTTTTTTATCAGAAGGAAGTTTAGAATGGTCAAGGAGGTTGAGGATGATGAGAATTTGGCGCTTATTCATGCAATTATTAAGCAAGAGAGTGGCTTTGTGCCGCACGCTGAATCAAGGGTTGGGGCGCTTGGATATATGCAATTGATGCCAGGTACTGCAAAAAATGTTGCAAAAGATTTAGGTGTAAGGTATAATAAGAATAAGTTATCGCAGGATGTGGCTTATAATGTAAAATTAGGTTCACATTATATTAAGCAAATGGTTGATAGATTTGAAGGGTCAAAAATGTTGGCGATTGCGGCTTATAATGCTGGTCCGCATAATTCTGATCGCTGGATTAAGGAGTTTTATGATCCGCGTAAGGAGAAAGATATTGATAAGGTTGTGGATTGGATTGAGTTAATTACTTATTCTGAAACACGAAATTATGTGCAAAGGATTATGGAGAATTTAATAGTTTATAAGTATATTGCTAATAAGCCTTCGTAGCTTTTTAATGATTTTTTTGAATCGAATGAGGTCTAAATATTTTTTAAAATAGGGAAATAAAATTATAAATATATGTCAATATTTGATTTAAATGACGATAAAATGACTGAAGAGTGCGGGGTTTTTGGCATCTTCAATAATAGTGATGCGGCTGTTAATACTGCGCTGGGGCTTCATGCTTTGCAACATCGTGGTCAAGAGGCTGCGGGGATTGTGGTGGCTAATGGTCATGGTTTTAAATCGCATTATGCAGATGGTTTGGTTGGAGATAATTTTAGCTCGGCTGAGGTTGTAAATAAGCTTCAGGGAAGTGAGGCGATTGGACATGTTCGATATTCGACTGCGGGTAGTAAAAAATCTATCAACAATTATCAGCCAATTTCTGCTGAGACTGAGGCTGGGTTTATTTCTTTGGCGCATAATGGAAATTTAACGAATGCTGAAACTTTAAAGCGTAAATTGATTGCAAAAGGTGCTATTTTTCAATCAAGTATGGATACTGAGGTTATTATTCATTTAATTTCTCTTAGTAAAGAGGTTGAGTTAGTGGACAAGGTTACTGATGCTGTTTCGCAAATTGAAGGGGCTTTTTCTTTGGTTATTTTATGTAAAGATAAGTTGATTGCGTTTCGTGATCCGCATGGAGTAAGGCCGCTGTCGATTGGAAAATTGGGTGAGTCTTTTGTTGTGGCAAGTGAGACTTGCGCATTTGATATCATTGGGGCTAAGCATGTTCGTGATGTGAAAAATGGTGAGATGGTGATTATTGATAAAAGTGGAGTTACTTCTTTTGATCGATTGAAAAAAGTTGATCCGAAATTTTGTATTTTTGAGTATATTTATTTTGCTAGGCCGGATAGTATTGTTGAAGGCAAGAGCGTTTATCAGATGAGAAAAAACATTGGGGCGCAGCTTGCTAGGGAGGCTTTGATTGAAAATGCAGATATTGTGGTTCCGGTGCCTGATTCTGGTGTGCCGGCGGCGCTTGGGTATGCTGAAGAATCTGGACTGCCATTTGAGCTTGGGATTATTCGAAATCATTATGTGGGAAGAACTTTTATTGAGCCAACTGATCGGATTCGACATTTTGGTGTAAAGCTTAAGCATAATGCGAACCCTGAGGTTATTAGGGGTAAGAATGTAATTTTAGTTGATGATTCGATTGTTCGTGGGACGACTTCGAAAAAAATTGTGCAGATGATTCGTGATGCTGGGGCTTTGAGTGTTTCTATGTTAATTGCGTCTCCACCAACAGTGGCTCCTTGTTTTTATGGAATTGACACGCCAAGTTCGGATAAATTAATAGCAGCAAATTATTCGGTTGATGAGATTGCAAAGACTATTGGCGCGGATTATTTGGCGTATATTTCACTTGATGGGCTTTATAGGGCGGTTGGTGAAACTAAGCGTAACGATGAGAATCCGCAATATTGTGATGCGTGTTTTACGAATCAATATCCAATTAATTTAGAGGATCAAAAATTCAAAAAATAAAAAATGACAGAGAAAAAAGAATTAGAGAAAAAAATTGAAAAAATGCCGTTTGAGGATCTGATGAAGAGATTGGAAGAGGTTGCTGATGAGCTTTCAAAAAGCAATATATCACTTGATAATATGATTAAACTCTATCAAGAAGGTGAGGTGCTGAAAAAATATTGCCAGAAAAAACTTGATGAGGCAAAGATGAAAATAAGTGTCGTATCTGGCTCTTAGGTTGCTTGAAATACTTAATGCGAGTCGGAAGAACTCACTTGTAAAATTATCCAAGCATTTCTGGTGAAACACCCCAGTTTCTTGATGGAGATGAATGGCTGGCCGTTGCTTCTCTTATTTGTGGGGCCGGAACTCTGGGAGGAGGGTAGGGCTGACTGAGCGAGGACAGCTGGTGGAGGAGAGATTGATATCGCTTCACCTGCTTGCGGGGCAGGTTCTTGCGGGGCATGTTCTTCAACAATAGGTGGGAGTGCTTGCCTAGTATGAATAGGAGGCAGAGGAGGAGCTATTGGAGCTGTTACAATAATTCCTTGTGGCAATAATGGTTCTACTATGGCGTCAGTTTGAGGGTATTGTTCAGCTGGGCCAGCTTGCTGCGATGCGGTGAATGGACTTACTTGAGCTATTGCGGGAGTAAGTTGACGATATGGGCTTTGTACAGGAGCGTTGTAAGAAGCTGGCATAGGGTAGAGTGGTCGATTTAATTGAGAAGGTTTTTTGTCAACTTTTTTAGAAACGCCCGTTAGTCTTTTAGATAATTCTGCTTGCCTTCTTTCCAGGTCTGCTATCTTTTGATCATATTTTTCAGAATTCACAGTAAAAAATATTGGAGCGTGTAATCTTGATATGTCGTGGGCTTGCTGGGTTAATACTTGGTTTATTGATTGAAGATTTTCCTCTAATAATTTGATTTTTTCATTTATATTTAAGCTTGGATCTTGTGATTTTAACGCTATTAACTCTTGACGCATTTTTAGCACTTCGCCATGAAGAGCTTCATTTTTGTTCTTTAAAAGCTTGGACTCTCTTTCTTTGAAATCTTTTAATCGATGTATTTCATCTTCAAGATCCTTTAAGTCTGATTCTTTTACCAATTTATAACCTGGCGGTGGTATTTGCGCCTTAGGGGATATTGGTTGATATTTTTGCGGTTTTTTTTCTTTAACTTTTGGTGTTTTTGTGGCTTGAGGGGCGGCTGCTGCTGCGCTAGCTTGAGGAGGAGTACTTGCTGCTTCTAGAGATTCAACTTCGTTATCACCTTTGGTTGCGGTTGAGTCTTTTGCTGGACTAAGCTTAAAAGCCTCTCTAGCACTTTGAAGTAATTCTTTAAATCTTTCTGGGGATTGAATTGGAGGCTCTGTGTTTTTTGCATTTCTTCCTTTTTTTCTTGGTGTGATTGAAGAGGAAGAGTGAGGTTTTGCTGCTGCTGCGCCGCTACTTAATTCCTCTTCCTCTGATTCTGTTTCCCATTGCGATTCTGTTGTTATTTTGGGCGGTTTTCTTTTTCTTAATGTTCTTTTTGATGAAGATTCTCGCGCAGCGGCCGCGGCTTGCTCTTGCAGCATCATCATTTCATCTTCTTTAGTTGAAAATCTCTCATCATCACTATCTACATATTCAAAACTCCTAGCTGCTTCTTTCGATTCAGCCCCAGCATCCCCGGTATCAAAAGAAGCGGAATCATCTTCAACGCGCCTTCTCTTGTCATCCCCTTTTTTTCTAAATCTTCTCCAGGTCTTGTCATTTTTGTTAACTTTAATTATAAATAAGTTCTATTATTAAATATTTATAATTAACTTGTCAAGAAAATTGTGTTTTTTTCTTAATTTAGTGTAGTGTTTTTTATTAGAAATTTTTTTATGAAGTGATCTTGAAATTTTTCAAATTGACATTATATTATAAGTAGAGGGAAATTTAATATTTTAGGAGAAGATATGAATATTGAAAAATATACACAAAAAGCACAAGAAGTTTTACAAAGTGCTCAGACATTAGCGCTTGCGAATTCGAATCAAAAGTTTATGCCAGAGCATCTTTTGTCGGCGATTTTGGATGATGCGGACGGTCTTGCGCAAAAGCTGATCGTGGCTTGTAATGGGAATTATAATTTGGCGAAGGCTGAAGTCTTGGCGGCGCTTGATAAAATAGTTAAGGTCGAGGGAAGTGGCGCATCTAGTATTTCTCTGTCGCAAGAATTGGCGCGAATTTTCGTTAAGGCAGAAAAAATAGCGCAAGAAAATCAAGATAGTTTTGTGACTGTAGAACGCCTGTTGCAGGGGATTTTAGAGGATGATAGAAATGAGGCGGCGAAAATCTTGAAGAGTGCTGGGCTGTCTAAAAATGCACTTCAAAATGCGATTAATCAAATTCGTGGCGGCAAAAAGGCTGATAGTGCGTCAAGCGAAGGGACTTACCAAAGTTTAGAGAAATATGCGATTGATTTGACGCAAAAGGCACTTGATGGGAAGATTGATCCGGTGATTGGGCGTGACGAGGAAATACGCCGTGCGATGCAGGTTTTATCAAGGCGTACCAAAAATAATCCGGTATTAATTGGTGAACCGGGGGTTGGTAAAACTGCGATTGTCGAAGGTTTGGCGCAAAGAATTGTGAATGGCGATGTGCCAGATAGTCTGAAAGGATCAAGGCTGATGGCGCTTGATATGGGGGCGTTGATTGCGGGTGCGAAATTTCGCGGCGAGTTCGAAGAGAGGCTGAAGGCGGTTTTGAAAGAAGTCGAAAATGACGATAATATTATTTTATTCATTGACGAGCTGCATTTGCTGATTGGGGCAGGTAAGACTGATGGGGCGATGGATGCTGCGAATTTGCTGAAGCCTGCACTTGCGCGTGGGACTTTGCGCTGTATTGGCGCAACTACACTTGATGAATATCGTCAATATATCGAGAAAGATTTGGCGTTGACTCGGCGTTTTCAGTCGGTTTATGCTAAAGAACCAACTGTTGAGGAAACGATTTCGATACTTCGTGGAATTAAAGAAAAATACGAGGTGCATCATGGTGTGCAAATTAAGGATGCGGCGCTGGTGGCTGCGGCTGTTATGTCGAATCGCTATATTACTGATCGATTTTTGCCAGATAAGGCGATTGACTTGATTGACGAGGCGGCAAGTGCGCTGAAAATTGAGGTGGAAAGCAAGCCGGTGGCGCTTGACGAGATTGATCGCAAGATAATTCAGCTGAAAATCGAGACTGAGGCGCTTAAAAAAGAGAAAGACGAGGCGTCGAAAAAAAGGCTGAAGGTGATTACTGATGAACTTAAAGAGCTAGAGAAAAAATCGGCGGAAATTACTTCGGTATGGCAGGCTGAAAAAGTCAAGCTAAATCGAGTCAATGAAGTTAAGGCGAATTTGGATTCTGCGCGGTTTGCGCTTGAGAAAGCACAGCGTGATGGCGATTTGGCGAAGGCGGGCGAGCTTAGTTATGGTACGATTCCGGCGCTTGAGAAAGAATTGGCGGGACTTGAGGGTGAGGCTCAGCAAAATATGACTAGAGAAACAGTAACGGCGCAGGATATTGCGAAGATTGTTGCGAAAACTACGGGAATTCCGGTGGATAAATTGACTTCATCAGAAAATGAGAAATTGCTAAAAATGGAAGATGATTTGCGTCGTCGCGTTGTTGGTCAAGATCGAGCGTTAAAAGCCGTTTCTGATGCTTTAAGGCGATCAAGGGCGGGTCTGCAAGATCAGGATCGTCCAATTGGGTCATTTTTGTTCTTAGGGCCGACTGGGGTTGGTAAAACTGAGGTTTCAAAAGCGCTGGCGGAATTTGTGTTTGATGATGAATCGGCAATTCTTCGCGTTGATATGAGTGAATATATGGAGAAACATTCGGTTGCAAGGCTTATTGGTGCGCCACCGGGTTATGTTGGTTATGATCAAGGTGGCGTATTGACTGAGGCAGTGCGTCGTCGTCCTTATCAAGTAATTTTATTTGATGAGGTTGAAAAGGCGCATCATGATGTTTTTAATATATTGCTACAGGTTTTGGACGAAGGGCGCTTGACTGATTCGCAAGGTCATGAAGTTGATTTTCGTAACACGGTGATTATTTTGACTTCGAATTTAGGATCGCAGTTTTTTGAAGGAATTAACGAGACTTCGGATGAAAAAACAATGAAAGATCTTTACGAAAAAGTTGTTGAGAATCTAAAATTGCATTTTAGGCCTGAATTTATTAATCGACTTGATGAAATTGTGATTTTTGACAAGCTAAAGCGTGAAAATATGCGTGGAATTGTTGAAATTCAGTTTAAACGCTTGGCAAAAAGATTATTATTGCGAGATATTAAGATCGAATTGACTGAAAATGCACTCAATTATTTGGCAGATAAGGGTTATGATCCAAATTATGGTGCAAGACCTTTGAAGCGCGTGATTCAGCGTGAGATCGAGAATGTTTTGGCTGAGAAGATTCTGGCTGGCAATATTGTTGATGGTACAAGCGTTAAGGTTGACTCTGGTGATAACGGCTTGATAATTAGCTAGTTTAGCCTTACATTTGTTGGTTTGATGGTGGTTTTGGCGAAGCAGGCTTAGCACCTGGATTGGATGGTGAAGCTGATAGGGCTGGAGCATAAGCTGAATCTCTTTGCTGTTGTGTTGGTGGCAGTAAAGTGTAAGGCGTTAATGGTGGAGGTGAAATCGGGGCCCTTGGTTGATTTTGCCAAAAAAGGGGTGAAGGCACTATCGGCCTTGAGCTTGGTCCTTGAAGATACTGAGATGGACTAGTTATAGGATGACTCATAGCGGGAACTTTTGGTTTCGCTGGCCTCTTTCCCAGTCTTCTAGCCTCAGCAGCCGATTGAGCAGCAGGCGGTTTTTGAGTTTGAGGAAATAGCGCCAGGCCTGATGCTGGACCGACACCTCTAATTCCTGATGCTGGCTCAGCTTCCGCGCTATGCGCTATTTGTCTTTGCGGTAATGGATTGCGCCCTGCAAGTGATGACTCTCTCAGCTTTTTTTCTTGTTGAGCTTTATCGAAAGCTTCACAAAGATCCTGGGCTTGCCTAAAATAAGATTCAGCTTCCGCTTTTTTCTTTATGGCGTCCAATAAATATTTGTCGCGAGTTGCAATACTTTGCTCTAATTCATATTCAATTTTTTGCCTTTGCTCTTCAGATTCGACTTTTCTAAATTCTTCTTGTAATTTATCGATATTTTTTTGCTCTAATGATGCACGCTTCTCATATTCAAATTGCTTATCTTCAAATTGAGCTCTTTTTTTTAATAAATTCGTTATTTTTTTAGCATTATCTTCTTTTGCTGGTTTTTTATCTACCTTTCTTTGGACCACGCCTTTGATTTTAGGTTTTTTTGGTGAAGTTGCCGTAGATTGTTTTGGTGCAGAGCTTTCACGCGCAGCTCCAGACCCATGTGGCACCCCTACTGGTTCAGGGATTGGCAGATGTGGAATTGGTGCAAAATATGCCGGTGCAGCAGCAGCCACAGAAAAAGCTCCAGCCCCATGCGGAGCAGGAAAGGCTGCACCTGCTGGTTCAGGCAATGCTGTATCTATTGATGCAAAATATGCTGATACATCTTCAGGATCTAGTAATCCTTCTATTTTTGATCGTTTTGAGGGGCGGACTTCTAATGATTCTTCTTCAATATCTAATGGTGGACCTTCATTTAAAGCAAAGTAGTTTGTTGGTTTCTTTACTTCACGAGGAAGTCTTTTTCTTGACATATTTTTTACATTATTGAACTTAATATTTATTATTAATTCTATAAGATTTTTTGTCAAGTAAATTTTATCTTTTGGATATTTTTAGTAAAAAAAGTTGTTTATTTATTTTTTGCAAGAAAATGAATCAAATTGAATTTGCTTTTCTTAATTCGCTTTTATAATATTATTATAAAAAAATTTTGAATAAATTAACCCAATTATAGCATATCATGTCAAATTCAAATTTTCAATAAAAATTTTCAAAAAGTTAACTTAGAAGCTTCTCAATTCTCTTGCAAAACTCTTTACTATTTGCCACAGGTTCATCTTCAGTAATGCAAGCCATGTCATAAAGGGTGAAAATTTTATCTTTAAATTCCTCTTTGTCACCATCTTCTTTTAATGATTTTTGCAGGTTTTTGACAATCGGATTATTTGGATTTATTTCCAAAATTTTCGCAGTAGCAGACTTGATTTGTTTTTGCTCAAGCATGTAGCGCTCCATTCTGATGTCCATCGCCATTGCGTCTACGGCTAGACAAACCGGGCTATTGGTAAGTTTTTTAGAAATACGCACGTCCTTGACTTTTTCGCCGAGTAATTCTTTGAATTTGGCAATTAAATCGTCAAACTGTGAATTTGTAACGTCTTTTTCTTTTTTCTCTTTGTCATCATTGGCAGATTTTTCTTCCTCAGTCTCGCCTTCTTTTTTTTCTTTGTCGATATTTTCAAGGTCGATGTCAGAGCGATTTATCGACTGAAATTCTTTTTCTTTATAAGGAAGTGAAACCGTGACCCAAAAATCATCAACCGCATCGGTTAAATATAGGACTTCGACATCTTTGGCTTTGAATGCTTCTAATTGTGGGCTGGATTCGATTTTTTCGATATTTTCTCCAGTTAAATAATAGATTTTGTCTTGATTTTTTTTGATGCGGTCTAAATATTCGCTTAAAGTGATTAATTTTCCATTCGATTTCGAAGTCGCAAAGCGGCAGATTTCCAAGGTTTTTTCACGAAATTCGCTTGATTCGCAAAGACCTTCTTTTAATACTGCGCCAAAGTTATTCCAGAATTTAAGGAATTCTTCTTCGTCTTTGTTGGATTTTTTCTTTAATTCGGATAAAACCTTATTTACAACAGCTTTTTTGATTTTTTCAAGGACGATATTGTGCTGCAAAGTTTCGCGACTAATGTTAAGTGGTAAATCATCAGAGTCAATAAGACCGCGTAAAAAGCGCATCCAGGCTGGGACTAGATTTAAATCTTCGCTAATAAAAACTTTTTTAACATAAAGTTTTACTGAAGATTTTCGGTCTGGATGAAATAAATCAAAAGGTTTGCTTGATGGAATAAAAAGTAAATTTGTGTAGGAAACAAGACCTTCTGCAGCATTATGCAGCGTCATAAATGGCTCACCCGGTAGATGCGACATTTGTTTGTAGAAATTATTATATTGCTCTTCAGTGATTTCGTTTTTTGGCATTTTCCATAGTGCACTTGCAGAGTTTAGTGTTTCGATTGAGGCTCCGGCTTCAACATTATCAGGGATTAGTTCGATTTTAACATTAATGTGATCACAGTAAGTTTGCACGACATGTTTTACATGGAATCGATCAAGGAAATCGGTTGCGTCGTCTTTTAGGTGTAGGATAATTTTGGTTCCGCGCTCGATTTCTTCTTCTTTTGAGGCTTTATCGATGGTAAATTTCGAAGAGCCTTTACTGGTCCATTTATTGCAGCTTTTTTCGCTGAATTTTCTGGAGATTACTTCAACTTGATCAGCAACCATGAAGCTTGAATAGAAGCCAACGCCGAATTGACCGATTAGATCGATGGCGCTTTTTTCATCTTTGTTTTTAGCTAGGGATTGGACGAATTTTTCAGTCCCAGAGCGGGCAATTGTGCCTAGATTGTCGATTAATTCTTTTTTGCTCATGCCGATTCCGTTGTCGGTGAGGGAGATTTGCTGTTTTTCCTTATTTATTTCGATGGAGATTTTTAGCTCCTCATCTTTTTGCAAAATATCAGCTTTTTGCGCAGCCTCATAACGCAATTTATCGCAAGCATCAGACGCATTGGCGATTAATTCGCGCAGAGCAATGTCTTTGTTAGTGTAAAGAGAGTTGATCATTAGGCTCAGGACTTTGCCGACCTCAACATCAAACTCAAATTCATTTTTGTTACTTTCGCTTTTTGGTGCTTCTTTTTTCTTGGTCATTGTTTTAAGTAATTTTATTTGAGATCCTACGGCGTAAGTACAACTAGGTCAGTTAAGCTGACAGTTGTTACTAAGTCTCAGGATGACATTATCTATTAAAAGTAATACCTTAAAATCTAAACAAGGTGTTACTTATCATATAATGTCAATTTTTTGGATTTCAAGGGGTAATTTAAAAAATATACTAACTTTTTTCTTGTTCTTTACTTTCTTTTGATGGGGCGTCGATTTTTTGCTCTGTTGGTGAGGTGGAAGGTGCTGGGGCGGATTTAGCTAGAGGTGGTAAGGCTTTTATATTAAATCCTATAGTTATTTTTCCTGGAGATGGTGTTCTGGATGGTCTTACTGGGGTTACTGGGGCGGATCTGTATCCTTTTGGAGTTGGGGCTGTTGATCGATCTTTTGGTGGACTTGAAGATAGCACAATTGAATCAGCTGCCGCCGCAGCGCAAGCTGATATTTCAGCATCGGTTGCTGTGGGAATGCTGCTTTCGGATTTTGAGAGTGATCCGCTGAGGCTTCTTGTTAACTTAACACCAACTCTTGGTAATTTTGGTGTATCTGGGGCTTTTGGACTGAGCTCTTCAAGGGGAGGTGTTGGTGATAATTGCTCTTCTTCATCTATATCTATCGGAGCAGAGGCTCTGCCTGATAGATTCTCTTCTATTTCTTTTTCATACATTTCGTAGGTTCTTTCTATACTATCCGTTTGATTTGGGTTGGCATATTTAAATAAAGTTTTAGCAAACTCTCTTCCTTTTGTAAATGCGCGGTTGTTTTGACTGTATATATAGAGGCAAAAATGCTGAATTGGCATTGATATTCCAATTTTATGGACTGATATGGAATGATTGAGAGTTTTTTGTAATATTTTAGGGTCAAGTTCGTTTAGTGTTTCTAGATATCGATCTAATTTTTTTAGATTTTCTTCACTTGGATCTGTGATATATTTGTAAATTTGCTTAAAAAGAAAGCTGGTATATCTTCGATCTAAATATTCGTCATATGTTCTACCTTTATAATCACGTTGTTTAGAATCTGCACCGTATCTTATTAATAATTCAGCGATTTTTCTTTGTTCAACAACTGCCTCTGGTATGTCTTCATCTCTTATATCATCAGACATCAAAGCGAGCGCTATACAATATTGTGGAAAGGGGAATTTTACTACTCCTTGGTAATCTACATAGCTTCTTAGGGTTTGCCTTAGTAAATCGAGATCATTTTCTGCAAATTGAGGTAGGTATTCTTGCAATATCTTTAGATTGCGTTTAGTTCTTATGTCACATTCAGCTATATTTTGAACAATGAAATCAAATAATTTATCTATATATAGGTCGCGGTAGCTTTTATCTTGATTGTCTTTTTGATTTGGATCAGCCTTGTGCGCTAGTAATAAGTCGGCAACTTGCTTCATAAATAAAATACTTTTTGGATCTTCTATTTTAATTTGTGATATAGAGTGGTGAATCAAGGATCCTGATGAAGTTTCATCTATTGGGTGATTTAGAATTTGTTCGAGATAACCTTTCCCCCTCGTTATTGATAAAGATTGCAGTAGGGCCATTAATTGATCATATATTTTATCAAGAGCCAACTCTTCGTCTCCGTCTAGTTTTGAAATATCTATTTCAATTAGACTTAAGATTGCCTTGTGATGTTTTTTTTGTTCTTCTGTAAGCAATGTTAGTTAGATTAATTAATAGATAATTTATTATTGACCAGCTGCTTTATCAGTATTTTTTGCTGTCCCTAGCGGAGCCGCCCCAGCCCCACTATCATCTCTATTTGGAGATGTTGAGTTTGGTGGAGATAGAGGCTCTCCATGAACTCTAGTGGAGGATCCTTGTTCTATTGCTTTTCTTATTAACTCCTTATATTTAAGGTAATCTCTACCTTTTTCATCTTTTATTCTACCATTTGCGCCATTTTCCATTAATATTCCAGCAATTTCAGAGTAAGCTTTAAAAGAGTCACTGTCTCTTGCTTGACCTATACAATAATTTACAAAAGTGTAGTTGGTTGTAGTGTTTTTTGGTTCTTGAAATATTGGTATAGGGGTATTTAAAAAATCCCTTATTTCTTGTGGATTGGCAAATTGAGTTGAAAGAAAAGTTGTTATTTCTTCTTTTCTCCCTATTTCGATTAACTCAAGGAGTGTTGTTTGTTTTTTTGTCAGCATTTTAATATCTAAAAAATATTAATAATTTTTCGATATTAAGTAAGAATATTTTATTTGTCAAGAAAATAGTGACTTTTTGTAGGGTTATTGTAGCAAAATATCTAGCAATTACAAAAAGACAGTATCTTGATTAGGATCTCTTAATTTTTTAAAGGCAGTGTTTTCTGAGACAGATAATTTACCAGATGAAGGTGGTACTATTGCTGTTTCTGGCGATGTATATCCTGAATCAGTCTTTAATGGATGATCAGTCCTTGGAATAACCCTAAAAGCATCTTTTCCCAATAAGTCATCTGGTATTTCTAGGTCATATTCATCTGGCATATCTTCACCATCGTGAATAACTTGAAAATATCGATCACGACTTGGTAAATTGCGAGCTTTAAAAATACCTTGTTCTACGAATTCATTAAATGTTTCTGGATCATAATTAGCTAACATGTCTTCAACATATTCTGGGTCTCGATCTATTTCATAATAAATAGCATCTATGTATTTATTATGAAGTTCTTGGGCGTGTTCAATGCTTGAACCATAATAGAACAGTAAGCCAATTTTTTGTTTTTGATCGATTAGAATTGCCAATGGATCAAGATCTGGATGGTTTTCGCAAATTGACCTAGATATCTCGAGGCAATATTGAGGTATTGATAATTCAAAAGTTACAGTATTTGCCTTATCAATTTTTTTCTCACATGTTACATTTGTATTGAGAATTTCTTTTAGAAAATCTGGATCTTCTTTTGATCTTTCGTCAAGATAAACCTCAAGTTCATCGCAGTTGTTTTTGAATAAGATATTAAGTATATCTTCTTTGCAAGAGTCAAAATAAGCCTGAGCTACTTCATTTCTAGACATATTTAATCAATTTAAGTTAATTCCTAACTTAATGATAGTCGAAAAAAGTGAGTTAGTCAAGAAAAGTAGGAGATTTTTAGTCTAAATGTCACAAATCTGTAGCGAGTTTTTCTCTAAAAACTCATTTGGGATTAAATTTTTGCTTGTGGCGCTGAAAAAGCACTGCAGATCAGTTTTTTGCATCTCATCAAGCAAGTCAAGTTTCTTTTTTTCGTCAAGATGTGAAACAATCTCATCGAGAATCAATATTGTTGGTTGATTTTTATACTTGCTAGAGATTTTGGCGCGCGCCAATGTAATTGATAGCATGATGGATTTTTGCTCTCCAGTTGAGGCATAATTGGCGGATGAATTCTTTTCTAGAAAAGTTGCGCTAAAGTCACTTCTGTGAATGCCAAAGTGAGTTTTGAAGCTTTCTTTGTCATTTTGGCGATTATTTTTTAACTTTTCTTGATAGAGTTCCTCAATTTTTATTGCATTGTAGCCAGTATCCACCAGAGCTGTGTCATCTATAATTTCCAGTTTTGATTTTGGAAAATGTGACTCAAAAGAATCAATGGCTTGATTAAAAAAATCGATAGCCTCGTGACGAGCTAGAGTTATAGCGCTGCCAAGTTCGCTGATTTTATTTTCGACAGCTTTTAGCCAAATTTCTTGGTTTTTATTTGCTGGTTTTTGTAAGATTAAAAGCCTCTCACGCAGGGATTTTTGGTAGTTTTTTAGCCTCGAATTGTGCGAATAATCAATATCACAGACGATTCTATCCAAAAAATCACGGCGAGCAGTTTTACCTGAAATCAACAAAAGTTCTAATTGCGGCGTTAGCCAAATAAAATTCGGTAAATAATCTTTAGAATCGTCATTTTTTTTATTTTTAGCAACTTCGCCATTAATAATTAAAGTTTTTTTGTTGTTTTTGTCAAAAGAAATGCCGATTTTTTCGATAAAATCGTGATTTTTTATTTCACAGGAAAGAGCAAATCGTGATTGTTTTTCCTTGTTTTCATGATTAATAAGTAGCATTTCTTCCATGTCAGAGCCGCGTAAATTCGGATTTTTGCCAAAAAGAGTCAATGCCTCAAGTAGGTTGGTTTTCCCAGAGCCATTTTTCCCAGCAAAAAGTACTAAATTTGAGGAAAAAGTTATGGATTTTGCTTTGAAGTTACGAAAATTCTCGAGATTTAATTTTGTGATCTGAGTGGTCATATTGTCTTATTGTCATTATCGTCAATATTTCTAGAAGTCTGGTTTGAAATTCCCCTTCACTTATGAAGAGTTGGCAGGACGAAGTCCTGACGGGGTAGTTTTAACTGAATTTGTTGTGAAAGACACCCCGTCTGCTCACTTCGTTCGCATCCACCCCGGAATTTAGACTGAGTTTTTTGTAAGCTTCACTCTATCGTAATATTTGGCTAAATCCTCACTGGCATGATGACATATACCGAGTCAAACCCTTCAGCCTCAACCAAAGCTGGTGAGTTTCCGTCCTTGAACTTCATAAAAAACTCGTCTTTGTCAACTTGACCAACAACATCAAGTAAATATTTTGAGTTGAAACCAATTTCTATTGCGGCGCCTTTATATTTGACTTCAACTTCTTCGTGGGCAAAGCTTCCGTCATTGGCGTTGATTTGTAGGGTGATTTTATTGTCATTTACAGCGAATTTTACGGAGCGATGTTTGTCAGACGCAATAGTGGAAATCCTGTCAACCGAGTCAAATAGTGGCTTTTTAGTAATTGTAGCAATTTGATCATTTTCTTTTGGCAAAACTTTTTCATATTCTGGGAATTGACCATCGATTAGCTTTGAAACAATGGCAGAGCTGTCTGCGGAAACTTTAATTTTAGCGTTGGAAATTTCAATTTTGACTGATTTGCTTGAGTCGATGACTCTTCTGATTTCATTAACCGATTTTTTTGGAATAATTACACCAAATTCACTTTCTAAAGCGTCAGTTTTGAATTTTGACATGGCAAGTCTATGGCCGTCGGTTGCGACGCATCTAAGCTGAAAAGCGTCATTAATTTTGATTGATTGCAAAAATAAACCATTTAAATAATAGCGAGTTTCATCGTTAGAAATTGCAAATCGAGTTTTGTCAATCATTTTGCAGAGGCTTTTTGAATCAATGGTGATGTTGTTTGGGAACTCTCCTTCATTTAAAGACGGAAACTCTGAAGCATCAATACAAGGAAGATTATATTTAAGTTTTTTTGAAGTGATTTTTAGAATATTTGGATCTTCTTGGACGATTTTGATCGGATTTTCGTCAGGTAATTTTCTAATAATGTCGTAAAACATTTGCGCAGGAGTAGTGGTAGCGCCGTTGCTTTCCATTCTGGCTTTGAAGCTTGAGGTGACCAAAACATCCATATCCGTTGCCGAGAGGACGATTTTACCGTTTTGAGCATCAATTTTGACATTTTGCAAAACTGGAATGGTATTTTTTTTCTCTACAGCGCCATTGACGATGTTGAGAGATTTTAATAATGTTTGTTTGTCTACTTCAAATTGCATATTAGGTTTTTATTTGTTATAATTTATAATATGGTGTAAAGCTTTGACAGATCTTTGTGTCAATCTTTATTTAATTATATCTTATGTCAATGTAAATTTCAAGTTTTTTTGATGGAAAAAGGTAATTTGTTACAAAAGACTATAAAATCGCAAAAAATTGCGTCAAATCCAGAAAACTCAGCGTGGGTTTTTGCCTCGGCTGGATCTGGAAAGACGAAGATTTTGATTGATAGATTGCTGCGCTTGTTGCTAAGTGGCGCTAAGGGTGGCAAGATATTGTGCGTTACTTTTACTAAGGTTGCTGCGCTGGAAATGCAGGAAAGGGTTAATGATGCTTTAAAATCGTGGATGGTGATGGAATTTGATGAGATGCGTAAAATTGTCGAGGATTTGACTGGTGAAAAGGCTTCAAATTCAAAAGTGGAGTATGCGAAGTCGCTATTTTTGAAGTCGATGGATGGTGAAAATGCGATAAAAATTGTTACTATTCACTCTTTGTGTCAAGATATTTTGAAGATTTTTCCTTTTGAGTCGGCGATTAGTCCTAATTTTGAGGTTATGGACCAAGGTAAGGAGAAATTATTTTTGGAACAATCAAAAAAAGCGGTTTTTGGTTTATGTGCCAAAGATAAGGAGCTTGAAAGTATTGTTACTAGGATTAATGGTGAAATTTCACAGGATGAGTTTTTGATGCTTTTGTCAAAATATTTGGCAAATAAAGAGAAAATTTTACTGTTGAAGCGAAAATTTTTTAATATTGATAATATTATTGATTATTTATATAAAATTTTAGCGATAAAAAAAGATGAAAGAGATAAAAATCATTTTGAGGAATTGAAAAAAGAGATTGATTTTGGGCGCTTAAGCCAGCTATTACATGAAATTTCTCAAAATGACAAAAGAGCAAAAATGGATGGGGATTTTTTAGCTGCTTTTGAAAATTTTCATGATAAGACGCAAGGAGAGGTGGTGGATCTTGCTCGTAAGTTGTTTTTTACTAAAGAAGGTAAGAAAAAGGTAAAAATTTTATCGAAAAAATTCGAGCAATGGGTTGATTTTGCTAATGATTTACAGGAAAAGTTTGAATATTTTTTTGATTTGGTAAATTCTTATATTGTTGCTTCTTATAATGAGTTGATTTTGAAATTTGTTGATAAGATTTTGATGAAATATCAGGAATTAAAGCTCTCAAACCATCTTCTTGATTATAATGATTTGATTGTTAAGGTTAATGAGTTGCTTAACGATGAGAAATATCGAGAGTGGATTAGGTATAGATTGGATGGTTTTTACGATCATATTTTAATTGACGAGTCGCAGGATACTAATATGCATCAATGGAGCATCATTAGAGCGATTTGCGAGGATTTTTTTACTGGTGATTCTGGTAAAGATAAGGGTAGGACGATTTTTGTAATTGGCGATGATAAACAATCGATTTTTGGTTTCCAAGGGGCTGATCCTGGTATTAGTAAGCAGCAATATGAATATTATAAGAATTTAAGCGGCGATGGTGAGAATTCTATTAAGAAACTTTCTTTGCATAATTCTTTTAGGTCTTTGTCGCAGGTTTTGGAGTTTGTTGATGGAGTTTTTGCTAGTCAGGAGAGTTTTGTGGAGGCTGGGTATGAGACTCATAATGCTATTAGGCAGGGTGAGGGCAAGGTTGAGGTGTGGCCAATATTTAATGAAGAGCTTTCCAAAGAGGCCGATGTTATTGATTTTGTCGATAGTTTGTCGGCTGAAGTTGAGGATTTGGATAAAGACGGAGATAAGTTGGCGCTAGCTAAACATATTGCGCAAAATATTTCTTCTTGGGTTGATGAAAAAAGGCAAATTACAAAAAGATCGAATGGCGAGCAAGAATCGGCTGTTGAATATCGAGATATTATGATTGTTTTGAGGAATCAAACTAATGGTTTTAGTGATATTTTAAAAAAAGTTCTTTTGGAAAATAGAATTCCATTTAAAGGGGATAGTAAAATAAGTTTTAAGGACAATGTTTTGTTGATGGATTTGCTTGCTTTGGCCAAATTTGCTTTACTGCCCATCGATGATTTGAATTTAGCTGCTTTGCTTAAATCTGGTTTTTTCAAGGTGGATGAAGAGGGGTTGCTGAAGATTTGTAATTTAAAAAATGAACAAGATTCGTCAATTTTTGAGATTTTGGAAGAATATAATCAAGAAATTTATCAAAAATTGCTGAAAATTATTGATTTAGCAGTAGAATTTGATATTTTTGAGTTTTATTTGGAGTTAATTGATGAAAATTATGTCAATGATGCAAAAAATGAGCTTGGGGATGTTGCTCAAGATATTATTGATGAGTTTTTCTTATTAATTAATGAATTTGTGGCCAAAAATGAGGATAATTTGCAATATTTTGTTGATTTTATTGAAAAAATTAATCCGCAGGTGAATTTAGAGATGAGTGATGGTAATAGTGTCATTATTACAACTATTCATTCTTCGAAAGGCTTGCAATCGCCTATTGTGATAGTGCCTGATTGTGCTTTTAATTTCAATAAAATGGTTAGTGTGACCGATAGTGTGATATGGGTAAAAAGACAAGATGAGAATTATGGTGAATTTGAATTGCCGATTTGGCTTGCAAGAAAAAAATATAGTAGTAAAATCTTAGATAGAGAATTAAATTATCGTAAAATTGGTTTAAAAGAAGAATATTTAAGATTGTTTTATGTGGCTTTGACCAGGGCGGAAAATGAGCTTTACATTGGGGGATTTGGTAAGGATAACGATCCTAGTTCCTGGTATAATTTGGTCAAATAAAGCCAGTTTTTATTAATTTTAGCGTTATTTAAAAATTTTGAAATCCATGTACCAAAAAGTACATTAAAATTCCAAAATTTTATAAATGCCTAAAAATTCTTTAAAATCTGACATTATTTGCCTTCAAATTAATAATTTGGTCAAATAAAGCCAGTTTTTATTAATTTTAGCGTTATTTAAAAATTTTGAAATCCATGTACCAAAAAGTACATTAAAATTCCAAAATTTTATAAATGCCTAAAAATTCTTTAAAATCTGACATTATTTGCCTTCAAATTAATAATTTGGTCAAATAAAGCCAGCTAAAAATTATAGTTTTATAAAAAATATGAATAATTATGACTAAAAAGAATAAAATGCTTCCAAGTGGTTTTGGAGATTTACTATTTGAAGAGGCGAGGGAGGATTATTACATAAAAAATATTTTGGCTAGTCATTTTATGAAAAATGGCTTTAATATTATTAAGACACCGTTGCTTGAGTTTCGTGATAATTTTACCCCAGAGCAAGTAAGTAGCAGCTTTTCAACTATAGATGTGGTTTCTGGTAAGAGTTTGGTGCTTCGAAATGATATTACTTTGCAAATTGAGCGGCTTTTGCAAACTAGATTGAAGGATGTTTCATTGCCATTGAAAATTTGTTATGAAGGGGATGTGTTTTTGACAAAAAATGATGAGCTTTATTCTGACAGACAGATGACTCAGTCTGGCTTTGAGATTATTGGCTGTGGAAGTGATGATTATTTGCAAGTAATTGAGACTTCTATGGAATTGGTGTCAAAGTTGATTGACAGAAAGTTGATTCTTGAGCTTTCTATACCGAATTTGTGCTCAATGATATCAAGCTTTGATGATGATCTTAAAGAGGCGATTAAGCAGAAAAAAACAACTGATATTAAGAGGCTTGCCGGCGATGAAATTGGTAATTTAATTTGTGGCTTAGTAACTAATTTTACGGATTTGGATTATGTTGCAAAGAAAATTTCGATGATTACTGGCAGTAAGGATGTTGCTGATTCTTTAGCGAGATTGTTTTTGGTTAGAAATTTGATTGAAAGCGACTATTCGGGTATTGAAATATGTTACGATGTTTTCGGTGATCAGGGTGATTCTTATCATCAAGATATTGCATTTAAGGTTTTTTGCGAAGGCTATTCCTATCCTCTATTGAAGGGTGGAAAATATCAAACTTGCGATCTTGACTCTGTTGGGTCTACTTTTTATGTGAATCACATAAGGAAGCTTTAGTCGCCCTTGGAGCTTTTTTGGGATTTGAAATTAATTATAATTGCGCAAAGTATGTCTATTTTACTATCGCCTCGCAAAACAAATTTAGATGTGAAGATGGATATTCATGTTAAGCCCAAGACGATTAGCGACTGGGTTGCTTATGGTTTTGTGAAATTGTTGCGTTTTTTTGCGGATTTATTTTTTGCTAAAAGATATGGACATCGGGCGGTTGTTTTGGAGACGGTTGCTGCGATTCCTGGAATGGTTGGAGGAATGTGCCAGCACCTACATTGCCTTCGAAAGATAAGGGACGATAAGGGTTGGATTAGGATATTGCTAGATGAGGCTGAAAATGAGCGGATGCATCTTATGACATTTGTTGAAATTGCCAGGCCAAGTTTGCTAGAGCGGCTGATCATTATGGTTGTGCAGGCAATATTCTTTAATCTTTATTTTCTTCTTTACTTGCTTTCTTCTCGAACCGCACATAGAGTTGTTGGTTATTTTGAAGAAGAGGCGATTATCAGCTATACTCAATATTTAGGTGAAATAGATAGTGGCACGCATGAGAATGTTGTTGCTCCGAAAATAGCTATTGATTATTGGGGTTTGTCACAAGATGCTACATTGAGAGATGTGATAGAATATATTAGAGCCGATGAGGCTGAGCATCGAGATGTTAATCACGGTTTTTCTGATCAATTAAAATAAATTTCGCTAAAGCGATATTTATTTTAGGGAGTTTTGGGTTTTTTTCACGAATAAATCGTGAGCCGAAAACTAGCGGTATTTATTGATTGCTACGTCACTATACTCCTTGCAATTATGAGAAGTGTTGCTATCAACTATTCAATTTTTTTTCTGCATTTTTTATCTAGCCTACAATCTTCCATTAAATTTTCCCATTCATAGACTTCTTGTTCTTGACGAGGTCGCTTAATTCCAAACTCATCAAGCTCATCATAATTGATGTCAGTTACTTTGTCAGGATTTATTCTGTAGGTGAGTTGATATTTATCGGCTGACATTTTACTAAAGATTTCGAAATAATTGTCGAATCGATCTTCGACCCTGAAAATGATTTTTGGATTTTTGTCTTTTTTATTTTCAACATATAAATCTTGCACGAAATATTGTTTGTGAGAGTGTTGGTAGGCGATATCCACTCTAATTTCCTTGTCAAATATTACTTCAATTACAGTTAGTCGCCAATCTTTTTTATCTTCGGTTTGCCTAGCAATTGCTGTTAAAGAAGTTACATTAGCAAATCCTTCGGTAAGCTCTACATCTTTACTATCTCTTAATAGATAAAGGTTGAAGACTAGAGTTTTTGGCTCATTTTGAACATTCCACAAGTAATTTACTCTTAAATTATCGATGGTATTTTGGTCGACTAACCTTCTCTTGAAAAATCGGTCGATTTTTTCAATTAGAATTGGGTAATCTTTCATTTCACCCCGCCAATCTGGTATGAAATTTCTGTTATCAAGGCTAATTAATTTCCATTTTTCTTTTAAGTACAAGCCTCTCAGTCTGTATGTTTTGTGCCACTTAGTTACATAGTTGCGATCGATGATTTTATTTTCTGCGTAGTTGGCAAAGTCTTTGTCGATTTCTTTGCCGTGATATTTTTCCTCGGAAGTGAGGACGTAATTTTGCATTATGTGCTTTTCCAGCTTCTTTTTCGAAAATTTTTCTTTATTATAGGAGGATATTTTTATGATATCAGGATCTGTTCTTAAATCTTTGTTTAGAAATTCAAAAGCATCCGAGCTTGATTTTAAAGCTACCATCGCTAGCTTTTTATTGTCTCTTACTTGTTTTGGGGCGTAGAGTATTAAGCTACCATTGTCCGAGAAGGCAATTTTGGCGATTTTGGGCATTTTTTGGATTCTTTGAGAGGCATATATGTAATTTCGAGAGTCTTTGGTGATTATTTTTTCCATAAATAGAAGATTGTCTCTTAATTTTTTGGAAGCATATTTTAAAGAGTCTCTATTGATAAAAAGTGTTTTTTCGATGAATTTTGGATCGGACCTAAGATCATCAGAAGCGTACTGCAAGGCATGTGGATGAATCTTAATTAATCGATAAACAAAATTTTCATTATTTCGAAAAATATTAAGAGCATATTGTAGCTGTTTTGGGTCTATTAGACAGGCTTCAAAAATTAACTTTTGATTTCTTTTTATGCAGTTTTTTGGTGATGTTAAGGCATTGTAGTTACCCTTTTTGACTTCTTCAATAATCAAATAATAGCTGTTATTTGATATTTGACATTCTTGATAGTCGATTTCTTTGAATTTTGCCAATAGTGGCGAGGTTTTGGTAAATAATAGCAATATTATGAGAAGAAAGCAACTCCTTTTCATGCGGTAAAAATTGCAAGAAGTTTCATTCCAAGAAATTTCCTAACCTTTAAGGGAAGAAATATTTTTGGTTTGAATATCTTTATGATTATTATAATAGATCACCAATATTGCCAAACCTATTGCTGCTTCTGCTCCGGCTACTGTTAGGATAAAAATGGAGAATATTTGGCCATTTAAATCTTGTAAAAATGAAGAGAAGGTTACGAAGTTAATATTTGTTGCAAGTAGCATTATTTCAATTGAGATCAATAAAGAAATAATATTTTTTCTATTGATAAAAATACCACTTAATCCGATTGTGAAAACCGCAATGGATAAATATAAAAAATGGTTTAAAGTAAGTGCTGTCATAGGTCTATTCCTTTGTTGTTTTCTACTTTTACTATTTCAATTGAATCTTTTTTGTTTCTTAAGATTTGATCTTGAATGACTTGTTTTTTAATAAATCTGTTATTTTTATTCAAAGTAAGAACTATTGCTCCGATCATTGCGACAAATAATATTGCGCCAGATATTTGAAATGCTAAGAAATATTCGGTGTATAGGGATCTTCCAATATTTTCAACGTTTGAGATATTTTGATCGATTGGAAATAATTTAAATTTTTGATAGTTTTTGTCCAAGGAGGCTCTGACTATTATGAAAATTTCAGCAAAAATTACTAGCGATAATACCCCTAAAAGAGGAGTGGATATGTTGAATTTTGTTTTAGCAGCTTTAATATCAACGTTAAGCATCATAACTACAAACAAGAAGAGTACTGCTATTGCGCCAACATAAACTATAATTAATAGCATTGCGATGAATTCTGCTCCAAGTAGGATAAATAAACCAGCAGCATTAAAGAAGCACAATATTAGAAATAATACGCTATGCACCATGTTTCTTGTTGAGACTGCCATGGTGGCTGCTGTGATTAAAACGATGGAAAATAAGTAAAATAAAGTTAAAATAATGTCCATATTATCTATATTTGATGTCTGCTTCTATATTTTTGCGAAGCATATACTCGTATTTGTCGCCATTAGCCAAAAGTTTTTCTTTGTTATAGTATAATTCTTCGCGGGTTTCAGTTGCAAATTCGAAATTAGGGCTTTCAACGATAGCATCAACAGGGCAGGCCTCTTGACACAGTCCGCAATAGATACATTTTATCATATCTATATCGTAACGAGTGGTTTTTCTGCTGCCGCCGGCTTTTTCTTCAGCTTCAATTGTAATTGCTTGAGCTGGGCAGATTGCTTCACATAATTTACAAGCAATACATCTTTCCTCACCGTTTGAATAGCGACGCAGGGCGTGTTCGCCTCTGAATCTTGGGCTTACTGGGCCTTTTTCGTAAGGGTAATTTATGGTAACTTTTTTCTTAAAGAAGTATCTTAAGGTAAGTAAGTGGCCGTAGAATATTTCTTTTAGTAAAAATTGTTGTAAAATTTTTAAAAATTTCATTTATTTCTTATTTAACTATAAAAAACAACATAAGTTGCTGTTAATACTACAAATATTAGACTTATTGGCAAGAATATTTTCCAGCCGAGCCTCATTAGTTGATCATAGCGATATCTTGGCAGCGTTGCTCTGACCCAGATAAAGCAAAATAAAAGTAAGAATGTTTTTGTAAGGAACCAGACAGTGCCTGGGATTGCATTAAATATTGCAATATCAGCAGGAGGAAGCCACCCACCAAGGAATAAAATTACTGCAAATGAAGAAATAAGAATCATGTTTGCATATTCGCCAAGGAAGAATAGGGCGAAGGGCATTGAGCTATATTCGACATTATATCCTGCGACAAGCTCTGATTCTGCTTCTGGAAGGTCGAATGGCAACCTGTTTGTTTCGGCTAAGGCCGAGGCGAAGAATAAAATAAACATTGGAAATAGTGGAACCGCAAACCAGGTATCTTTTTGAGCCAGAACTATTTCTTTAAGATTTAAAGATCCAGAAAGTAAAATTACGCAGATTATGATGAGTCCAATAGAGACTTCGTAGGAGATCATTTGCGCCGAAGATCTAATCGCGCCAAGAAACGCATATTTAGAGTTACTGGCCCAGCCGGAAATGATAATCCCGTAAACTCCTAAAGATGAAATCGCCAAAACGTAAGTTACTCCGACATTTATATTAGCGACGTAAAATGTTTCGTTAAATGGTATTACCGCCCAGCCTATTAGGGCTAGTGTGAAGGTCAATACTGGTGCGATTAAAAACAGGGCTTTATTTGATTCAGAAGGAATAATAACTTCTTTTAGCATCAACTTAAGACCATCGCACAAAGGTTGCAATAGGCCAAAAGGTCCAACCACATTAGGCCCTTTACGAAGCTGAATTGCGCCAATAACTTTTCTCTCCATATAAGTTAGGTAGGCGACAGCTATCATTAGTGGCAGAACAATAATGATAATTTTTATTAATACAGGTAGAATATGATTTAAAAAAATCTCTACCAGTTCGTTTAACTCCATATATTTAGTTTTATTACTCTATTTTTTAATTATAATTCTTAAATGTCAAAAAGTCAATATTTATGCTTCTTAAAAATTATGAAGATTTATGATTGAATTTTCGTAGAATACAAAAAGGGCTATAATTAAAATTGCACTTATTAATCCAGCAACTATATCGTCCAAAACAACGCCAAACGGGTTTTTGATGTTTCTATCTATCCAGCCTACAATTGACGGCTTAGCAATATCAAGGGTTCTAAAGAGTAAGAATGATAAAAACATGTGAGCAAGCATGACAATTTTTGGCAAGAGCCAACTTTCCTCATGATAGTAGGATCTTACCGCGATGTAGGATAGGCAAAGCGTTATTAGCTGCCCCACAACTTCATCAATGACTATTGATGGATGATCATAGCCTTCAAAATCACGAGTGTATATTGGAGTAAAAATTATTGCGTAAAATGAGCAGAAGAAAATTATGGTAGACCAGGTTATTGCTTCGACCATGGGAGAGGTGTTGTTTTGTACGAAAAATAAGGTGATGATAAGCCAAAATTCAACGGTTACAAAGCTGGCGATTGTGCCTGGGGCTATTTTTATTCTACCACAGCCAAATAAGGTCATAAATTGATTGATGCAAAATATTTTGAATTTGGATAATTTTGGCGTTTTGGCAGCCATTTGAATTAATCTGGCCCTTTTTTTGTCATATTCTTCGATTTCGAGCCTTCTATCTTCGCTAGTGTCAAATTTACTTGAGATTAGGTCAAGGATTTTGCTGCAGATTTTACCGATCATAAATTTACTAATTAAATTGTTTCAAAATTATTTAAAATCTCTAAATATATAGTCTTTAAATTTTTAATATCACTTACTTTGCTATATTCGTTGATTTTGTGAGCAGTTTCATTAATCAGACCAAATTCAATCATATCTGAGCAATAATCCTTAATAAACCTAGCATCCGAAGTCCCGCCAGTAGTGCCAAAAACAGTATCTTGACCAGTGATTTTTTTGATAATTTCTTGTGCTTTTAAGGCGAATTTACCTTCATTTGACAGGAATGATTCGCCGCTAACCCTGTGGTTTAAGGTGTATTGATAGCCAAAAGAGGCACTGTTTTTTTGACAAACATAATCAACAAGTTCAATAATATTTTTTGAAGAATGAATTGAGTTGAAGCGAACATTGAAGCTTGCTGATGCTTGGTTTGGAATGACATTTTCGCCAAAATTGTCGCTTGAAATTGATGTGACTTCAAGATTTGTTGGCGGAAAAAATTCGTTACCATCGTCAAAAACATGGCTTTTTAGTGTTTGCAAAGCGTCAACTAGTGAGGTTATTGGGTTTAGAGCTAAATCAGCATAAGCCACATGGCCTTGTTTTCCGGTGACTGTGAGGTTGAAGTTGACGCTGCCGCGGCGGCCGATTTTAATCATATCGCCGAGATTTTCCGGGTTGGTTGGCTCTCCGACGATGCAAGCCGAGATCGGTTGATTTTTTTCCTCCATCCATTTTAGGACTTTTTTGGTGCCATTGACCCCTTGAGCCTCTTCGTCGTTGGTAATTAGAAAGCCAATACCAAAATTTGGATTTGGGTTATTTTGGATGAAGCTTTCAGTTGCGGCTAAAAAAGAGGCAATGGCGCATTTCATATCACAGGCGCCACGGCCAAATAATTTTTCGCCTTCGATTGTTGCTGAAAATGGGTCAAAGCGCCATTTACTAGTGTCTCCTTCATTTACTACATCGGTATGGCCAGCAAAATAAAGGGTTTTTGGTGAGTTTTTGGGGTTAAAAACAGCATGCAAGTTGTTTACTTCATAAGATCCGTCTCCTTCGAAGGTTAAATTTTCGCATTTAAAGCCTAAATCTGTTAAAAAATTTTCGATATAGGTGATTGCCTCTTCGCTATAGCCGCTATAGCTGCGGATTCTGATCAAATCTTGTGAAATTTTTATCTCTTGGCTATGCATTATAATATATAGTAGTAATTCAATATTGATTTTTCCAAATAATTCTTATATAATATTAATATAGTTAGATTAAATTTTCTATAAAAAAATACAAATTATATGTTAGATATTAAGTTAATTCGTCAAAATCCTGAGATATTTGATAAAAAAATGCAAGAAAGAGGCTGTGATTACAGGTCGCAGCAGATTTTGGCTTTGGATGAGGAAAAGCGTGAAATTCAGACCAAAATTCAAGATTTTCAGGCAATTCGTAATGAAATTGCTAAAAAAGTTGGGTTTGCGAAGAGAAATGGCGAGAATTGTGACGATTTATTGGCTGAATCTAAGCAAAATAATCAAAATATTGAAGAAATTGAGCAAATTTTGCGTGATTTAGAAGGCGAGCTAGAAGGGATCTTGCTGGAATTGCCGAATTTGGCTGATGAAGGGGTGCCGACTGGGGCTGATGAAAATGACAATATTGAGGTTGAAAGGGTTGGTGAGCCACCAAAATTCGATTTTGAGCCAAAGTCGCATTACGAGATAGGTGAAAAGCTGGGAATGCTTGATTTTGAGCAGTCGGCAGTGCTTTCTGGGGCGAGATTCTCGACTTTGAGTAGCGATTTGGCGCTTTTAGAGCGTGCTTTGTCGAATTATATGCTTGATTTGGCGGTAAAAAATGGTTTTACAGAGATTTCGCCGCCAAATTTGGTGAAAAGTGAGGCTATGAAAGGCTCTGGGCAGTTGCCAAAATTTAGTGAGGATGCTTTTGAGACTAAGGATGGATATTGGCTGATTCCGACAGCTGAAGTGTCTTTGGTGAATTTGGTTGCAGACAAGGTTTTGGCTCATGAAGAGCTTCCTTTGCGGTTTGTGGCTTATACTCCGTGTTTTAGGCGCGAGGCTGGGTCGGCTGGGCGCGATACTCGCGGCATGATTCGCCAGCACCAATTCAAGAAGGTCGAGCTTGTCGTGATTGCTGATGAGGAGTCCTCTAGGGACGAGCATGAGAGGATTACCGCTACTGCGCAGGCGGTGCTTGAGGGGCTGGGGCTTGCTTATCGAAAAGTACTATTATGTAGCGGCGACATGGGCTTTGGGGCGCAAAAAACCTATGATTTGGAGGTTTGGTTGCCTTCTGAGGGTAAATATCGCGAAATTTCAAGCTGTTCTAATTGTGGTGATTTTCAAGGAAGACGCATGAAGGCTCGCTATAAAAAGGATAAAAAGAACCATTATGTGCACAGCTTGAATGGCTCTGGATTGGCTGTTGGGCGTACTATTGTGGCTATTTTGGAAAATTATCAAAATTCGGACGGATCAGTAACTATTCCACAGGCTTTAAGGCCTTATATGGCTGGAAAAGAGGTGATTTCAGGTTAATTAATATATTTATTATAGAAAATTTGAGTTAGATTTTCGAATTTTTCTTGACATTTATACTTAAATATGTTAAAATTGAATTTTAAAGATTAATATTTAAATTTATTTAAAGTTATGGCTAATACAAAAGCTGCAAAAAAGGCTCTTAGAACTAGTGCTAGAAACAAAACTGTTAACAATTCTAGAAAGAGTAGAATTAGAACTTTTATTAGAAAAGTTAATGATTCTATCAAAACAGGTGATAAAGATGCTGCGTTGAAAGATTTTAAAAATCTTGAGTCTGAAATTATGAAAGGTGTTTCTAAAAAGATTTTTCATATCAATACTGCTTCTAGAAAGATTTCTAGAATTTATTCACAAATCAAGAAATTGGGTAAACAATAGTTTATTTTACTTAAAATTTCTTACAAATAATAGTTAAGATGCAAATTTTAAGCTTTTTTAAAGGTGATGAGATGAAGATTGATTTCATGAAATATCACAAATTGCATCATGCCATATCTATTTCTCTTGTTGTAATTTCTCTTTTGTTGGTGCTTATTAGAGGTTTAAACTTTGGCATTGACTTTTCTGGGGGGATTTTAATTGAGGCAAAGATCCCAGCTACCAATGTTTATGATCTTAGGGCGGTTTTTGCTGATGCGGATAAAGAGGTTCAAATTCAAAATATTGAGAATGATATTTTCTTAATTAGGGTTCCTGGGGATAATGATTACATTGAAATTCAAAAAGATAAACTTTTAAATCAGTCTGAATTTATAAAGGTTATTCAAGATTCTTTGAATAAAGAATTTTCGGGTATAGATTATCGTAAAATTGATTATGTTGGGCCGCAGATTGGTTCTGAGTTGATTTTTAAGGGAATCATGGCATTATTTCTTTCTTTTTTTGCAATAATGTTTTATATTTGGCTGCGTTTTGATTGGCAGTTTGGTCTTGGGGGGATTTTGGCGATTATTCATGATGCGATATTGGTGCTTGGGTTTTATGCGGCGACTCAAATTGAATTTAATCTTACTTCGATTGCGGCTATTTTGACTGTTATTGGTTACTCAATCAATGATTCTGTGGTGATTTTTGACAGAATTAGAGATAACTTAAGGAGACTAAAAAAGTCAGAAATGATTAAAATTGTCAATGATAGCTTAAATACTACATTAAAAAGAACGGTTTTAACTTCTTTTACGACCTTATTATCGCTTTCCGCTTTATTAATTTTTGGCGGAAGTGTTTTGATGAGTTTTAGCTCTGGTGCTTTCTTTGGAATTGTGGTTGGTGTTTATTCTTCGATGTATGTTTCTGCGCCGGTGTTGATTTACCTTGACCCTCGATCAAAATAAACTTCTTTGTTTATTGGTTATTTTTTTGCTTTAGGTCCAAATTCTTCTTTTCAATTTCAGATAAAGGAATCATAAAAAAATCACGATTATTTAATTCTTTATGGGGAATTTGTAAATTATTTTCATTGAAAACTAAATCTTCAATAAAAGCGATGTCGATATCGATAGTTCGGGGTGCCCAGCTGTTTCCGTCCCTTTTCCTGCCTAGCTGAGCTTCAATTTTATGAATTATTTTAAGGATTTTTAGTGGTGGGAATTTTTCTAAATTTATATCGCCAGAAATCGCAATATTTAAAAAATCACGATCCCATTCTTTTGGTGAATTTGGCTTTAAAAGCGCTTTATTTTTTAAAGGATCGGAGATTTTTATTTGCTTTAGGTTGAGACTTTCCTCGAGAAATTTAATTGCTTGATCTAAATTGGATTTTTTGTTGCCAAGGTTTGAACCCAGGACAAAAGCGATTCTTTTCATGTTTATTTATTTATTTTTTTGACTATTTTAGCAGATTATTTGCTAAAAGGCAAGATTTAGATATTTTTGTATTTTTTTAACTTGATTTTAATGTGATTTGGTGATATTATATATATTATAATATTTTTAATAATAATTACTTGAGAAATGGGTAAAAAAATAGAAAACAATAGGCCTACTTCGCCTCATTTGCAAATTTACAAATGGAATATATGCTCTTTGACTTCGATTTTACATAGATTGACGGGGGTTATGCTGTTTGTATCTTTATTGATTATTTCTTGGTATATTGTGATTTTCACTTATAATTACGAGATAGTTGGTGGAAATTATGATTGCGAGTGTATTTGGTGGAAAGCTTTTGAATACTTAACTGTTGCGGCGGTTATTGGATTGATTTTTTCGATTTCTTTTCATCTTTGCAATGGTATTAGACATTTATTTTGGGATATTGGTATGGGTTTTGAGCTGCAAAAGGCTAAATATACTGGTTATATGACTCTTGTTTTGACTTTTTTAATATCGGGGTTTGTTTTGGCTTTTTTGTGGTATTATAGATATATGTAATTAATTATTTATTTATGAAGAAAATTGAAATAGCGCCATCAATGAAGACTGGCTCGCATCATTGGATTATGCAAAAAGTTACTTCTGTTGCTTTAATTCCGCTTGTTGCATGGTTGTTGTACTCAATTGTTATGGTGGCTTCTGATGTTGATGCGAATTTAACGGTGTTTTTTGCTTATCCGTTTAATGCAATTTTGGCAATTATTTTAATTACAGTTTCTTTGTATCATGGTTGCTTAGGTATGGCTGTTGTGTTTGAGGATTATATTGCAAATAAAATGCGAAGATTAATTTTAACTTACGCAGTAAATTTCTTTTCGGTTTTGACTGGCGTTGCAGTTATATTCTCGATTATCAGGCTTCACTTAATAGGAAATTAAAATTTTATGACAGGACATACAAATATTGCAAATTACGATGTTATTGATCACGAATATGATGTGATTGTTGTTGGGGCTGGTGGTGCTGGGCTTCGTGCGACATTTGGTATGGCGCAAAAGGGCTTGAAGACTGCGTGTATTTCGAAGGTTTTTCCGACGCGTTCGCATACTGTTGCTGCGCAAGGGGGGATTTCTGCTGCACTTGGTAATATGGGTGAAGATGACTGGAGATGGCATGCTTATGACACGATCAAGGGTTCGGATTGGCTTGGTGATCAGGATTGTATTGAGTATATGTGTAAAGAGGCTCCGGAGGCTATCATTGAGCTTGAGCATTACGGTGTGCCTTTTTCTAGAAATGATAAGGGTAAGATTTACCAGCGGCCGTTTGGTGGGATGACTACGAAATATGGCGAAGGTGGGCCTGCGCAACGGACTTGCGCTGCCGCTGATAGGACTGGTCATGCGATTTTGCATACCTTATATCAGCAGTCTTTAAAGCATGATGCGGAGTTTTTTATCGAGTATTTTGCGCTGGATTTAATTATGGAAGACGGTGTTTGTCGCGGCGTTATGGCGCTTTCAATGGTGGATGGGACTTTGCATAGATTTAAAGCTCAGATGGTTGTTTTGGCAACTGGTGGTTATGGAAGGGCGTATTTTTCTGCGACTTCGGCTCATACTTGTACTGGTGATGGCGGAGCTATGGTCGCTAGGGCTGGACTTGGTTTGCAGGATATGGAATTTGTGCAGTTTCATCCAACTGGGGTTTATGGTTCTGGTTGCTTGATTACTGAAGGTGCTCGAGGTGAGGGTGGTTATTTGGTGAATAGCGAGGGCGAGCGCTTTATGGAGAGATATGCGCCGTCGGCGAAAGATTTGGCGAGTCGCGATGTTGTTTCGCGCTCAATGACTATGGAGATTATGGCTGGGCGCGGCGTTGGGCCAAATAAGGACCATATTTATTTGCATTTAGATCATATTGATGCTGATGTCTTGAAGGCGAGGCTTCCTGGGATTTCTGAGACTGCGAGGGTTTTTGCTGGGGTTGATGTTACGAAAGCGCCAATTCCGGTGATTCCGACTGTGCATTATAATATGGGTGGTATTCCAACTAATGTTCATGGCGAAGTTGTTGAAGTTAAGAATGGTAAGGCAAATGTTGTGCCTGGTTTGATGGCGATTGGTGAGGCTGCGTGTGTTTCGGTGCATGGTGCAAATAGGCTTGGCTCGAATTCGCTTCTTGATTTGGTGGTATTTGGAAGGGCTGCTGCGATTAGGGCTGCTGAGGTGGTGAAAGCTGGGGCTGATCATGCTGATTTTAAAGATAAGAAGGCTGGTGAAAATGCATTGGTGAGACTTGATCGTGTTAGAAATGCAAATGGAAGCAAGGGTGCTGCGCAGATTAGGCTTGAGATGCAAAAAACTATGCAAAATCATGCTGCGGTATTTAGAACTGAGGAAATTATGCAAAAAGGTTGCGATAAAATGCAGGAAGTTTTTGCAAGTTTTGAGGATTTGAAAATTGCTGATCGTGGCTTGGTTTGGAATAGTGATTTGATTGAAGCTTTGGAACTTGAGAATTTATTGCCGCAAGCAATTATTACGGTTGAGTCTGCACTTAATCGCAAGGAAAGCCGCGGCGCTCATGCTAGGGATGATTATCAGGATCGTGATGATGAAAATTGGATGAAGCATACGATTGCTACTTGTGATGAGAAGGGTAAGGTTAAGTTTGATTATCGCGATGTGGTGCTTGATCCAAAGTCTAAGGACATGAAAGCAATCCCACCAAAAAAACGAGTATATTAGCGTCATAGCTTGACCTCTAGGCTATTCATGGACTCGACCAAGCACTTGATGTGCGTGGATCTCGTCAATTAACAACCTATGAACAAAATTACTTAGCTAATAGCGTCGAAATCGGTTAACAAGGGATTTCTCGCTACGCTTCGAAATGACATGGGAAGT
>JAYPPA010000015.1:0-50727 GCA_038131245.1 Rickettsia sp. | reverse complement strand
ATGTAAATAAACTGTTAATAAACTGTAGATAATCTACCAACAACTTATTAAGAATATGTTAATAAATACCCATTGTTGTAAAAGTAACAAAGTCGCCAAGGCGCAACAATCCGCAAGGCAATCCCACAAGACAAACCTAGATTTTTGTTGAAGTATTTTTAGGTTGCTACGGCCTTGCCAAAACAAGACCTTGCAATAATGCTCAATCTACCTATTATAGTACATTTCAAACTCAATTGGATGAGGCACATGCTCATATCTTTCGACTTCTTTCATTTTCAAATCAATATAAGCCTCAATTTGATCAGAAGTAAACACCCCACCCTCAAGCAAGAACTTATTATCGCGCTTCAAGGCTTTCAAAGCTTCACGAAGTGATCCAGCAACAGTTGGAATCCTCTTGAGCTCTCGATCTGAAAGGTGGTAAAGATCCTGATTGCGTGGCTCTCCAGGGTGAATCTTATTCTTAATCCCGTCAATACCAGCCATCATCATAGCCGCAAAAGTCAAATATGGATTTCCTGTAGGATCAGGGAATCTCGCCTCAATTCTTCTGGCATTTTCATTGCTTACATGTGGAATTCTAATTGACGCAGATCTATTACAAGACGAATAAGCAAGCATAACCGGCGCCTCAAATCCAGGAATCAACCTTTTGTAACTATTCGTAGTTGGATTCGCAAAAGCATTAATCGCCTTAGCATGCTTAATAATTCCACCAATATAGTAAAGTGCAGTTTCGGATAAATTCGCATGCTCTTTACCTTTGAATAGGTTTTTGCCGTCTTTCCAAATTGATTGGTGAACATGCATCCCAGAGCCATTGTCGTTCCAAATTGGCTTTGGCATAAATGTCGCAGTCTTTCCATAACCCTGAGCCACATTGTGAATCACATATTTGAACTTTTGCAAATTATCACCAGTCTCAACTAAACTACCATATTGAAAACCGATTTCTTGCTGTGCGTTCGCTACCTCGTGATGATGAAGAGCTGGTTTAATTCCGACAAGGCGCAAAGTCTCTGTCATCTCGGCCCTAATATCCCCCGCAGCATCAAGTGGTGCACAATCAAAATATGCTTCTTTAGGAAAAGATCTGCGCGCTAAATTTCCACCCTCTTCTTTTTTAGAAGACCCGGCCGGAAGCTCTTCAGAATTGATTTTGTAGAAATTACCATTCATTGTTGTTTCAAATCTCACATCATCAAAAATGAAGAATTCAGGCTCTGGACCAAAATAAGCAACATCACCAATTCCTGTACTTTTAAGATATTCCTCGGCCTTATAAGCAGTATTTCTTGGGTCGCGACTATATCTCTTGCCGTCTCTTGGCTCGATAATATCGCAAATAATCACTAATGTCTCAGCAACAGTAAATGGATCAACGAATGCCGTTGATAAATCTGGCAACAAAGTCATGTCAGACTCGTTAATAGGCTTCCAGTTTGCTACAGAAGAACCATCAAAAGAAACACCAGTCAAAAGCGCATCCTCACTAACTTGATCAGCACAATGACTTATGTGAAGCCACTTTCCATTGTAATCACAAAATCTAAAATCGACAAATTTAATATTATTTTCTTTGATTAAAGCAAAGATTTTATTTACCGCTTGATTACTTGACATATATAAATATTTATTTAAATTAAATTAAAATTTTTTTAAAACACGCTTTTTCTAAAGCTATCCACATTATAACATATCGATTTTTTAAAAACTAGCACTTTTTTCATTTTTTTATCTATTTTTTCTAATTTTATTGTAATTTTTTGCAATATTTGCAAAAACATCCTTAAAAATAAGCCATTTTAGGTCTTTTTTTGCAAATCATGTCGATTTTAAGGTTTTTTAAATAGGAATTTTTGTCAAAACATCAAAACAATATCGTAAAATAGCCAAATTACAACCTTTAAACCACCAAAACAAATATAAATATTACATTTTTGACAGAATTTTTCGTTTTTCCTTGATTTTTGGAAAAAAACATTTTATAATAGAAAAACAGATCCAGGTCGAATTATATTCGATTCTATAAGATTTTATGCGCCCTTAGCTCAGGCTTATGGCGTTAAAAAAATAGGCTTTAACCCAGATCGAATTATATTCGATTCTATAAGGTTTTATGCGCCCTTAGCTCAGCTGGATAGAGCAACAGCCTTCTAAGCTGTGGGTCAGACGTTCGAATCGTCTAGGGCGCACCATTTTTCAAAGATTTAATGTATAAGAAATATACATGCCAACCAATAGAGACCCAATAGCAATTGACGAAAAAATCCTAGAAACTGCCAGCAAACTATCTTTACACAAAAAAATCGACATTACTAAGTTAACTGAAACGCAAAGGGCAATCTTTTTTCTACTATCTACAATAATACCTCCTCAGCATTTACCTGAAATTCTTGCAAAACTAAATGAGCTTGATCCAAATTGGATTAATTATTCAAGCCCAGAATCATTCAAGGGGCAAACAGCTTTAATGTACGCACTAGAGACTGGAAATTTTTTATATGTACATCACCTTCTAGAAAGTAGCGATAAAATTGAAATAACTCACGATAAAATTAAAAATACCAATGTTTTATTTTACATTGCAATTTCAAGTCATCAACTTAGCTATAGAAGTAAAGAAGATTTGCGAGAGAAACTTGCGGAAATCTTCCTGGGCTCACAATCAATCGAAGAAGACGAGTTGCAAATTTTCCAAAGGCTGTATGATTTATGCGATTGGGACAAGGAGATGAATAATGAATCTAAAATATCCCTTATGGCCTCTTTGTTTCTTAACAATAAAAAGCTTCTCATTAATTTTTTAGAACAAAAAGGATTTTTTTCCTCATTAACACAAATTAATATCAGGGAAAAAATATTGTTAATTGACGGCCTTTATTCAGATGGAGAAAAAGATGCATCAAATTTTATCAAAAAAGTATCTCTAACACAAAAAGAAGTGCAACTAGTAGAAAAAATATTACGAGATAATGAGGGAGGTAGGCAGTACGCTTTAAAGGAAATAATAAAAATTGCACAAGAATTAGCTGATCAAGGAGGTGACTCAAAATCCCATCAAGAATTAGCCTCAACTATATTAGAACTCGCATCAACTCTACATTTAAGACAAAGAAGAAGGGGTAAAGAACCAAAGCAAGAAACTGTAGAATTTTTACGATCAAGAGGCTATGATGTTAAAAGTTATGATGGTCCGATGACAATCGACGAAATAACAGATGGGGCCGGCCCAGCAATTTCAAAAAAACAATTGGAAGAATTTAGAAGAGAATCTGAAAGAAGAAGATTGGATGCAATAATACAAAAACTCGAAGCCGCAGATCTCAATGCAACAAAGCCGCAACCTAGACATGAAGAAGCAAGCGGCGGAAGGCCCGACGAGCATCTTAGACAATTTGCGCAAATTGCCGCCACAGACTATGAAAGAAGAGCTGCTGAAGAAAAAGCCAAAAACAAATACCAAGAACAGTTTGATGCAATGATGGCTGAGCAAGAAGCTCTGCTAAAAAAACAAAGTGAAGAGCCCAATGCGCCGTCGCCAGAAACGCTAAAAAAAGTAAGGCAGGTTGCTGAAGAAATGTCGATGCTTGGAGTAAATTTAGAAATATCAGAACCCTCACCCTCATCAGCCCCAGCGCCAGTCAAAACCTCCGCAAAAGACAAAGGGAAAGAGCCTATGAATACTCCAAAAACAGAAGTAAACTCTCTTTAAATAAATCTTTAAATCTCCCTCGCTCCAAAAATTTTTGTGCCAATACGAATATAATTTGCGCCAATAGCGATTGCTTTTTCATAATCAGAGCTCATGCCCATTGATAAATTTGGCAAAGCATTTTCTTTAGCCAATTTTGCCAATAACGCAAAATAAAGCGAAGGATCTTCGTTTGCAGGCGGAATGCACATTAGACCCGTAACATTCAAACCACACTCATTTTTTGCAAAATCCACGAATTCATTCACCTCCAGCGGATCTATTCCAGATTTCTGCAATTCCTGACCTATATTTACCTGCACAAAAAATTCTGGATTGCATTTTCCCCCAGATTTTAAAATTTGCTTTTTAAACTCTAGCGCTAATTTCTCGCTATCTAAGCTTTCAATGCAATCAAAAAGCCCTAAAACCTTACCAACTTTATTGCTTTGCAAACCGCCGATAAAATGCAATTTAATTTCGGGATGCTGTTTTTTTATCTCTGGCCACTTCTCAAAAGCCTCACTTACATAATTTTCACCAAATATTTTGCAATTTGCATTAATAGCTGCTATAATTGACTCAACTGGAAATTTTTTGGAAACTGCGACCAGATTTACTTTTTCTGGATCACGCTCAAAAAGTTTACAAGTTTTTTTAATATTATTATTTATTACTAATAAATTTCGCTCAATTTGATGCAAAGTCACGATTTAAATTATTACATTAATAAACAAAAAGCCAACCACTCTAGCTGTCTCTTTACTGATTTTGCCAGATTCCCTAATTTTGAAGAAGCTATTGCCAATCTTCCAAAAAAATCCTACATAATATATAGAGAGTATAAATTAAATCCACAAAAAAGGCAAGAGCTAGCTTTGAAAATCCAAAAACTCGCTAAAAAATACCGTCACAAGCTAATTATTGGCAAAGATTTTGACTTAGCCAAAAAAATCAAGGCTGATGGCTATCATTTTTCTGATTTTGACCTCAAAAATACCAAAAATCATGCTTTTCAACTTAAAAATCATCAAAAAAACCGAAATTTCACAATCAGCCTCGCCTGTCACAACCTAAATTCTATCAAAAAAGCTCAAAACTCCAATATTGATTTATTATTTTTTTCACCAATTTTTCCAACCAATTCTCATAAAAAAGCCAAAATTCAAGGCATTTTTAACCTAAAAAGAGCAAAAACAGCCTCTAAAATACCAATTTTCGCCCTTGGTGGAGTAAAAAACGCTAATTTACACAAAATTCATAGAATTAAGGTCGATGGAGTTGCTGGGATTGAAATTTTTCAAGAAAACTAGTGATTTTTAAACTAATTAGTCTATAATTATACTATATTTTAATAAAAATCTTTAAAAAAACCGATAATGACAGCAAAAATCATAGATGGCAAGCTTTCCGCCCAGAAATTACGCGACAAAATTGCCATCGACATTGAAAAATTAAAGAAAAAACACGATATAACCCCTGGATTAGCTGTAATCTTGGTTGGACAAGATCCTGCAAGTCAAATTTATGTCGCAAATAAGCGCAAAACCGCTATCAAAATCGGCATAAATTCTTTAGAATTTAAAATGGATGAAAATATTAGTGAAGCTGAATTAATTGCAAAAATTGAAGAGCTTAATAATGATCCGCAAATTCATGGGATCTTGGTGCAGCTTCCGCTTCCTGGTCACATTAATAGCAACAAAATCATCCACACCATAAACCCAAGCAAAGATGTTGATGGATTTCACATAATCAATGCCGGAAAATTAGCGGTTGGACAAATTGAAGGCGATGACAAGGCAATCGTTCCATGCACGCCCCTTGGTTGCTTACACTTAATCAAAGAAACAATTGGCGAGGATAACTTAAGGGGCAAAAAAGCCATCATTTTAGGCTCTTCAAATATTGTCGGAAGCCCAGTATCAAAGCTTCTTAGCCTTAAAAAATGCACAATAACTGTCGCCAATAGTTCCACTAAAAATCTAAAAGAAGAATGCTTAAGTGCCGATATAATAGTCTCAGCAACCGGAGTTCCAGGCTTAATCAAAGAGGATATGGTAAAAAAAGGTGCAATCGTAATCGATGTTGGAATTAATCGCATTACTGACAAAAGCGGTAAATCAAAGCTAGTTGGCGATGTTGATTTTGAAAATGTCAGCAAAAAAGCCTCGGCCATAACACCAGTTCCAGGTGGAGTTGGTCCAATGACAATTGCATTTTTACTTAAAAACACACTAGATTGCTGCTTAAAAATAACCAATAAATCAATTTAATATGGACAATTCTACATTAAGAGAAATCAAAGATGAAGCCAGAAAAGATAAAATAACTAAATTCCTTGGCAAACATAAAAAGCCTCTGCTATTAACTCTTGCGGCATTGTTCGTGCTTCTTGTTATTTATTTCATTCATGAATATATTGAATCAAGTAGAGAAAAATCCTACTCAACAATTTATCACCAAGCAATAATTAAGGAAGAAAGAGGTGAATATAAAGAGTCAACCGAGCTTTTAAAGTCAATATACGAATCAAATTCAGCACCAAATGGAATTAAAGCCTTAGCATCTCTTAGATATGCTGCTGCGGTTATTTCTGAAAATAATATTGATAAAGCTCTGGAAATTTACGAAGAAATTGCCTTTAAAAATAAATATGATGATTATTTGCAAAATCTATCAGGCTTGCTATTAGCAAAATTAATTATCGTCAATCTTGGCGATAATCCAGATATGGATAAAGCTAGGCAAGCAATAATTAGAATCAAAAAAATAATTAATAAAAATAAAGTTTTCAAGCTTCAGGCAAAAGAGCAGCTTGGGATTTTATATATAAAAGTTAATAAAAATGATGAGGCAAGAAAGCTTCTTGAAAGCATCAGAAGCGACAAAGATGGCTCTCAAGTCATGAAAAATCGAGTTGATCAACTAATTAAATTAATACCATAAGTTGAAAAAATTCCTTATTTATTCCACATTGCTGATCGTAACTTTGCTAAATATATCATCTTGCTCTGATAAGGACGATAAATATGATGAAAAAAAAGCAATCTTAGCAATTGAAGATACAAATCCTTTAGAAATTGATAAATCTTTAGAAGATCAAAAAGTTTCAATTCCTAAGGAAAAAAATACAACTTATTACGACCAAAGTTTTTTTTATAATAATGAAATTGAGAATTTTCAATTCACCCCTTTAAAAAATAAAAAAAACAAATTTTTAAATAAGAAAAAGCAAATTTGGTCAGGATATAAAGGATTTTACAAGGATCGCTATGTTTTTGAACCAATAATTTATAATGATAAAATATTCTTACTTGACCCATCTGGGATTTTAACTTCTTATGAATTAAATTCAAAAAAAAGAATTTATAAAAAAAGAATTTTTCCAAAAACCTACTTTAAAAATTACCAAAACCCAAGGTTAAGTATTCAAAATAATAGGCTTTTTGCTATTGCGGGAATTGATAAAGTTTTTGCTATCGATCCTAAAGATGGCGAAATAATTTGGTCAAAAAAAATTCTGGCAATTCCAATTTCAACAATTGCTTCTGATGGAAAAAATATTTATTTTTCCACTGATAACAATAAAACATATGCCTTAGACTTTCAAGATGGAAAGATAGAATGGATATCCTCCTCTTTTGATCAACCTACAGCAATTTTTGGCTCTGCAAAGCCGCTAATCAATAAAAATAAACTAATAATTAGCTATTCAAATGGCGAAATAAATTGCTTAAATAAAAATAATGGCGAACTTTTATGGAGCCAAAACCTAAATTTAAACAAAGCAGTAAATTCAAATTTCTACTTAAATGATATAGATGCAACTCCGAAAATTAAAGACAACACCCTATTTGCAAGTGGCAACGGCGGAATATTTATGGCAATCAATCTTGACAATGGCAAATATATTTGGAAAAAACGACTAGCCACAATTTCTGATTTTTGGCTAACTAAAGATTACATATTCACAATAAATAACGAAAATAAGCTAATCGCCTTAACCCAAAAAGATGGCAAGGTAAAATATGTAATTCAACTTGATTTGCAAAAAGACCCAAATGATCCAGAAACAAAAATAATTTACAATGGCATTGCAATGATAGGTGGAAAATTATTGCTAACCAATGAAAATTCAGAAATCCTAGTGGCAAACCCGCAAAATGGTGAAATAGAGCAAAAAATGAAGCTCAGACAAAGAGTTTTCCACTCTCCAATCGCTATAAACGGAAAAATAATTCTTCATACAGTAGGAAAATATAGTATCAATTTAATGGAAATTTGGTAATGCTAGATAAAAAATACAACCACCAAGAAAAAGAGCTAGACTGGCAGAAATATTGGCAAGAAAATGATATTTACAAATGGCAAAATGATCAAACAAAGGAAAATACTTTTGTTATTGATACGCCTCCACCTACTGTTTCTGGGGTTTTGCACATGGGCCATGTTTTTTCTTACACTCAGGCTGACTTTATTGCACGCTTTCAAAGAATGATCGGCCGTGATGTTTTCTATCCAATGGGCTTTGACGATAACGGCCTTCCAACCGAAAGATTAGTTGAAAAAGTTAAAAAAATTCGCGCTAATCAAATGCCTCGCGAAGAATTCATTGCGCAATGTAAAGAAATAGTTCAAGAAGCAGAAATCGAATTCGAAGCACTATTCAACTCAATCGCGCTATCTGTAGACTGGGATCAAAAATACCAAACCATTTCAAAAAAGTCACAACAGCTTTCGCAAAGCTCTTTTGTTGATTTATATAAAAAAGGTCTAGTAGAGAAAAAATTCGCCCCGGTAATTTGGGATATTGTTGACCAAACTGCTCTGTCACAAGCCGATTTAGAAGACAAAGAAATTCCTTCAAAAATGAATTATCTGAATTTCGAAGATGAAAATAGCGAAAAAATCGAGATCATGACTACTCGCCCTGAATTATTACCTGCCTGCGTTGCTTTAATGATAAATTCAAGTCATAAAAATGAAGACGGATCGAAAAAATGGGCAAAATATCTTGATAAAAATAAATTAGATAAAAACGGCGAAGGAAATACCGGACACTTTGCCTATAGCACAGTTTTTGGCGTAAAAATTCCAATTATTGCCGACAATAATGTAAAAACCGACAAAGGAACTGGTGCGGTAATGTGCTGTACCTTTGGTGACGAAACCGATATCGAGTGGTGGAGAAAATATAATCTGGACCTTAGAATTTCAATCAACAACTATGGAAAAATTCTCGAATCAACTAGTTTAAGTGGATTTGATCTTTGTAAAAAACCCAAAGAAGCAAAAGAAATCCACGATCAAATTCTTGCTAACAAAAAAATTAACCAAGCTCGCGAAGATTTTATCAAATATTTAGCTGAAAATAATCAACTAACTAGAGCATCTGAAGATATTACCCATAATGTTAAATGCGCAGAACGAAGCGGATCACCAATCGAATTCATCACCCAAGATCAATGGTACATAAAACTAATGCCATTTAAAGAGCAATTAGTCGAGCAAATCAACAAATGCAACTGGCATCCAGAATTCATGAAAGTGCGCGCAATTCAATGGTGCGAAAAATTATCCTCAGACTGGTGCATCTCTCGCCAAAGATTCTTTGGCGTACCATTTCCAGTTTGGCAACTAGAAGGTGGTGATAAAATAGTTGCAGATTTTCATGAATTACCAGTCGACCCATGCGATGGAAAAACCCCAGAATCAGTCGCCAAAATTACTGAAATTTTCACTAAAAGAGGTTACGAAATCTCAAAAATCGACGAAAGAGGCAAAATCACAGCCACCAAAGAAGGTCAGGATCACACAATCACCCCAGAAACCGACATTTTAGACACCTGGGCAACATCTTCAATCTCGCCGCAACTATCTTCTGGTTTAGTAAGTAACGAAATGCTGCAAAATCTACTAGAAAATGGCGCAATTTCGACTGAAGAAGCCAAAGAAATGCAAGATCGCCACGCAAAACTTTTCCCAGCCGACATGCGCCCACAGGCCCATGAAATCATTCGCACCTGGGCATTTTACACGATTACCAAAGCCTATCTCCATAATTTAGATAAAAATGGCCAGCCAAAGCCAGCAAAAACCAACTATGATTGCTCGCAACCTTGGTTTAACGCAGTTATTTCCGGCTGGTGCTTAGCTGCGGATAAAACCAAAATGAGTAAATCAAAAGGTAATGTGGTGACTCCGACTCATTTAATCGAAGAAAAAGGCTCAGACATTGTTCGCTATTGGACTTCGACTTCGAATCTTGGCGCAGATACTGCTTATAGTGACGAAATCTTCAAAATTGGACAGAAATTAATTACCAAATTATTTAATGCTTCGAAATTTGCTTCAATGAATTTTGATGTTATTAAAGAGTATGAATTACCAAATATTTCTCACAAAAATACTTCTGATCAAAAGACGATTGACAACTTTTTTGCCAATATCACTGAAAGTTCAGATTTGTGGATAATTTCCAGATTAAAGCAAACGATTGAGAAATCCACCCAGCAATTTGAAAAATTTGAATATGCCCGCGCCAGAGAAGCAATCGAAGATTTCTTCTGGAACGATTTATGTGACAATTATTTAGAAATAGTAAAAGTAAGAGCCTATGGCTTAAATGCACAAAAACTCGAAAATATCGAGCTTTCCAAAGAGCAAAAGACCCAAATTCAAAAGCAACAAATTAGCGCCATTTTAACCCTAAAAATCACATTAAACACTATTTTAAAGCTTTTTGCGCCATTCACTCCGCATTTATGTGAAGAAATATACAGCAAAATCTTTGAAAATGAGTTTAATATCACAAAATCCATTAACTCCTGTGGAAATTGGCCAAAATCCGAAAAACTACCATTTGACAAAAAATCTCTAGAAATTGGCGAAGAGGCCTTGAAAATCATCTCAAAAGTAAGAAAATTCAAATCTGACAACAATTTATCAATGAAAACCACTATAAATCTCATTGAAATATCAAGTAATATAGATTTGAGCCTTGCAACTGAAGATTTAAAGAATGTCTGCAATTCAAATGAAATTTCGCTAAAAAATGGCGATTTTAGCTGTAAAATCACCCCATAAATCGACTTTTTATCTAAAAAAATTGCCTCTTGACAATTAAATATAGATGGTGTATAATACACGCAAATTAGCATTTGCTTTATTTAAGGTAATTAAAAGCATTTGCTAAAACGCAAATACTTGGTCATTGCCAAAAAATGAAGCATTGTTAGGGCTTGTCAAAGAAGTATTAAGGCAAGTGAACAAAATAGTTAGTTAATATAATAATTAAAATATTGCTTCATATGACTGGTCAAAAACAAAACAAGTTTATAAAGGCCCTTGCCTTTATATCAATTCTATCCGCTTCTCTTTGCCTAAATTATAACTCTTGGGCGAATAATTTATTTTCATCAAAAGAACGTGCCCATATTAGTGTAGTTGGGTCTTCTACGGTATACCCATTTACCTCAGTAATTGCTGAGAAATTTGGCAGAAAATATCGTCAATATAAAACTCCAACCATTGAATCAACAGGAACTGGTGGCGGGTTTAAGCTATTTTGCGCTGGCGTTGGGTATGAACACCCAGATTTATCAAATGCATCAAGGGCCATCAAAAAAAGCGAAATACAAGATTGTAAAGACAACGGAGTCTCAAAAATCTCAGAAATTAAAATAGGTTATGATGGAATCGTAGTTGCAAATTCCAAAAAAGCCAAACAAATTTCCATTACAAAATACCAACTTTTCCTAGCATTAGCAGAACAAGTTCCACATGAAGGAAAATTGGTTAAAAATTTCTACAAAAAATGGTCAGACATATCCCCTAAATTACCTAACCACGAAATAAGAGTCTATGGCCCACCGCCAAGCTCTGGAACTAGGGATGCATTTGTAGAGCTGGCTATGGAAAAAACCTGCTCAGATCACCCAGCTTTTCAAGCAGCATTTCCCGATAAAAAAATCAGGAAAAAGAAATGTCACATCATCAGAAGCGACGGCCATTTCATTGAGGCTGGTGAAAATGACAACTTAATTGTACAAAAATTAACTAACGACAAGCAAGCTTTTGGGATTTTCGGCTTCAGTTTCTTAAATGAAAATGGATCTAAAATTAGAGCCGCAAGAGTTGACGGAGTCTTGCCAACCCTTGAAAATATTAAATCGCAAAAATATAAAATCTCTAGGCCTCTATACATTTACTTCAAACCTCAACATATAGGAAAAGTCCAAGGTTTAAAGAAATTCGTCAAAGCTATAATTTCCCCAAGAGCACTTGGTGAAAAAGGCTACCTTGTACGAAAAGGTCTTATTCCTTTATCTGATTCTGAATTGAAAAAGATTAGGAATGAGGTTCTTAAGAATCTTTGATTTTTAAGAATGTTTTAAGGATCTTCACTATAGAAGATTTCTTGTTTTCGCATATTAAATTAATTTATTAATTTAATAAATATTAACATCGAATCCAAATAAAATGGTATTTGTTCCATTGATTGTAATGGTTTTGGGCGCGGTGTATTTTACAGCGACTTAAAGCCTGGAATTTCACAAATAGTGAGATCCTTTAAAGTGTTATTGAAAAAATATAATGCTTTACCCTTGGGATTATTGCAATCCCAAGGGGTTTTAAAAGTCAAAAAAAACACATCTTTTTCTTCATTTTTACTTGCATTAAAGTTAATTATATGTTATGTTCTTATAGTCAGTATTTAATATATAAACTCTTACAAGAAATATGGAAGAAAAATTCATCAAAGTTAGCGGTGCCAGAGAACACAACTTAAAAAATGTTAGCATTACAATACCAAAAAATGAATTAGTAGTAGTCACGGGACTAAGCGGCTCGGGTAAATCATCGTTAGTATTTGACACAATTTACGCAGAAGGACAAAGAAGATTCATTGAAAGCCTATCCTCTTACGCAAGACAATTCCTTGACTTACAAGATAAACCAGATGTTGAAAGCATCACTGGACTATCTCCAGCAATTGCAATCGACCAAAGAACCACCTCAAACAACCCAAGATCCACCGTTGGGACTGTGACTGAAATTTACGACTACATAAGACTCTTATACGCCAGAATCGGAACGCCCTACTCGCCAACAACCGGACTTCCAATAAGCAGCCAATCAGCCTCGCAAATGGTCGACAAAGTCCTTGCCTTACCAGAAGGATCAAAAATATACATCTTAGCCCCAATAGTTCGCGGACAAAAAGGTGAGTTCAGAAAAGAAATGTTGCAAGCCAGAAAGCAAGGCTTTCAAAGAATCAAAGTTAACGGCAAAGTCCACGATCTAAACGACATTTTACCTAAACTTGATAAAAATAAAAAACACAATATCGAAATCCTAGTTGATCGAATAGTCTTAAATGACAGCCTTGGAAACAGACTTGCGGACTCAATTGAAACTGCACTCAAACTCTCGGACGGACTATTACTAGTAGAAGTTTTGAAAAAAGACAAAAGCGAAGAAAGTGAAATAATTGTTTTTAGTGAAAAATTTTCCTGCCCAGTATCAGGATTCACAATTTCCGAAATAGAGCCAAGGATCTTCTCATTCAACAGCCCCTACGGCGCATGTAAATCATGCGACGGCCTCGGCACAGAAACCTACTTCAGAGAAGACCTAGTCATAGACGACGAAAACCTCAGCCTAAGACAAGGTGCAATCTCAATCTGGCAAGGCTTCTCAAATAAATTTTTCATGCAAATTCTAACTGCATTGTCAAAAAAATATAAGTTCGACCTCGACACTCCATATATAAGATTGTCCGACGAAGTAAAATCTAAAATCCTCAATGGAACTGGCGAAGAAGAAATAGAAATCGATTACGACGATGGACTGAAATCATTCAAAGTTAGAAAACCTTTCGAGGGAATACTTGCAAATCTAAAAAAGAAATTCAACGAAAGTGACAGTGAGTCAACAAGAGAAGAATTGTCAAAATTTCAAGGTACAAGATCGTGTTCAAAATGTAATGGATATCGACTCAACGAACAGACTCTTTCAATAAAAATCGACAACATCAACATTGGACAGCTTTGCCAAATGTCGATCTCTGACGCTATAATTTGGGTAGAAGAAGTCAAAGAAAGGCTAACAACAACTCAGCAAGAAATCTCCCAAAGGGTCCTAAAAGAATTATCCAGAAGACTCACCTTCTTAAAAAATGTCGGACTAGAATATTTAACAATCTCAAGGCAATCCGGAACATTATCCGGCGGAGAAGCCCAAAGAATAAGGCTTGCCTCGCAAATCGGCTCTGGACTTTCTGGGGTTTTATACGTTCTTGACGAGCCATCAATCGGCCTTCACCAATCCGACAACGATAAACTAATCTCAACTCTAAAGAATCTTCGCGACCTTGGAAACTCAGTAATCGTAGTCGAACATGATGAAGAAATGATGAGATCCTCAGATTACCTAATCGATGTTGGCCCTGGGGCTGGTATCCATGGCGGAGAAATAATTAGCGAAGGAAAACCACAAGATGTAATCAATGACAAAAAAAGCATCACTGGCCAATATTTAAAAGGCGACAAAATCATTCCAGTTCCAAAAAAACGCCGCAAAATAAATTGGAAAAAATCAATATCACTGAAAGGCGCAACCACTAACAACCTAAAAAATGTTAACCTGGACCTACCCCTTAAAGTATTTAACGCCATTTCCGGAATATCTGGCGGAGGAAAATCAAGTCTAATTATTCACACCTTATACAAAGCTCTAAACAGAATAATTAACAAATCAAAGACTCTTCCTGGAAAATATGACAGCCTCGAAGGCTTCCAATATATCGACAAAATAATCAAAATCGACCAATCACCAATTGGACGCACCCCAAGATCCAACCCCTGCACCTATATTGGCGCTTTTACTTTTATTCGCGAATTATTTGCCGGACTCCCTCAATCCAAATCAAGAGGCTACAAAGTCGGACGCTTCTCTTTCAATGTCAAAGGCGGAAGATGCGAAACTTGCCAAGGTGACGGCGTAATCAAAATAGAAATGCACTTTTTGCCCGATGTATATGTCAAATGCGACTCTTGCCAAGGAAAAAGATACAACCGTGAAACTCTGGAAGTAAAATACAAAAACAAATCAATTTCCGAAATCCTAGAAATGACAGCCGAAGAAGCCGCAGACTTCTTCTCGGGCGTCAGACACATCCATGAAAAATTCGAATCCCTAGTTAGCGTCGGCCTTGGCTATATAAAAATCGGTCAAAACTCCACCACTCTATCTGGAGGAGAAGCCCAAAGAATCAAACTCGCCAAAGAACTTTCCCGCAAAGCAACCGGCGACACGATGTACATCCTAGACGAACCTACAACTGGACTACATTTCGAAGATATAAACAAACTATTGAAAGTACTGCATCAACTCGTAGATTCTGGAAATACAGTCTTAACAATCGAACATAATTTAGATGTCCTAAAAACTGCAGATTGGGTCGTCGACATAGGTCCATCAGGCGGAGAAAAAGGTGGCTATATAGTTGCTCAAGGAACTCCAGAAGAAATTGTAAAAAGCAAAGATTCTGTTACTGGAAAATATCTGAAAAATTTATTACCAAAACCTAAAAATGCCTAACTCTGCCTTAAAAGAATCAATGCTTGAGTGTGCCGCGCTTATTGAGCAAACAATTGATGAGCTACTGCCAAAAAATTTTTCAGACTCAAAAATAGTCGAAGCAATGCGCTACTCAAGCCTCTCTGGTGGCAAAAAAATCCGACCATTTCTACTAATATCTTGCGCAAATATTTTCGACATACCAACCGCAAAATCCCTAAACACAGCAACCGCCATGGAATTAATCCACACCTATTCCTTAATCCACGATGACCTACCGGCAATGGACGATGACGATTTCAGAAGAGGCAACCCATCAAGTCACAAAAAATTTGATGAAGCCACAGCAATACTAGCCGGAGACGCTCTACTCACATTTGCATTTGAAATATTATCTGATGAAAAAACCCACCAAGACCCAGCCACAAGGTGCGAATTAATAAAAACTTTAGCCACATCTTCGGGTTTCAAAGGTATGATTGGCGGACAAATGATAGATTTAGAAAACTCCGAAAAGCAATTAACTAAAGAACAAATCGCCAAGCTACATCGCCAAAAAACCGGAGAATTATTCATGGCTTCGTGCGAAATGGGCGCAATCCTTGGCAACGCCTCAAAACAAGACCGCCAAAAACTCAGATATTACGCTCACGATCTTGGCTTGGCCTTTCAAATTCGCGATGATATCCTGGACCACAAAGAGCTTAATGCGCAAAAGCCCAACAACGATTCTATCTCAAGCAACAACAAAGAAGACAATGCTAGTATAGTTGATGTCATAGGCCTAGAGCAAGCAATACAGCAACTCAACCTTCTAATAGAGCAAGCAAAAGCCCACATCTCATATTTCGGCGAAAAAGCCAATGCCCTAGCCCAATTGGCAGACTTCATAAAGCAAGGCGAGTATTAACTCTTGTCAACTAAACCACCTTCTTAGGATAGCGCCACTTGCCACTTCCCCGTTCGCTATTGTTACTTTCCGTTTTAGATTCAGACTCCTCCATTCCTTGATTAGAAGATCCAGGCGCGCCAACTGATCTCTTCTTGGCTCCACCTTTAGACTTCGCCTTAGAAGAAGGTTCAACAGCAGCAGGGGCAACCTCTTGCGCCTTACCAACATTTTTAGTAGTAACTTTTTTAGGTTCAACCTTCACCTCTTCACGCTTAGGCATTTTACCAACATCAGAAACATCCATTTTTTTGGCCATACCCCTAAACTCAGGAAACCTCTTATCATCACCAATGATTCTAGCCATTTCTTGATGATGCCTTTCAATCTCCTTTAAAGCAGCATCCCTCTGAGCAGGCGGCAATTTACTAAGCCTCCTTTTTAAATGATGCATTTTTTGCTTATGCATTTGTTGCTTGCTGTATTTTCTCTTCTTGCCTGCCTCGCCTTTTTTCAATTTAAAGACATGCCTGGTCTCAACCCTCCTATCATCCATTCTCTCATCAGGTCTATCATACTCTCTACGCTGTCCATAACCTCTATTATACTCATCATAAAAAGAGTCTTCATTGTAACCACCACGACGCTCTTCATGATGATAAGCATAAGAAGCAGTCGAAATGAAGCTGAAAATAAAAATAGACAAAACGAACTTTTTCATAAACTATATTATTAAATTAAAATATCTCCAACTTAATAATATAGCACTATCAAAAAGAGAACAAGAACTTTGATCAAAAATCTACCACCTGCGTTCGAATTTCTTACGAATTACGATAGCAATTAAATTAAATAAGATTAAAAAGCCAAGCAAAACCATGATGGCAGCCGATGTTTTCTCGGCAAAACCAGGTTCTGGACTATCTGACCATAAATAAACTTGAACCGGCAACACTGTAGCGGGATCTGTAACATTTTGAGGCACATCTGCAATAAAAGCCACCATACCAATCATTAATAATGGTGCAGTCTCCCCAAGAGCCCTAGAAATAGCCAAAATAGTGCCAGTCATTATTCCTGGCATCGAAAGTGGCAATAAGTGATGCAATACAATCTGCATTTTTGTAGCCCCAATAGCCATAGCCCCATCTTTTATCGACTTAGGAACTGAGCGAATAGCATTTCGAGTCGAAATAATAATCACCGGCAAAACAAGCATCGATAGAGTCAGTCCGCCAACCAAAGAAGAGGATCTTGGCAAATTCATAAACTGCAAATAAATCGTCAAACCAAGTAAACCATATATAATAGAAGGTATTGCTGCTAAATTATTAATCGAAACTTCAATAATATCAGTAATTTTTCCTTTTGGCGCAAATTCCTCCAAGTAAAAAGCCCCCATCACCCCAATTGGAAAGGCTGCAATCAAAAACACAATCATCACAAAAAGCGACCCCACCAAACTAGCCTTAATACCCGCAGATTCCGGCTCTCTAGAATCAGTAGCGGTAAAGAAATTCCAATTAAAAAACGACTTAATTTCATTATTACGATATAAAGAATCAATCCTGGAAGTCTCCTGAATATCAAACTGTGAACTTCCATATTTCAAATAAATATCCACCGGCGAAGCAACATCAAGCCACACCCTAACCTTCTTTCCTAAAAGTGTAGCATCTTCGAACAATAGCTGTCTTAATTTATAATCAGCAGCCTCTCCCACCAATCTATATATCGAATCCAGCTCGTCTTGTGACTTTGATTGAATAAATTTTTTCCTCAAAGATTCTTGAATTAGCGCATGATAATCAACTTCATCAATCAAATCAGCAGTATCAATCTTATAAAAATTATCACTAAGCATAGAATTTCGCACAATTGATTCCTTTGAAAAATCAACCTCAATTTGCATCTTATGAATAATAAACGCCATATGCCCTTTAGCAACTATAGTAGAAAGAAAAATCACCAAAAAAATCACCGCTGCAATAATCGAAAACATCCCAGACCTAGCAAAAAGCCTCTCGCTTTTATATCTTTTGACCAAACTTTTTTTAATCAACTCCTGCTGCATTATCTTTTATATTTTTTGATTATTCTTAAGGCAATAATGTTAAAAATAAATGTAGTAACAAATAAAACCAAAGCAATCGCAAAAGCCGCCAAGGTTTTCGGGCTATCAAATTCTTGATCACCAATCAGCAAAGTCACAATCTGCGCAGTCGCAGTCGTCACAGAATCCAGCGGATTTATAGTCATTTTCGCCACCAAACCAGCCGCCATGGTAACTATCATTGTCTCACCAATCGCCCTTGAAAAAGCCAATATAATCGCCCCAATAATCGAAGGTGAAGCATAAGGAATCGCAACATTTTTAATCATTTCGGACTTTGTACTACCAAGAGCCAAAGAGCCATCTTTTAAAGTACTTGGGACGCTATTTATTGCATCATCAACCAAAGAAGAAATAAAAGGAATAATCATAATCCCCATCACAAAACCAGCACCAAGAGCGCTTTCCGAAGCAATATTAATACCTAAAAAACCAAAAAATCCCTTTAAAAACGGCGCAACAGCCGTAATTGCAAAATAACCATAAACAACAGTAGGAATTCCAGCCAAAACCTCTAAAACCGGCTTGAGATAATCCCTAATCCTGGGGCTTGTATAAAAATACAAATAAATTGCCGACATAATCCCAAGAGGAATCGCCACAAGCATAGCCACAAAGGTAATTAAAAGTGTCCCAAGTAAAACTGGAACAATCCCAAAAGAACTATTGGACACGGACTGATCAGACCTCATCGCCATTTGCGGATTCCACTTTGTGCCAAGAATAAAATCAAAAAAATCTATCATTTTGAAAAATCTCACCGATTCAAACAAAATCGACAATACAATCGCAACAGTAATCAAAATCCCAAATAAAGCAGCCACCATCATCACTTTACGAAGCGACCCCTCCAGGTGAGACTTTGCATCAAATCCCTTTTGAAAAAAGTAATCCGATAAAAAATACAAAACCACCAAAATCAACCCAAAAGCCACATATTTACTAGTAGCAGGAAGATCTAAATTCAAAATAAATAAAAGCAACAAAACCGCCCAAATAGAAAAACAATAGCAATAATGCACAGGCAAAGAAGACAGCACCTTAGACTCGCTACCTTGCTTAATCGCACAACTCCTTAAATCTTGAACTCTACGCTTTATGGTTATTGCAGCAAAAAATATAGCAAAAAAAGCGATCAATAATATCATGAATTTATCTATTTACATAAATATTAAACTATATATAATATTATATAACAAAAGTAATAAAAAATCAACAAGATATGAGAAAGATAAGATTATTAATTAAAATCGATAAAATTGAGCCAAAAAATCATGTTTTTATCAATAATCAGGACTCTGATTATTTAATAAAAGTAATGAGAGTCAAAATAAATGATGAAATTGAGATTTTCAACGGCCAAAGTGGCGATTTTTTATCAAAAATCATAAAAATAACTAAAAAAGAAGTAACTTTAGAAGTTTTGCAAAAAATCAAGGAACAAGAGCCCCAAGGCAACATTTGCCTAGCTTTTGCGCCAGTAAAAAATGTCAAACCGCAATTTATCGCCCAAAAATCCGTCGAATTAAATGTTGCAAGGTTACTGCCAATTATTACAAATCACAGCGTAATCGACTCGATAAATCATGAAAAGCTAGAAATTTCCATCAAAGAAGCCTGTGAACAATGCGAAAGAAACTCTGTCCCAACTTTATCGCCAATCATTAAATTAGAAACCCTGTTAAAATCACCAGAAATTAACGAAAAAATCCTAATTTTATGTGACGAATCAGGAAAAGGTCAAAAAGCCAGCGAAATTTTGCCAAAAATTTTAAGCAACAGAAATAACAAAGAAGTAATCATCTTCATCGGCCCAGAAGGCGGATTTTCTAAAGAAGAATTTGACAGATTTTACGAACTAAGAAATCTAACTTCGATTTCACTTGGCAAAAATATTTTAAGAGCCGATACTGCCGTGATTAGTGCGCTAAGTTTGGTGAATGAGTATATTTAATTCCCCCTCTAAAAGAGAGGAATTAGCCTCTCAACCATCTTCCTAACATTTTCCTCATCATGAATTAGTGAAATTCGAACATAACCCTCACCCATTTTACCAAAGCCAGCCCCCGGAGAGAAAGCCACGCCGTAATCTTCGATCAACATTTTGCAAAAAGCAAAACTTCCCATCTCAGTAAATTTTTCTGGTAATTTTGTCCAAATAAACATCGATGCTTTTGGCATTTCACATTGCCAATTAAGTTCCTTAGCGAAAAGATCCACCATAAATTTCGCCCTTTTGACATAAACTGCGCGCATTTCATCCAAATATTGCCCAGTTTCCTCATTCAAACAATAAGCAGCGACTTTTTGCAGCGGCGTAAACGATCCATAATCCAAATATGATTTCATTTTATGAAGCGCCTCAATCAAATCAACATTCCCCGCCGCAAAGCCAACCCTAGTTCCCGCCAAACAAAATGTTTTACTTACCGTAGAAAACTCAACTGCCACATCCTTTGCGCCTTTAATTTCCAAAATCGAATGCGGCTTATTTTCCTCGCCAAAATAAAGCTCGCAATAAGCAATATCACTTACGATATAAATTTTCTCTTTACGACAAAAATCCACCAATTCTTGATAAAACTGCAAAGAAACTGATTCCCCAGTCGGATTTGACGGATAATTCACCAAAATCGCCGTAGGTTTTTTATCCGCCAAAGCAACCAATTCTTTAAATTTCGCTAAATATTCAAAAGCATCTACCGCCTCAATTTTCTTCACATTAATTTTTGCAATTGTAAAAGCAAAACTGTGAATCGGGTAAGATAAATCCGGCACTATTATATAATCATCCCCACCAGATAATGCGCAAGCAAGGCTAGTTAAACCTTCTTTAGCCCCGATTGTTACGATTGATTCTTTTTTTGGATCAAGCTCGACATTAAATCGATTTTTATAGTAATTACAGTGAGCATTCTTAAGCTCTTCCACGCCGCCAACATCACTGTAGCCATATAAAGAAGGATCTTGCGCCAATTTTCCAAGCAACTCCCGAGCAGCCTTTGGCGGAGCCATATCCGGATTGCCCATACCAAAGTCAATAATCTGCAAACCCTTTGCCCTAGCCTTTTTCTTCGATTGATTTATTGCCTCGAAAATATATGGCGGTAATTTTGTGGTTGAGAAAAAATCTTTTTTCATTATTAAAATCTCACTTTAAATAAAAATTCTCACTAAACATTCAAGCAAAGATTTAAGCAAAGAAGTTTGAGTCATAGAATGTTTTTCTTTAATCGTCCTCGTATAACTAATACTTGGATCGATTAAAAAAAGCGTTCTAGGGCTCAAAATTCGAAGCTTAAATTATTTCTTCTTTAACTGAACCCCTAAATCATTCAAATACCTCTTATCCACAGCACTTGGCGCATTCATCATTAAATCCTGCGCTTTACCATTCATCGGGAACGGGATCACCTCACGAATATTTGGTTCATCCGCCAAAAGCATAATCATACGATCAATCCCCGGCGCAATCCCACCATGCGGAGGCGCACCATATCCAAACGCAGTTAATAACGCACCAAACTCCTCTTCGACTACTTCTTTACCATAACCGGCCAATTCAAATGCTTTATACATAATTTCCGGCTTATGATTACGAATCGCACCACTTGATAATTCAACACCATTACAAACCACATCATATTGATATGCTTTAATTTCCAGCGGATTCGTTGAATTTAGAGCCTCTATACCACCTTGCGGCATTGAAAATGGATTATGTGAAAAGTCAACCTTACCATTATCATTAAGCTCATACATTGGAAAATCAACAATCCAGCAAAATTTATAGATACCCTGATCAATTAAATCAAGGTCTTCACCTAATTTAGCTCTAACTAAACCAGCAATTCTGGCCGCCTCTTTTTCTTTACCACAAGAAAAGAAAACCGCATCACCATTGCTTAAACCAGCATCTTTTTTAAGCTGAGCCAATTTTTCCGCAGTCAAAAATTTCGCAATCGGACCTTTTCCTTCACCATTTTCATCAAAAATAATATAAGCAAGACCCTTTGCACCATTGCCTTGAGCAAATTCTATGGTTTTATCAAAGAATGATCGTGGTTTTGACTCACATTTTGGCGCCGGAATCGCACGGATTATACTTCCGCCTTCAATTGCTTTAGTAAATATCGAAAACCCAGAACCCACAAACACATCACTAGCCTCGCTAATTTCAATCGGATTACGCAAATCAGGCTTGTCCGAACCATATTTAAGCATCGCCTCATCATAAGCAATTTTAACAAAATCGCCAGACTCAACTTTCTTGGTGCCATATTTCTCGAAAACCTTACGAAGCACTGGCTCAATCGCAGCAAACACATCGCCTTGCTCTACGAACGCCATCTCCATATCAAGCTGATAAAACTCTGGACTACGATCAGAACGCAAATCTTCATCTCTAAAACATGGCGCAATCTGGAAATATTTGTCAAAATTCGACACCATTAATAATTGCTTGAACTGCTGTGGCGCCTGTGGCAGAGCATAAAACTTACCATGATGCAGCCTTGCTGGGACTAGATAATCTCTCGCGCCTTCTGGAGAAGATGCAGTCAAAATCGGCGTTTGAATTTCTAGAAAACCTTGCTCGACCATTAAACTACGGATATAAGAAATAACCTGACTACGCAAAATAATATTTTTGTGAGTTTTTTCGCGCCTCAAATCCAAAAATCGATATTTCAAACGCAGATCCTCTGGATATTCATTATTATCATTAATTTGAAACGGAATTTGCTTAGCAGCAGACTCTATCGCCAAAGAAGCAACCCCAATCTCAATTTCTCCTGTTGGAATTTTAGCATTAATAAGGCTCGCATCGCGCCCAACGACCTCGCCTTCTATTGTTATTACTGACTCAAGCTTTATCGATGCAATCTCATCTAGATTCAGATCCTTATTTTCCTGATCAATAACCAACTGCGTCAAGCCATAATGATCACGCAAATCAATAAAAATCAAGGCACCATGATCTCTTTTTGAATGAACAAAGCCAGACAGCTTAACATTTTGACCAATATTTTCTTTATTTAACTCATTACAATTATGAGTTCTATATTTTGACATAATTAATAGTTTAATTTATGGATTGCCGCGTCGCTTCACTCCTCGCAATGACAAATTGTGAAGACTTCTAATATGAGTCATAAGAGTTGACCCCTCCATATGATGAGCGATTCCGACAAATATTACATTTTGAATATCTGGTAATCATCAATTCCACCGCTCTTGGCTCTTTCAAGCAAATAAACCAACCAAAAGCATGCACTCCAGGCAAAAGAACAAATAAATACAAAAAGTTCTCCGTCACCACAAACGCCAGCAATGAAATAATACCGTTCAAAGCAGCAAAAGTGTAACTCACCCCCAAAAGCATCGGCGGCCTCGTTAAACCCATAAAAAGCGGGTCCGTTCCAATAGTTCCAGACATATTCACTAAAGTTTAGTTAATATCAAAACCCTATATATATAATTATAACATATATTTATATTTTTTGCAAGAAAAATCGGTAAAAATCGGTTTCTAACGGTTTTTCAAGATAAAATCGATAAAAATCAACCTTATTATATCAAAAACTCAGTAAAATAACCTACTCATTTATCTTTTTTTCAAAATAATTAAAGATGGCTTCATAGATCTTATTGCCCTCAATCGCGTCCTCTATGCCAGCATCAATATTTGGATTATCATTAATTTCGATAATGTAAGGCTTGCCGTCGATTTCTTTGATATCAACACCATAAAGCCCGTCTCCAATCAAATTTGCAGCCTTCAGTGCGATCTTTAATACCAAAGGCGGCACTTTGTTAACATCCACCGCCTCTGCTTCTCCTGATTTGTGGAAGCGCGCACTGTGATTATATATCTGCCAATGCTTCTTGGCCATAAAATATTTACAAGCAAATATTGGCTTATTATCTAAAATTCCAATTCTCCAATCAAATTCAGATGGCAAGAATTTTTGCACTAATATTAATTCACTTTGCTTAAATAATTGCTGTAATCTTTCGTGATATTCTTCACTATTTTTTACTTTGAAAACACCTGTAGAAAATGATCCATCCGGAATCTTTAACACTAAAGGAAAATCAAATTTATCACTTGGAATATTATTTTTTTGATTACGACTAATAAAGAAAGTTGGCGGTACTGCGATATTATTATTTTTCAATAATTCATATAAGAATATCTTGTTACAGCACAGCAATATTGATTCTTTGTCATCTATGCATGGTATGCCTTCTTTTGCGGCTTTTTGAGCAAAATTATAAGTATAATGATTTACATTAGTAGTAGTGCGAATAAACAAAGCATCATATTCAAGCAAACTATCGAACTTTTTATTATCAATCAACTCGACATAAAAACTTTTTTTGCGACCAATTTCTATAAATTTTTTTAACGCCATTTTATTAGAAGTCGGAAAAGAATCATTCTCGTCATGTAAAATTGCTAACCAATATCGCTCTGGTGATTGTCCTTTTTTAACCCAATATGATCCAATATATTTTTCCAAAGACTCATTAAAAAAAGCAAGATGATCATGTAAATCCGCAAGTTTACCCGGCTCAATTTTCTTAATTTTCCACTGACCTTTTTTTTCATGAAAAACAACTTTCATAATTGGCAAACGAAAGGCATCAAACAAAATTCGACCAAGCTTCTCTAGAATCTCAATTTGACTGCGACCAAAAAAGAACATGATCTGTTTATGATTATTTAGCGTCTTTGCAGCCTGCTCGATAATTTTCTGTAGCTTAGGATCAGACTCAACCGTAGCAATAGAATCACGATGCAGGCGCTTCCATTTGGCATGAACAATATCCGAAACTGAAGGAATGCATCGATGCTTGCGTGCTTGCGCTAGTAACGAACAATAATATCCAGTATGTAAATAATTATAATCACTACACAAATTAATCACGCGAAGATGGCGCTTTTCCTGCAGAAATTCTGGTAACTTCCCAGCAATATAATCTTCAGCAGAAACAACCAGATGATTGCTACCGCGACCCAGCTTATATTTTGCCGGATTGTCACAAATTATTATATAATTAGGATTTACAGACTTCATTCGCGAAAAAATTTAATCATTTCCATTGCGCCGCAGCCATCTTGGTAATAAGCAGGCTTTATTTTTCCTGACTTATAACCTAGCGACTGGTAAAGTTTTAAAGCTGAATCATTATCAACGCGAATTTCAAGTTTAACTCCTTGTTTTGCCAAAAAATGGGCTTCGGATGCTAATAATAATTTACGGCCAATTGATTGCCTGCGATATTGCGGCAAAACCGCCAAAGAATAATGTCGTGCCAATCTATGATGCTCGGTTAACAATGTAATTAAATAGCCGACTATCTTTTTACCTTGACTGGCCACCAAAAAAAGATGCTGCTTGTGATTTATAAAATTGCGAAGTGATCTTTTAGACAGCAAATCACTTTTAAAGCACTCTAGCTCAATATCATGTAATGCTAAGAAATCCTGCTTTGTAGCCTTTCGTATAATGGTCATAACAACTTTAATAATTGGTTGCAACCATATTATAATAGCAGATATTTACGAAATTTGCAAGGAGAATCGGTAAAAATCAAATTTTCTTGACTTTACCACCTCAAAATGCTATTATATCAATAAAGTATGGCTTAAAAAGTAAAAATTAAGCCTAAATTATTAACAATTTTAACATTTATATGTCTTTTTTAGCTAAAAATCTTCAAAATATCAAGCCTTCTCCAACTATTGCTGTTTCTATGAAAGCCGCAGAACTAAAGGCTCAAGGCAAAAATATCATTTCCCTAGGTATGGGGGAACCAGACTTTGATACTGCTGATAATGTTAAAGATGCTGCTATTAAAGCAATCAAAGCTGGCGACACTAAATATACTGCCGTTGACGGTACTAAAGCCCTTAAAGATGCGATTATTGCTAAATTCAAGCGCGAAAATGACCTAGAATATACCGCGAAGCAAATTATCGTCTCGACTGGCGCTAAACAAGTGATTTACAACGCCCTAATGGCGACAATGAATAAGGGTGATGAGGTTCTGATTCAGGCTCCTTACTGGGTTTCTTACCCTGATATGGTCCTTTTAGCAGGTGGAACGCCTGTTATTATTGACTCTAGCGTGGAAAATAACTTTAAACTGACGCCAGAAAATCTTGAGGCCAAAATCACTAAAAATACTAAATGGCTGATTTTAAACTCGCCAAGCAACCCTACTGGGTCTTGTTATAACGAAGACGAGCTGAAAGCCTTGGCCAAAGTTTTACTAAAGCATGAAAATGTGCATATTATGGCCGATGATATCTATGAGCACTTGACTTTCGATGGTTTAAAATTCAAAACAATTGCCCAAGTCGAGCCAAAATTAAAGAATCGCACCTTGGTTATAAATGGTGTTTCAAAGGCTTATGCTATGACTGGATGGCGGATTGGATACGGCGCTGGTGAAGAAAAACTTATCGGTGCAATGTCAATGATTCAATCACAAAGCACCTCTTCGACGACTTCGATTGGTCAGGCTGCTGCTGTTGAGGCTTTAAACGGCACCCAAGATTACATCAAAGAACGCAATGTTCATTTTGAAAAACGCCGTGACATGGTCGTAAAAATGCTAAACGACATTGATGGCATTGATTGTAACACGCCAAATGGCGCATTTTATGTGTTTCCGTCATGCTCTGGACTTTTTGGCAAAAAAACTCCGAAAGGCGAAAAAATTAAAAACGACAACGATTTTGCAAGCTATATTTTAGAAGAAGCCCTAGTCGCAGTCGTACCCGGAGTCGCCTTTGGGTCTGAAGGTTTCTTTAGAATTTCTTACGCCGCTAGCGAAGATTTCTTAAAAGACGCCATGCAAAGGATTAAAGAGGCTTGTGATAAACTAACAAAATAAACATGTTACTTGCAATAGACATTGGCAACACAAACATAGTTCTAGGTCTATTTGAAGGAAAAAAACTATTGCATCAATGGCGATTATTGTCTGATAGAAATAAATTGACTGATGATTTCGCAGTTGATATTATCGAGTTACTAGTTACTTTTAAAATTGATCCAACTCAGATTAATGGCTGTATTATTGGCTCTGTAGTGCCTGATCTTACTGAAAAAGTAAAAGACGCCATAGCGAAATTTTTCTCTGGCAAGATAAAAATTGCTGGCAAAGATGCAACTTTAGCTATAGAAACTGATCTTGAGAATAAGGCTGAGATTGGCTGTGATCGCTTGATAAACTCGATTGCTGCTTATCAAGAATTTGGTGGCAATTTAATAATCATCGATTTTGGAACTGCGACGACTTTTGATGTAGTTGGCGATAATGGACAATATTTAGGCGGAGTAATTGCGCCGGGGATTAATTTATCGCTAAAGGCTTTGCATGATATGACAGCAAAATTGCCAAAAATTGAGATAAAAAAACAAGAAAATGTAATTGGCAAAAATACTAAAGAAGCCATGAATTCTGGGGTTTATTTTGGCTATATTTCTTTAATAGAAGGATTAATTGCCAAAATTGAAAAAGAATTAGGTGTAAAAACTACTGTAATTTTAACCGGAGGCCTAGCTAGCCTATTTAAAGATGAGCTGAACATTAAACACTGCTATGAAAATCTGACATTAGACGGTTTGCGCCTAGTGTATGAAGATAACATGACTATGTCATCTCGAAGCTTTAACTGAGAGATCTCTTGTTAATTGGAAACAAATTTAGAGTTTTATAATTTGTAAAATCCATCAAAATTAACAAGGGATTTCTCATTACACTCGAAATGACATAGCGATAATTAAATATATAATGAACTTAGACTTAAAAAAACATAAAAACGAACTGCTTTTCTTACCCCTTGGTGGCGCAAACGAAATTGGGATGAACTTAAACCTTTACCAACTTGATGGTAAGTGGCTAATGGTGGATTGCGGGGTTGGATTTGCTAATGATGTTCCTGGAATTACTATGATGACACCAGACATTACCTTTATCAAACAACATCGCAAAGATCTTTTGGGGATTGTCCTAACCCACATTCACGAAGACCATCTTGGCGCGGTTCAATATCTTATCCAGGATCTAGAAGTGCCAATTTATGCTACTTTACTTGGGGCAAATTTTCTAAAATCGAAATTATCTGAATATAATTTAGACAAAACTACTGATATTCGAATAATTGATGGCAAGAAAAATCTAAAAATGGGGCCATTTGACATTGAATTTTTGGGACTTACCCATTCTGTACCAGAAATGAAAGCCATGATGATTAAAACCAGAGTTGGAAATATTTTACATACTGGTGATTGGAAATTTGACCCAGACCCAGTCGTCGGTGACGTTTCAGACAAAAAAATCATCAAAGATTATGGCGATAAAGGCGAGATCCTTGCCGTAGTTTGCGATTCAACCAATGCCATTAACGAAGGCCACTCGCGAAGTGAAGGCGAATTATACGAATCAATAAAATCCCTAGTAAAAGGGAGAAAAGGTTATGTTGGCGTGACGACTTTTGCTTCGAATATTGCCAGAATTCATACTATTGCCAGAATTGCGTCAGATTGCGGCCGAAAAGTCGTCTTAGCAGGCTGGTCTTTACATCGTATTCACGAAGTCGCTAGAAAAAGCGGTTATTTCATCGGCAATACATTCGAAGAATCGAACTTTATTTCTGATCGCGAATTAAAATTTTATCCAAAAAATGAAGTTTTGATTATTTCAACCGGTTGTCAAGGCGAACCTTTGGCTGCGACTAATAAAATCGCTAATGGAAAACATCCGACCATAAAATTTACTAAAGGTGATTTGATGATTTTTTCGTCAAAAATAATTCCTGGAAATGAAAAGAAAATTTTCGAGCTTTTTGACGCTTTAGCAAAAAAAGATATCGATGTTTTCACTGAAAAAGATCATTTCGTCCATGTTTCTGGACATCCATCTCAAGACGAACTTCGTGAAATGTATGCTCTTGCTCGTCCGAAACTTGCGATTCCGGTTCACGGCGAATTTATCCACACTAAAGTTCATGCGCAAATTGCTTTAGAATGTGGCGTGCAAAAAGCCATTACTACTGAAAATGGTATGGCAGTAAGGATTAACGGCGATGATGTCGAAAAATCACAAAAAGTCGGTACAGTTAAATCCGGCTATTTAGGTGTTGATGGCTTTCAACTTGTTGATCTTGACAGCGAAATGGTTCGCCAAAGACGCAAGATTGCTGAAACTGGCGTTGTAATAATTTCTTTAACTCTTGATGAATCCTTAAAAGCGGCATCCAGACCAAGAATCATCTGCGTTGGTTGTTATGATATTGCTTCTGACGAAGATGCTACGGAATTTGTTTTAGAAGAAATGACAATGGTCATAAAATCTAAAACTAAAGAATTTGACATTCGACCTAACAAAAAAGGCCTTTTTGCCAAATCAAAAAAGTCTAAAAAGAAAAATAGTGATGCAAAAATCATTGCTAATATTGAAAAAACTATTAGGTCAAGAGTGCTAAAAATTCTTGAAAATATTATGGGTAAAAGGCCAGCCTTAGAGGTTATAGTACATAAAGTATAATAAATATGACAACAAAACCAGAATATAAAATAATTGCAGATCACTTAAGATCTTCATCTTTTTTAATTGCTGATGGAATCTTACCAAGCAATGAAGGTCGTGGCTATGTTTTAAGACGTATTTTAAGGCGCGCAATGCTTCAGCTTTTCAAGCTTGACGTTCAAAAACCAACTATGCATAAATTTGTCAATGCTTTAATTAAAGAAATGGGTCAAGCCTACCCAGAGCTAATAAAAGCAAAAGATTTAATAGTTGAAACATTAAAAAATGAAGAAGAGAAATTTCGCTCAACCTTAAAAAATGGTTTAAAAATTATTGAAGAAGAAATTTCCGCAATGAAATCTTCCCAAAACCATATTTTTGACGCTAAAATCGCTTTTAAACTTCATGATACTTACGGATTTCCACTTGATCTAACGCAAATTATTTTAGATGAAAAATTTGGCAAAGAAAAGATCACCATAGACCAAAAAGAATTTGATGCGCAAATGGAAATTCAAAAAGAAACTGCTCGGGCCAACTGGAAAGGCGGAGGCGAAGAATCTCTAGACGAAGATGTTTTAAGGCTTCAAAGTGAATTAGGTGAAACTATCTTTACTGGCTATGAAAATTTTAAAGACCAAGCAAAAATTTTATACATAAGTAACAATGGATCTGAAGTTCAAAAAATTGCACAAGATGATGAGCTAAAAAATTGCTATATAATTTTAGACCAAACTCCATTTTATGCTACTTCTGGTGGTCAAAGAGGTGATGATGGAATCCTAGAGACACAAAATTCGAACGCTAAAATTAAAGAAGCAAAAAAAATCGGCAAATTATTTATTCATCAAGTAAAATCAATAAAAGGAACTTTAGAAAAAAACCAAAAAATCACCGCCCTAATTAACCAAGAAAATCGCAAATTTCGAACCTACAACCACTCTGCGACTCACTTAGTAAACCAAGCCTTAAGGGTTGTTCTTGGTAATTCAATTACCCAAAAAGGCTCTAGCGTTGAAAAAGATTATTTCACTTTCGACTTTAGTTTAAACCGCGCAATGACAGCACAAGAAATCACCAAAGTCGAAGAATTGGTAAATTTTTATATCAACCAAGGAAGTGAAGCGAAGACTCAAATAATGGACATTAAAGACGCCATGGAATCAGGAGCTCAGGCACTTTTTGGCGAAAAATATGACAAAAAAGTGCGCGTAGTGTCTCTTGGCAAGGACGAAAACGGCGCGCCATATTCTATTGAACTTTGCGGCGGAACTCATGTAAAAAACACCAAAGACATTGGCTTTTTCAAAATCATATCAGAAAAATCCATAGCTTCTGGAGTTCGAAGAATAGAAGGTAGAACAAACGAAGGAGCTAGACAATATTTGCTTGAAAAACTAACAAAGGCAATAAGCTTATCAAAAGAAAAAATCGCACAAATAGGAATTCTTCAACAAGAAATTCTAGCCATAAATTCTCAAGAAAAATTTAACCAACTAGAATCAGTAGCTTTAAATAATGAAATTTCAGATATTTCAAATCTTGAATTGCAAAAAATTAATGAAGGGGTTAAGGCTTTCGAAGAGCAAAACATAAAATATGACTCTGAAATAAAATCCCTAACCAAAAAACTCAATCAACTTAGACAAAATCAGCTGGTTGAGCAACTTAACGACATAAAAATCGAGAAAATCGGCGAAGTAAGCTTGCTAAATCACACTTTTGCAGAAATTTCAGCAAAAGACCTAACACAAATCGCCAATAGATTAAAATCTGAGCATAAAAACTCAACCATCACCTTGCTTTTTGCGACAAATAATGACAAAATTTCCGCTTTGATACAAATTTCCGAGGATTTACTTGCAAAATATGATGCTTCCGCTTTAATTAAAACTATAGTAAGTGACATTGGTGCAAAAGGTGCTGGTGGTAAAAAAGATTTTGCAATGACTGGAGGAGATAACCCAAGCGGCGCCAAAGAAGCTATTGAAACAATAAAAAACCAAATAAAATAATGAAAAAATATTTTGGAACCGACGGAATCAGAGGAAAAGCTAATCAATTTCCAATCACCGCTGAAGCTTGCCTAAAAATTGGCATGGCAATTGGTGCAAAATTCAAAAATGGCTCCCACCGACATCGCGTTGTAATCGGCAAAGACACAAGGCGCTCCGGCTATATGATTGAAAACGCCCTCACCGCAGGTTTTACCGCTGTTGGAATGGATGTTTTTCTACTTGGCCCAGTCCCAACTCCAGCCGTATCCATGCTCACAAAATCACTAAGAGCCGACATTGGAATCATGATTTCCGCCTCTCACAACCCATATTACGACAATGGTATAAAAATTTTCGACAAGAATGGTGAAAAACTTCCGGACTCGGTAGAGCTAGAAATCGAAAGCCTAATCGAAGGAAACCTTAATGATTACCTTGCTCAACCAGAAAATATCGGTAAAGCCACCAGGCTCGACGAAGGAAAATACCGCTATGTTGAATTTGTAAAAAACAGTTTTGAGAAAAATCACAATCTCGATGGACTAAAAGTTGTACTTGATTGCGCCAATGGAGCAGCATACTCAATCGCACCAAATGTTCTTTGGGAACTAGGAGCAGAAGTCGTCGCAATTCATAATCAACCCGACGGTTACAACATTAACGAAGAATGCGGATCCACCAAACCTAAATCTTTAGCCGCAAAAGTAATTGAAGAACAAGCTGACATTGGAATCGCACTTGACGGAGACGCTGATCGCTTGGTCATAGTCGACGAAAATGGCTCAGTAATCGAAGGAGACAAAATAATCGCCTTAATTGCTGAAAAACTCCATGATGAAGGAAATCTCAAAAAAGACACCGTAGTAATCACTCACATGTCAAACCTAGCGCTTGAAAATCACCTATCCTACATGGGAATTAACACAATTCGCGTCGATGTCGGCGATCGCTATGTCTTAGAAGAAATTAAAAATTCAGGCTGTAATTTTGGAGCTGAACAATCTGGACATATCGTTCTTAGCAACTATTCAACCACTGGTGATGGCCTTATTGCTGCTTTGCAAATCTTATCGATCCTCAAGGAGAAAAAATGCAAAATGAGCGAGCTGTCAAACATTTACCAATCGAATCCACAAAGATTAGAGAATATTGAATTAACTCAAATAAATCCACTAGCAAATCCGGCTTTTCAGGACTTCATAGCCCAAAAACAAGCTGAATTAGGCAATAAAGGTCGAATTTTCATCAGAAAATCCGGCACACAAAATCTGTTAAGAATTCTCATAGAACATGAAAGTCAAACAGAATTAGATAAAACCATGAGTGAGATTTTAGAGAGGTTATCATACTAAGATAACTTATCTCACCATAACTTTAAAACACAAACTTTATCGCCTGATTAATCTTGCTTAACTCTTCTTCACCAATATTTAACGCCGGCATCGCATAAATCACATTTGAAAATGGCCTTAGAAAAACCCCTTTCTCAACAAATTTTCGCCTCAAATCAAACATGTCTTTTTGCGTAAAATCAGTTTCAATTGCCATTAACGCGCCTCTCACCCTAACCTCTTTTACTCTTTTATGATTTTTTAAATCAGATAAATCAGCCACAAACTTTTCTTCAATATTTTTTACTTTTACCTCATAATCTTCGCGCTCAAATAAATCAAGCGAAGCATTACTCGCCGCGCACGCCAAAGCATTTCCCATAAAGGTCGGCCCATGCATCAAGGCGCGCGACAAATCATCGCCTAAAAATGACTCAAAAATTTGCTGATTAACCAAAGTTGCCGACAAAGTCATCACCCCACCAGTCAAAGCCTTACCAAGCAATAAAATATCAGGCTGAATGCCGCAAATATTACTTGCAAAATCTTGCCCTAACCTAAAAAAACCAACTGCACATTCATCTGCAACCAATAAAATATCATATTTTTTTGCTAAAGCATCAATTTTAGCGTAAATTTCTGGATCTGCAAATTTCATCCCTCCAGCACATCTAACAATCGGCTCAATAAAAATCGCCGCAATCTCATCCTTATTCTTCTTCAAAAAATCCTCAAATTTATCAAAATCATTGTCATTTACAGGTAAATCAAGGCAGAAATTCTCAATCAAAACACCTTTATTACCAGAATGGAAATCATCCTGATCCGCCAAAGACATCGCACCAGTCGTATCCCCATGATAAGAATATTTAAACGACACAAATTTCTTCTTACCTTTTATTCCTAAATTCTCAAAATATTTCCAGGCAATTTTCATCGCCGCCTCAACCGCAACCGAACCAGAATCAACAAATAAACAACTATGTAGATTTGTCATTTTAGTAAGGCGATCCGCCAAATCATAGGTCGCATCATTCTTAAAACCAGCAAGCATTACATGCGGCAATTTTTCTAGCTGTTTTTTTGTAGCTTCAATAATATGTGGATGAGAATAACCATGAGCCGCACTCCACCATGATGCAACGCCATCAATCAAAACTGATCCATCCTTGAGGAAAATTTTACTACCCCTAGCGCTCTCAACATCAAGCTGCGGCAAGTGATTCTTCATCTGTGTATAAGGAAGCCAAACTTTGTGATCTTGCATGATTATCTCTCCCCTTGAATTTTAACTAAAGCTTCTCAATCAAGCCATGCCCCTTCTCAAGCCACAGACTATTTGGACAATCTCGCTTTAAATCCTTAACATATTTAATCACCCAATCATCAATTCCAACTGTAAAAGAAATTTCCGCCAAACGATAATGCGCTTCGCAAAGCTGATTCGTCCTAGAATAGCGCTGGATAACTTGCTGAAAATTATTAATTGCCGCAATATATTTCTCATTATTCATGAAATATCGCCCTTTTGACATCAAAGACCCAGCAATATTTCGATCAACCACCTCAATCTTCTTTCTAACATCATCAACATATTTTGAATTAGGAAATCTCGCTACAATTTCCCTAAAAATCATCGAAGCCTCTCTAGTAGGCTCTTGCGCACGGTCAACCTGAGTCATTACATCATAATAACTAAGCGCCTTTAAATACAAAACATAGTCCATATTTTCATCCGAAGGAAAAATAGTCGCAAAATCACTCGCTACCCTTTGCACCTCTTCATACTCTTGTGCCTTATAATAAGCATAAACCGCCATCATTTGCGACTTTGACGCAATAGATGAAAAAGCAAACTCATCACTAACCTTTTCAAACTTCTTGGCCGCAGCCGTGTAATCTTTATCCTGTAAAATCTCATAAGCCTCCTTGTAAGCACTCACAGCCGTAGGCTCTTTATCCTTGCTAGAACAAGAAAAAATAAGCAACAAAGCAACAACAGCAAAAAACCTAATCATCATCACCCCTCCTGATCTTTAAACTTAATTCATGAGCAGTAAAACCTTCGCTTGCCGCCAAAACAGCCGCATCCCCAGCAACCCTATCAAATGAATCTTCATCGCAAGAAATAAGCGAAATTCGCTTCAAAAAATCATAAACCGAAAGTCCGCTAGCAAATCTAGCATTACCCGAGGTCGGCAAAGTGTGGCTTGGCCCAGCAATATAATCACCAATTGGCTCTGGCGTATAATTTCCAACAAAAATTGCCCCAGCATTTTGAATCTTCTCAACCATTTCCATAGCCCCTTTACACATAATCTCAAGATGCTCTGGCGCAATTTCATTGACAATATCTGGTGCTTTTGCCAAATCATCCACCAAAACCACAGCACTTTTTCTTAGCGACTCGTTAATAATTTTCTTGCGCGAAAGTCTCTCGGCATAAAAACTAATATCTTGCAAAATTTTTGTCGCAAAATTCTCGCTATTCGTAACCACAAAAACTTTCGAATCCCTACCATGCTCAAGCTGCGACAGCGCATCACAAGCCACAAATTTCGAATCAACAGACTCATCACAAACAATCGTCAAATCGGTCGGCCCAGCAATCATATCAATGCCAACTTGGCCATACAGAATCTTCTTGGCCATTGCCACGTAAGAATTACCTGGCCCAACAATCTTATCAACTTTCGTTATCAGATCAGTCCCATACGCCATAGCAGCCACCGCCTGAGCTCCACCAACCTTAAACACATCTTGTATGCCGCAAATTTTCGCTGCATATAAAACCGCATCATCAACCCTACCCTGATTCGAAGGAACACAAATCACAATATCCCTCACCCCAGCAACTATCGCCGGAACTGCCGACATCAAAACCGAACTTGGATAAGACGCAGTCCCACCAGGAACATAAACCCCAACCTTTTCAATCACACGCCACAAATTCCCAAGCTCCATTCCCGTCTCATCACGATAACGAAAATCCTGCGGCATCTGCTTATCATGGTAAGACTCAATTCTATCATAAGCATTCTCAATCGCCAACTTCACCTCTTCACCCAAATTAGATTCAGCCACCTTAAATTCCTCTTCACTAACCTTTAAATTAGCAACCCCAGCAAAACCAGCCCCATCAAATTTATTAGTCAACTCCAAGACAGCCTCATCCCCGCGGCTTTTCACCGTTTCGATAATATTTTTAACATTTTCAAACAATTCATCATCAAAATCATTCGAATCAATTAAAAATTCCTTTAACTGTTGTTGCTCTTTTATTATTTTCATAATTTTATTTTATAGCCAACCTTTAAGCCACGCCTCTCAACCTCGCCAGAATTCACCTCCAAAACCTTATCAATTTCAAATTTTGAAGGAATATATTTCAAACTCTTTGGCTCAGTATTTTGAACAATATGGACAATTTTATCACCATCAATAAAAATCATATCAAGCGAAATTAGAGTATTTTTCATCCACATATTAATTATAGCATGCTTTTTAAATAAAAACAACATCCCTTTTTCATTATCTAAATTCCTCAAATTCATCAATCCATAGCCCCTTTTTTGACTATTATCAGCCAATGCAACCTTATATTTAGCCACTTGACGACCGATTTCATCAATAATCAATAAATTATTACGATAATTTTTGACATTTCGATTAAAAGTAGTATAATTATTACCATAAGTAGTTTTATGCAACAACAATAAAAAAATGACAGTAAAAGCCGCCAAATTCAATAACAATCTTACCCTACTCACAGCCATATTCTTTCTCCTGCTTAATTGTCAAAACGCATTTTCGCAAAATTTTTCACAAAATGCTAAAAAATACAATACTACAATAACATCAAAGTTAATTGACATCAAGCAAAAATCGCAAACCATCGATTTTATTGATAATGTCGTGATAAAAAATGGCCCAGACATCATGACGGCACAAAAAGTCATCCTATTTTACAAAAAACTACCAAATTCCAACAAAAACGAAATCGACACCATCAACTCATATGGAGATGTTAAAATTTTTGCTACAGATTTTGTTGCAACTGCAGAATTAGGATATTATAATCCTAGTGAGTCGATTTTTATTCTTGAAAAAGATGTAATTGTAAATAATGGCGACTCAATAGGCGTTGGAAATAAATTTATATATAATTTATTAACTAAAAAAGGCGAATTTGCAACTGAAAAAGATACTAAAATAGACTCTAAACAAGATAAAAGAGTCATTATTACAATTGATAATAAACAGGCTAAAGAAAATAGAAAAAAATGAAATCAACATTAACCGCCAACAATTTACACAAAAGATACGGTAAAAAAGTCGCAGTAAAAGACATTTCCCTATCCATAAAGCAAGGCGAAGTGGTCGGATTATTAGGCCCAAACGGAGCCGGAAAAACCACCAGCTTTTACATGATTGTTGGACTAATCCGCGCAACTTCCGGATCAATTGCCATCGATTCTCTCGACATTAGCAACATGCCAGTCTACCAAAGAGCCAGGCTCGGCATCGGCTACTTACCTCAAGAATCATCAATATTTCGCGGCATGAATGTCGAAGACAACATCATGTCAATCCTTGAAATAACTGAACATAGCAAGCACAAAAGAAAAGGAAGGCTAGAAGAACTCCTCAAGGAATTCTCAATCACCCACATTAGAAAATCTCACTCGCTATCTTTATCCGGCGGAGAAAGAAGAAGAGTCGAAATCGCCCGCGCCCTAGCCACAAAGCCATCATTCATACTGCTTGATGAACCATTTGCCGGCGTAGACCCAATCGCGGTCAACGACATCAGAAAAATGATCACCAAGCTAAAAAAGAAAAATATCGGCGTCTTAATCACCGACCACAGCGTACGCGAAACCCTATCAATCGTCGATAAAGCCTATATCGTCTATGATGGAAAAATATTAATGTCAGGATCTCAAAAAGACATTTTAGCAAACGAAGATGTTAAAAGAGTCTATCTTGGTGAAGATTTTAAAATTTAATTGAAGCAAAAATATGCTAAAAAAAGCAATAAAAAACGTCTTTCATTTCTCAAGAAATTCTGAAGCACTGCTACTAATTGCCACAATCGCAGGATTAATTGTCGCAAATTCAATCTATCACACCCAATATCACCAATTTTTCACCAAAAAAATCAGCCTCCAATCAATGGGAATAGACTTTGATGGAAAATTCTCAATCAAATTGATCATTGATGACTTTTTAATGGCCATATTCTTCCTGCTTATCGGTCTAGAATTAAAAAGAGAAGTCCTAGTCGGAGAACTATCCTCAAAAGACAGGCTACTTCTACCAGTAATCGGAGGAATTGGCGGAGTAATAGTCCCAGCTCTAATTTTCGCCTATTTCAACTACCAAAAAGAAGCAAACCTCGCCGGCTTTGCAATTCCGACCGCAACCGACATTGCATTTGCTTACGCAGTAGTCAAAGCCTTCGGCCAAAAAATCTCCAGCGCCACCAAAGTCTTCCTAATAAGCCTCGCCGTCGTTGATGATTTAATCGCCATCTCAATCATCGCCTTTTTCTACACAGCAAACCTAAATGCCATCTATCTTCTTTACTCATTCATTGTAATATTCGCGCTTTTTTTGATAAGCACCAAAAAATCAAGCAACCTATATATTTACATGGGCCTGGGCCTATTATTATGGACTTTAGTTTTCAAATCAGGAATTCACCCAAGTATCGCCGGAGTAGTCCTAGCAATGTTCATCCCATTTAAAACCAAGGACAGATTCCTCCTTGAAGATCTAGCAAAAAAACTCTCACCTTACATCGGATTCTTCATCTTACCACTTTTTGCTTTCGCCAATTCCGGAGTACGAATCATCAACCTCACGCCAGATATATTACTTGACAATTTAGTACTTGGAACCGCTCTTGGTTTATTCATTGGAAAGCAACTGGGCGTATTTTCATTCGTCTTTCTTGCCTTCAAAATGAAAATTTGCAGCCTACCAAAAGGCAGTAGCCTAATCGAATTTTATGGTGTTTCCATCATTACCGGGATCGGCTTTACGATGAGCCTTTTCATTGGTAACCTAGCCTTTGACAACAATATGATGCTTGACAAAACCAAAATCGCCGTACTAATTGGCTCTTTAGCTTCATTTATTTACGGAAGTATAGTCTTAATTTTAATGAAGAAGAAAAGTATTTTTGATGTTTAACATGGTTCTTTTCCATAAAGACCAAACTACGCCTCATTTCTAAAATACTATATCATTTCAAAAACCACTATGTCATTTTAAAAACCACTATGTCATTTCGAAGGTGAAACCGAGAAATCCCCTTAAGAAAATAACTTAAGATTTAAAGAAACCACTATGTCATTTCTCGAAAACCACTATGTCATTTTAAAAACCACTATGTCATTTCGAAGGTGAAACCGAGAAATCCCCTTAAGAAAATTAATCTTAAAATCAATTAAATTTAAATAAAATCTATAAAATTTAAAATGATATAAAAAATCGACAAAAAACAACCCCCAATTATATCATACGATGTCAAATCAAAAATTGCAAGAAAAAATTTAAATTATTTCTTTTTATATAATTCTTCAATTTTATCGTAGTATTTTTCTTCCAAGTTAGACCTTTTAAGCTTCATCGAAGGCGTAATGTCGCCGCTTGCAATCGAGATCTGCTCCTTAATAACCACAAACTTAAAAATCTGCTCACTACGATCAAGCTCAAGATTCAACGCATCAATTTTTTCTTTAACAAAATCCTGCAAATTCTTTGACTCTAAAAACTCAACCTCATCACCAGCAAACTTAAGTCGAACAAGTAAAGACCTTAGCAACTCAAAATCAGGAAATAAAATCGCCGAAACAAAATTTCTTCCTTCAGCAATAATCAAAGCCCCAACCAAAAATCCCAAATCCTGAACCAATCGTTGCTCAATAGGAATCGGTCTTACATATTTACCATTCGAAGTCTTAAATAACTCTTTTTTGCGCCCAGTAATAACCACAAAACCATCCTCATCAATCTTTGCCAAATCACCAGTCTTAAACCAATCACCATCCATCACCTCTTTTGTCTTGGTTTTTTGATTATGATAGCCAAGCATAATATTTTTACCTCGCGCCAAAAGCTCTCCATCTTCAGCAACTTTAAGCTCAACTCCTTCAAAAATCTTACCAACAGTTCCAAACTTGCAATTTCCCTTATAATTCACAGCCAAAACCGGCGATGTTTCAGTAAGTCCATATCCACAATATAAATTCACGCCGATATTTCGAAAAAACCGCTCCATTTCACCAGATAAAGCAGCCCCGCCACAAATCATCATCTCCATCTTACCACCAAGAGCATCTCGATATTTTTTGTAAACCAAACAATCGAAAATCGAATCCAGCAAGCCACCTTGCTCTTCAACATCCTTTGACAAAGCTCTATTCATAGCAGCCAAAGCCAATTTCTTTTTCAAAAAACTAGCGCTTTGCACATTGCTTTTGATCTTAGCAAAAACCTTCTCAAGCATCCTAGGCACAACCGTCATCGCAGTAGGCCTAATCTCCTTTAGAAAAACCCCTAAATTATTGACATCATCAACAAAATACACCGACACACCTTTTGAAATATAAAGCATCATCACCATGCGCTCAAAAATATGCGCCAGCGGCAAAAATGACAGCACAACCTGCCCCTCGTCAAAATCAAAACACTTACCCGCACCGATAACTTGACTCGTCAAATTCTCATGGCTAAGCTCCACCCCTTTTGGCCTTCCAGTACTTCCAGAAGTGTAAACAATCGTCGCCAAATCCTGCTTTTTCGCACTTGATAGCCCAATTTTCTTGAAAATAACCTTCAAATCTTCGTTAAGCAACTCCTTAAGATCAACAATCCCCTTATCCGCCAAAGATTGTTTACCTGTTTGCAAAAAAGCCTCAAAATCAAAAATATTTAACTTCGAGTCTTTAATATCAAAATCAAAGCAAATGACATTTTTCACCGACCTTGGCAACTCGCTAGCCAGAACCTTATCCTTATGAAAATAATTTTTCTCATAAAAATCAGGATTAAAATCAGCAAAAACAGTATCAACTCCCGCATCCTTAAGTTGAAAAAGCAAATTTTCCTTAGAGACATTGTGAAAAATCGGCACACTAACACCGCCCGCCAAAATTGCTCCAAAATCCGCAATCAACCAAATCGGATTTTGATAAGCATATACCGCCAACCTCGAACCTGGCTTAAAGCCATTTTCTTTCAAAGCCAAAGCAAAATAAATCGCTTTTCGCAAAAAATCATAATTCGAAAAACTTTGCCACTGGCCGTTTTTCTTATAATTTAACGCCTCTTTATTATCAAACTGCTTTGCAGACCAAAAAGCCAGCTCCGCCAAATTTTTAAAATTTTCTTTCATATTTTTTTACCTTCAACAAAATTAAAGCTCATTTTCAGCTAAAATTTAAATCATCCCCTTTAAAAGCTCCCACAGAAACTTAAGCTTGGTATGAATTTGCTCATGCTGCCTTATATAATACCTAATCATCATGTCCACCCCTGCTTGTTTAGCAAAATATAAACAAATTATAAAAAGCATCAAAAACGCAAAATAATTACTGAGGCTTTCTATTAACCCGGGCCTTACGGTACTATTTTTGACTTTAACATTTTGTACCTTTTTAATTCGACTTTTCGTCGAAGGATGAGTCGCAAAAATCGTTAAATACCCAGACTCCCCAAGAAAAGATAGAGCCTTAGCCATATAAGCCCCACCAAAAGCCTGACCAGCCTGGCGGTCGCAACGATATTCAACGCTTCTAGAAATCCATTTTCGCAAAAATTCATAAACCACATTAATTGCATATTTATTAAACAATCGCAAAATAAAATTCAAAATCGAATAAATCTCATTCATGAAAAGCGCCAGAAACCGACCTCCATAAGGAATAAATAGCACAATTTTTGACATCGCCGTAAAAATTATCCTCAAAAAAAATGACACAAAATTAGTCGCACTCTGATTTGCAATAATCATGTAGCTTGGCATAAAATCCTTATTCACCAAATGCGACATTTCATGTCCCATAATGCTTCTAATCGAAGTTAGAAACTCCTGCGAATCCTTACTCTTCCTCAAATAATCCTGAATAAGCCCATCACTTAAAATAATCACCCTCCTACCAAAAGAAGCCACCGCAAAAGCATTAACCTCATCTGATTGCTTCACATAAAGCTGCACATATTTTTCACCAAATCTCTGCTTTGTTTGCTCAAAAATTTGCTTCAAAAAGGCATATTCTTTAATTTTTTCATATCTTTTACTCTTTTTAAGCAAAGATCTGATCGAAAACCCAAAAATTAAGTCCAAAAAGAAATAAAGTAGCATACAAACACTTACTAAAAACACTAAAAAATAAAATGCCGTCATAAAATTATCAAAAACTGACTGCGAGATGCTAAAGCTCAAGCCCCTCCTATTAACAAAAGGCACAATCGCAGCCACTAATGGACAAAAAACTAATGTCACATTTACAACTGTCATAATGTAAACTAATATAAAATGTAAGGGCTTTGAAAACATGTCAAAAAAATACTTGAATTAATATCAATTATGTGATATAATAATAGTAAGACTTTTTTTTAAAAATGGCAATAAATAAATAAATTCATGAGAATAATAGAATTAGGTAATATAAAGATAGCCAATAACCTACCGTTTACGCTAATCGCTGGGCCATGCCAAATCGAAACAGAAGAGCATTCGTTAATGATGGCCAGCCAAATTAAAGGAATTTGCGATCGCCTTGGTATCAATTTAATCTACAAATCATCTTTTGATAAAGCAAATCGCTCATCCATAGGCGGCAGAAGAGGTATTGGCCTTGAAAAATCACTCGAAATTTTTGCTAAAGTTAGAAGCGAGCTACAAATACCGGTCTTAACCGACATCCATAGCGCTGAACAATGCTCTATGCTTGCCCCTCATGTTGATATTTTGCAAGTCCCAGCCTTTTTATGCCGCCAAACTGACTTGCTAAAAGCCGCTGCTGAGACTGGGAAAGTCATTAACATCAAAAAAGGTCAATTCTTGGCTCCTTGGGATGTTGACAATATTGTCAAAAAAATGGATCATTTTGGCAATAAAAATGTAATCCTAACTGAAAGAGGCGCCAGCTTTGGCTACAACACCCTTGTTTCCGACATGCGAAGCCTCCCTATCATGGCAAAAACCGGCTGTCCAGTAGTATTTGACGCGACGCACTCAGTACAACAACCTGGCGGACTTGGCGGCGCAAGTGGCGGTCAAAGAGAATTCGTCGAAACATTAGCCAGCGCAGCCGTCGCCGTAGGCGTTGCCGGTCTCTTCATGGAAGTCCACCAAGATCCTGACAATGCGCCTTCTGATGGACCTTGCATGGTTAGACTCGACAATCTTGAAAAGCTCCTAACTAAGTTACAAAAACTCGATAAAATCGCAAAAGAATAAATTATGGGAAATTCTTGCTCGGGAATATGCAAAAAATCTGCAGAAAAAGTTAAGGCAAAAAGAGGAGTAGTAGCACCTGCAAAGACACATGAAGAACCAGCATCAGCCCCCGCTGCAACAACACCTCAACCACTAAGCACAGAAGATCGTCTTGACCGATTTATTGCACATGGAAGGCAAATTCCTAGAAAGGCCAGAACCCCCACCGAAAGAAGGGTAACTATGATTCCAACTCACCAACCTCATCGTAGAAACGCAATCTCCACAACACCCTCAGTGCAAGAAATAGCAGCAGTCCAAAGAAGATCCCATGGAAATAAATCAGGAGGATTTTTTGCAGGCACAACTTTTGAGCCCCAAGAGCCATCTTCAGCTCCAAAAGAACCACAAGCAACAACCACTTCTCAAAAAGACCACCAAACCACCCCTTAAAAAAAACACCTAGCAAATATTTTATATGAATTGTACTTGGATGAGATCGTAAATATTCTAGAGATTAAATTCTGATTCTCAAAAAAATTGATGATCTGAAGGCAGAATTTATAAGTTTAAACAGTATAAAAGGACTGCTTTTTGGACATGCAGCCTATTTTCTGCCTCATCAAAAACAATCGAAGAATCACCATCAATTACATCTGCTGAAACTTCGTAACCTCTGTAAGCCGGCAAACAGTGAGTAAAAATAACACCATCTTTAGCCACATCCACTAAAGCTTGATTTACCTGATAAGGCTGCAATTCAGAAAGCTTCTCAGTTCTCCTACCCTGATCCTTTTCAGAATTTTGCCCCATGGAAATCCAAGTATCGGTAATTAACACATTCGCACCCCTTGCAGCATCAACAACGCCGCCACTAATTTCAAGACCAGCCTTAACATCACCTAACTGAGCCTCTTCACAATATAACTTAATATTAGCCCCAGCCTTAGCCGCTTTTTCAATCTCGCCGTCGCAAAAATTATAACCAAAAGGAATTGCAATTCTAAGTTCGTAACCAAATTTCAAAGCCCCATGAATATAGGAATTCAAAACATTATTAGCATCACCAAACCAAGTCAAAACCTTCCCTTTAGTGTTGCCAATTCTCTCTTCAATAGCCATAATGCTCGCCAAAATCTGACAAGGATGTGAAAAATCCGACAAAGCATTAATCACCGGAATACTCCCTTGCTCAGCAAACTCAACAATCGTATCATGAGAATTCACCCTAAGCATCGCCACATCAACATATCTAGAAAAGACCTTCGCCGTGTCGCTAATCGGCTCGCCCTTGCCAATCTGAGTATCAGCCGCATTCATCACAATCGCCCTTCCACCAAGCTGATTCATGCCAACCTCAAAAGAAATTCTCGTTCTAGTCGAGCTTTTCTCAAAAACCATCGCCAAAGACTTATTTTTAAGCTTTTCATGAAAAATTTGAGAATTAACCTCGCTTTTCAATTTACACGCAGCATCAAGAATCCCCCTCAGGTCTGTCGATTCAATTTTATCTAAATCTATAAAATTAGGCATTGATAGTTAAGTAAAAATAGTTTAATATAATCTTAAAATACCATTATATCACATAAAAACCCATAATTCAAGGAAATTTTGCGAAAATCAACAGAAATGAAAAGGATATTAATAGTTACAGGTGGAACTGGTGGTCACATATTCCCAGCAATAGCGCTAGCCGAAGAACTATCAAAAAAACATAAAATAAGAGTTTTTGGCGACAAAAACACCGTAAAATACACTAAAAGTCGCTTAAAATCACCATTTTCAAAGATTTTATCAGCCCAAATTCCTAAAAATAAGCTAAAAAAACTCCTTTTTCCCTTTAAAATCTCAATTGGAGTCATCCAATCTTTACTTAAAATCATAATTTATAGACCAAATTTTATCATCACCTTTGGCGGCTATGCAACCTTTCCCACCCTAGTCGCAGCCACAATTTTAAGAAAAAAAGTCATCCTACACGAACAAAATGCAGTTTTAGGCAAAGTAAACCGAATTTTTGTTAAATTTTGCTACAAAATAGCCACAACTTTTGAAAATACCCAGCGCATCGATGATAAATACCAGGGTAAAATAATTCACAGCGGCACCTTTATTCGAAAAGAAATATTAGATCTAAGCAAAAAAGAATATAAGTTACCCCAAAAAATCAAACCAAAAATAAGAAAAACCATGGGCTATCAAGGCCTTATCTTAGCTTCAGAATTTGATGAAATTTCAAAACCAGTCCAAGAAAAAGAAATGCTCAATATTTTGGTAATTGGCGGCTCTGGCGGAGCAGAAATATTTAGCAAAATACTACCTAAAGCATTTTTCAACCTAAATGAAGAATTTAAAAACAACATCCAAATATACCAACAATGCCGCGAAGATCTATCGACAGAAACATTTCAAATCTATGAAAAATTCAATTTAAATATCGAAATAGACACCTTCTTTCAGGATATGGATTCAATGATCGACAAAGCTCATTTAATAATTTCAAGAGCAGGATCCACCTCTATCCACGAATTCTTAGCCGCAAAGAAACCAATGATTTTGGTTCCATTTGCTAAATCTGCCGATGATCATCAGTTAGAAAATGCTAAAATTTTTGCTAAAAATGATGCAGCAATTCTTATTAAAGAAAAAGATTTTACGATCAAAAAAATATCTGCAGCTCTAGATGATATACTTTCAAAAGATAAAAAACTACTAAGAATATCGCAAAATTGTGAAAAACTTGCTCAAAATAATTTAAATGGAATAATAAATCTATTAAAGGTAATCAATGAGTAAAAAAAATAAAAAACAAACAATTGGCGCAACGCTAAAGCAAAATAGAGAAAAACTAAAGCTCGACATCGACTCTATATCCAAAAAGCTCAACATTAAAAGCGACATAATTAGATATTTAGAAGAAGAAAACTGGCACTTAATAAATAAAAATCTCTATTTGACAGGACTTATTCTATCTTACGCAAAAATATTAATGATCGACAGCAACATCATCAATCAAAAACTCCAAGATCTAAATATTGAGTCAAACACCCAAAATAAAAAGCACCAACTTCTCAATATCGGCGAAGATCCAAATCTAACGCCCAATAAAAACCTATTTCACGCATCAATTTTTGCTGGACCCTTACTCATTATTATTTTTACCGCAATTTTTAATATAAATATAAGTAAAGAAAATATTATTAACTATCCAAAGCTTTATAAAGAAATAAACAATGAAAATCAATAAAATCTTAGCAACTTTGTTGCTGCTTTTAATCCCTGTAAAATCACACGCTGACGCCAATGATATTTGGATCGGAGAACCTTCCTCAGGCTTTAAAAGCACCACATTCGTACAAAGCAACGATTACATGATCTCCACAGCTGACCAAAGAGCCAGCCAAGCCGGAAAAGAAATCCTAGAAAACGGCGGAAACGCAATTGACGCCGCCATAGCCGCACAACTCGTCCTTAACGTCGTAGAACCTCACTCTTCAGGAATCGGCGGCGGAGGCTTTTTGCTATTTTACAACGCAAAAACCAAAGAAACTACCTATTTTAATGGACGCGAAAGAGCCCCAGGCAAAGCCTACGACACAATGTTCTTAGACGAAAATGGCGATCCAAAAAAATTCGAAGACGCAGTAAAAGGCGGCATGTCAGTCGCAGCCCCCGGCCTACTAATGATTCTAAAGCAAGCCCACAGCAAATATGGCAAACTTCCTTGGTCCGAGCTTTTTGACTCTGCCATCAAAATCGCCAGACAAGGCTTTGAAATAGACGAAAGAACCAACTTGCTAGCCTACAAAGTAGACTACCTAAAAGAATTCAAACAATCAAAATTCCTATACCTAAAAGAAGACAATACCCCTAAAATAACAGGACAAGTAATAACCAACCCAGAAATGGCTGACACTTTAGAAATTATCGCCGAGCAAGGAATAGAGCCATTTTACCAAGGCGATATCGCAAAAGACATAGTCTACGCCGTTCAAAATTCTCCCTTAAACCCGGGATTACTCTCAATTTCAGACCTAAAAGATTACCAATCAACCACCGGAAAATTAATCTGCAGCACCTACCGCAAAAAATACAAAATCTGCTCAATGCCCCCACCAAGCTCTGGCGGCGTCACTCTTTTGCAAATTCTGTCAATCCTGGAAAATTTCGATCTAAAGCAAATGGATCTAAATAATCCTAGAACCATCCACTTAATCATAGAAGCAACAAAACTCGCCTACGCTGATCGTAATGAATATATAGCAGACAGCAAAAACATCCCAATCAATCAAATGCTCGACAAAAATTACCTAAAAAGTCGCGCAAAATTAATTGACTTAAATAAAGCTGCAAAAAATGTCAAACCTGGAAATTTCCAAGAATATACACTATCCGCGCAAAATTTAACCTTCGACAAAACAGCTCACGAACCACCTTCCACAACTCACATTTCAGTAATCGACGCACAAGGCAATTCTGTCGCCCTCACAAGCTCAATCGAATACTTCTTTGGCTCTGGAATTTCTGTCCGCGGATTTATGCTCAACAACCAAATGACCGACTTTTCATTTAAGCCAAAAATCAACGACAAGTTGGTCGCCAACAGAGTCGCTCCCTACAAAATACCAAGAAGCTCTATGAGTCCAACTTTAATTTTCGACGAAAATGATCAATTAATCATGAGTCTTGGATCTCCAGGAGGACCTAGAATCATCCAATTCCTAGTCAAAACCATCATCTTAAATCTCGACTTTGATTACGATATCCAGCAAGCAATCTCGGCTCCGAATTTCATAGTCTTAAACGACAAGGTTGAACTTGAATCAAATAGAAAAATCATCAAAATAAGAGCCGCCCTCGAATCATTTGGACACAAAGTTGAAATCACCGACATCGTCAGTGGCATAAATGGCGTTGCTAAAAATAAAGATGGTAAACTAGAAGGTGGCGCTGACCCAAGAAGACAGGGCAAAGCCATGGGCGACCAAGGATTCTTTGACTTCTTATTTAACTAATATTTCTTAAAAAATATTAGTTCAACATTGCCTAAATGCTTCTTATAATTAAGCGCTATCTGCAAAATAATACCATCTATACTGTAAAATCAAAATATCTAAATTTTGAGATAAAAAACACCCCTAATTATATCATACGATGTCAAGTTAAAAATTTCAAGAAAATTTTTAATAAAAACCGCTACACTGTATTGAAAAAAAATCACATTTTTCTTGACAAGTTGTTTTTACAGCATTATAAATGTATAAGTCTACTGTAAATTTATTAATTTAAATTTTTAAAAAAAAATGAGCAAGCCAGGTTCAAAAACCCCATCGCCAACTCCATCATCTCACCCTGGCTCAAGATCTCAATCTACAACTCCTCCACCTCAACCAACTTCTCAAGAACAAGAGGCTGAAGTAAGGAAAAGATTGTTAAAACAAGCACTTGAAGATTACGCGAATGATCCCATTACAGGACTAGGCGGCTTATCATTAACTCGCATCCCAGAACCTCTACCGCGAGCAACACACCTTCCTGAAATAAGAGCAAATACCCCAGCAGAGCAACGCGCAATAGAAGCCAGGGCAGAATCTTTAAGAGCACAGCGACAAGCAGATTTTCAAATAATCGAACGAAAAAGACTAGAAGAACGAGCTAGTCAAGTTCAAATAGCTGAACAAATTCTTGCAGATTACAGAAGTCCATATATCAATGATACCGATTTGATCGCAACCGTCACGGAAAATATAAATGGCGAAATAGTAACAACGCATTTCACAAGAATGGAATTAAGAACTGCACTACTTTTCGATAATTCACCTGGATATAGCGGAGTAAAATTACCTGAAAATTTTGAAATATCAGGTTATCAAGGGCAAGAACCTCCTCGACCAGCCGTAGTAGAGGCCCCTCCACCAACCGAAGAAGAAATATTAGAAGCGCAAAGGCAGATTGCTGAGGCCAGTACAGACCTAGAGAAGGCAAAAAAAATACAAGCCGCTATGAGTCAAGATTTAGAAGAAATGCAAAAAAGAGTTAACGGGGCAATTAATCAAGGAGTTTCTTTAGAAAACCCTCGCCTTATAGAAGACCAAAAATCAATCTTAGCGCTAGATCAAGATCTCAGGGCAATAACTGCAGAAATCGAAGCTTTAAATCACATAATTACAGCAGCCGAAAGAATTTTAAACCCTGAACTTATTGAAGATGAGCCGGGGTTGCCAGGTAGAATCTCAGATTCACCAGAATGGGAAAGACCCCACGCACCATCTCCATTTCAACATGAAAGAACAGATATACAAGCGTCCCATCTTTCAGAAGAAGAGGCCTTAAGAAGGGCTATAGCTGAATCCATGAAAGGAATGGCTCCACTGGAAATTGCACATCCAGCAGCAAGTCACTCTTCAAAAGATGCAAAACAAGCCGCAGAAGAAGCAAAAAAAAGAAATGCATTAAGGAAAATAGAAGAAGAAAAAATGAAGAGAGATGGAGTTTTTGGATCAGGATCTTCCAAGGAAGAATCTCCCAACATTTCAGAAGATGAACCAGTGCCAGAAAGCCTCACTAATGTAACAAGTATCTACGCACCCCCGGAGCACAAACTATCAGCAATACAGTTAGAAAAAAAACTGCGCGAAATAGAGTTGAATTCAAAAATAGAAGCACTAACACCAAATCAACAAGCAAAATATCACCAATTAATGACTGATATGGAAGACTTGGACTTAACGACTCAAGAAAAACAACAAATAGCCTTAGATGGAGCTGAAAATACAGTTGAAGATTCACCTTCTTCACCTGCTAAACCAGAAGTAAGAACTGTCAGCGCATCAAAAACAACTGACGAAGAAATGGCCGAAATTCAAGCATTTTATCAGGCTCAAGAAGACAAACGCCAACTAGAAGAAGAAAAGTGGAAACAGCAATCTAACGAAGATTGGTCAGATGATGAAATGGCGCATGGCTTTGGTAGCGATTCTGACCTTGCGGATTTCTCCGATGATGAATCTAATCAAGGGCAATCAAGCGAGCCATCGTCAAGACCTGAATCACCAAGTGCTGAGCAACTTGCAGGTAATAAGGAATTAGGGAGGCAAAGTCCTTCGCAATAAAC
>JAYPPA010000014.1:0-52063 GCA_038131245.1 Rickettsia sp. | reverse complement strand
TCTTCGCGGCGCTCAAGCCACTTCGCCATCTCAAGCGCAGACTTAAAGCAATGATCCATACGAATTTTCGTAGTCCTAAGCCCTCTTTGCACCATATAAGCAGAAAACGGTGCCGCAGTCGCAGCCATATAGCGAAACGCCTCATACATTATGCGAAAATGCTCTTCTTGTATTGTAATTGCGCCCATCATAACATCACTATGACCATTAATATATTTCGTCAAAGCCATTACAGACACATCCACACCATGATCAAGAGGCTTGTAATAAATTCCACTTCCCCATGAATTATCCAAAATAGTCACAATTTTTTTCTTTTTTGCAACAGCCACAATCGCGTCCACATCCTGCATCTCAAAACTAAGCGAACCAGGACTTTCCATAAAAATAACCTTGGTATTTTTTTTGATCAATTTCGAAATCCCAGCACCAATCGCCGGATCATAATAAGTAGTCTCAATACCAAATTTCTTCAAAAATTTATCGCAGAAACCACGACTTGGCGAATAAACATTATCAACCATCAACAAATGATCACCTTTACTTAAAAATGCAATCAAAGCAGTATTAATCGCAGCCGCACCAGAAGCAGTCACAAAGCAATTAAAGCCATTCTCCAGATCGGCCACAGCCTGCTCCAAAGAAAAATTCGTCTGCGTCCCATAGCGCCCATATTTAAGCTCATACGGCTCTACCAAATCATTGTTTGAGTAACCACGCTCTGCATAAAGCAAGTCTTTAAGCTTTGGAAAAACAATCGTCGAAGTCTGATAAATCGGCGGATTCACCATCCAGCCTTGCTCCTTAGGATCTCGACCGGCATGGACTACTTTTGTTGACTCTTTCATTTCTTTTACCATATTCCTCCAAAATTAATGACTTTTATCGCCGACAATAAGCGGCCCCAACTTCTTTTTACCAAGCAAATGTACATGAAAATGAGGCACTGATTGACTAGCATCCCCACCCTTGTTACTTATTATTCTATAACCTGTAGCACTTAAGTCAAGCTTTTTAGCTACATCAGCCACTTTTTGAAAAAAATTCGCAACCTTATCACCAGATTCATTAGCCACAAAATCCTCAAAATCCACATAATCACCTTTCGGAATCACCAAAACATGCACCGGAGCCAAATGAGACAAATCGTTAAATGCCAACACATCATCATCCTCATAAACTTTGGTGGCTGGCACTTCACCGCGAATTATTTTTGCAAATATATTATTTTTATCGTATTTTTTCATTTTTCTAAAAGTTTAGCCTCTTAACAACGCTTTTAAATCACGCAAATTACGAGATATAAGCCGCAAACTTTCGCTTACCGCACCTCTATTGCCTTCGATAATCTCTTCACTATTTTCGCCAACATCAACACCATCATAATCAGAATTTTTTACAACATCTGTAGATGGGTTAATAAAATCAGCAATTTGGATCTCTTTTTGCTCATCATCAACTACATCTTCAGAAGAATCATTCTGCGCAATTTCAAAAATAGAATCAGCAACAGGCTCTTTCGTTAAAGCACCTCCTTCGTTCGACTCTATCTCCTCTTCCAAAACATCAAGATCCGATAAGTCGTCAACTTCTTGCTCTAAAAAATCCAACCTGTCACTATTAAAATCATCCGTAGAATCATCGTTAGAAACCGTCGACAAATTAACTTCACTTACATCATCGTGACCAAAATCATCAACATCAAGCAAGCCTGTCTTCTTGGAATTACGATATTTATCCGCCAATTTTTTAATTTCTAAAGCTAAGTCACTCATTTCTTAATATATCTTTTTTTATATTCCAAAGCCAAATCTTTTATTAAAACGCCAACTACAGCAGTAAGAGGCGTTGCCAATAAAACTCCAACAAAACCAAACAAAGCTCCAAAAGCAAAAATTCCAAAAATAATCCAAACCGGATGAAGCCCCACCCTGTCGCCAATCAATCTAGGGGTTAAAAAATTCGATTCTATAAACTGACCAATGAAAAAAGCTCCAACAACCAGTGAAATATCCACTACACTAAAACCCCACTGAAATAATGCTATCGCAACAGCAGCCACAAACCCCGTCAAAGCACCAATATAAGGAATAAAAGTAAAAATACCAGTCAAGGTCCCTATTAACAAGGAAAAGTCAAGTCCGACCACTAAAAACAATATGGAATAAATCGCCGCCATTATGAGGCAAACAACCGCCTGGCCGCGCATATAACCAGACAAGCTCCGATCAATATCCTTTAACAAAGTCGAAACTTTTTTGTAAACTGAACTAGGAATGCTAGCAAAAAACCCTTCCTTTAATGGTCGCCAATCTTTTAAAAGATAAAAAACCAAAATCGGCACAATAAATACAAATGAGAAAAAATTAATCAGCGAAGATGATGAATGAAAAATCTTCAACGACAGGCTCTTAACAAAACTAGTCGCCATCTTAGGATCAAAAATATTATCAGCCTTCAAATCAATTGGCAATGAATAGCTAGCAGCAGCCTCCATCAACTTTGGATAAAAATTCGTATGATAAATCTTAAGATAAAATGGCACAGTCTTAACCAGCAACACTATTTGCTCATATAAAATTGGAATCATCCAAATCATTAAAGAAATAAAAGATGCAAAAAATATAGCCATCACAAATATCACCGCCACAAATCTTGCAACACCCCTTTCTTCAAAATATGAAATTGCTGGATGTAAAAAATAAGACAAAATAAGCGCAATCGCAAAAGGCGCTATTATAAAACTCACCTTATATATCGTAATTCCCAACAAAAATAATAATAATAATGAAAAAATTACCCTAATTTCTGTTTTCATAATAATTTTAAATTAATCCTAAATTGTTAATTAAACCAGATCCATGTAGATAACTACCTGTTCGAGCTCAATTGGCAAATCTAGTGACAAAATTTCAAAGCCTAGGCGAAGAAATTTTTTTACTAGGTTATTAATTGGATCAGATCCATGTAGATAACTACCTGGTCGAGCCCAATTGATGATCTAGTGACAAAATTTCAAAGCCTACTAGCGTACTGTCATTAAATATACATCTTGCGAACGATAAGTCAAGTCAAACCCCTCTTTCGCAAAATTTCTTACTATATCTAAAGAATCTTTACACTTTATGTCAACTTTTATGAAATCCTTGGATACGGATTTCACATCAAAACTAGTTATAAAATCACTACTTTTTAGCTTTGATTGAATATAGATCCACTGCGATAACCTTCTAACTGGAATCTCAAGTCTCACCACATCCTCTGCGCCTTCGCTAACCTCTTCAGCCCGAGCAAGACTATTTGTCGACAAATATTCAATCAATTTCGAAGCAACCTGGCTTTTTACATCAGATGGCAAGAGTCTCTCTGAATTTTTAAAACTCAACCTATATTGAAATCGATCCCTTTTAGCAAAACCATTAATCGCCAATTTCGCCTTAGAATCTTGATCGCTATACGAAAAAAACGCAATATAAATAAAATCAACCCCATATTTCGTAAAAAGTTCCTTAATAAGCACAGGCTCAAGACGCAAAACATTATTTGCATTAATCACCGACAAATTAAAAATATCCCCCTCAATAACCTCAAAATTCTTCGCCCCTTCGTCCTTAATAGCCTTTTTCAAGCTTGAGCGCCACAAATTATCACCCTCCCAGACTATCACCTTACCACCCTCCATAAGCACCGGAATCACCAAAAATTTAAGCTCCTTCGCCTTTTTTTCATCCTCAAGATCCCTATTTCGACTTTTTAAGTACCTTTTTATGAAATCCTCAGAAAAAACTATGTCCAAACTAGCAAAATAGCTATTTCCTGAAATCGTCTCTTTTGAAACCCTCTGCTCAGCAACCATGTCAGAAATATCACCATTTTCCACATTTTCAACATCAATATTCACCTTAAGCCTCTCAAAAAGCTGCTTTAGAGCAATTCTCCTCGCCTTATCAAAAGCCTTAACCCTAGCTCTAGCAGGACTGGTCGACTCTGCACCAACCTCCACACCAGCAACAGAATACTCATTCAAATTAGCAAAAGCACCGCGATTTACGACCATAAACAGCCCAAAAAGCAGCAAAAACACCGAAAATAGCCTGATTTTCTTACAATTCATAGATATTTATCAAATTAAAGTAACTATTCCTATAATAATATGCTAATTACTTTTCACAAAATATCAAGTAAATACTTGACATTTATCTTTTTTAGCTTTAAAATATTAAGATCTATGTAATATAGCTAAGTATTAAAAGTCTTAAAAGTCCGTATATAAGTGACAAAAATAGACATAAATAGCTAAAACCATTAATTAATGAAGTAAAATGTTAGCAGTATTAGAAATTGGCACAAAACAATATAATGTTACTAAAGATCAAACACTTGTTGTTGATAACTTAAATAAAGAAGTTGGTAGCAAAATCACTTTTGATAGAGTATTGTGCGTTAAAAAAGATGACGAATCTTCAGTAATCGGTCAACCAACAGTTGAAGGTGCTAAGGTTGAGGCTGAAGTTATTAAAAACTTTAGAGATAAAAAGGTTCTGATTCTTAAAAAAAGACGCAGACAAAACTCTCGTAGAAAAAGAGGTCATCGTCAAGAAAAAACTGAAATTAAAATTCTGTCTATCAAGGCGTAATTTATTTGGATCGGTCAAAATTGACCATTATTTATGGAATTAATTCATTTATTTGAGTAATTCTTAATTAAAAATAGCAAAACTATGGCTACTAAGAAAGCAGGTGGAAGCTCGAAGAACGGTCGCGACTCGGAAAGTAAGAGACTCGGCATTAAAAGATACGGAAGTCAATTCGTTAAAGCTGGAGAAATAATCGCTCGTCAAAGAGGTACTAAATGGCACCCAGGCGAAAATACTGGCATGGGAAAAGATCACACTATTTTTGCCAAAATTAGCGGTATCGTTAACTTCGTTAAATCTGGCTACAAAGACAGAACTTACATCGAAGTAAAACCAGAAGCATAATTATTTACTTATAATTTTTAAAGCCAAACTCGTTTTGGCAAAAATTGATTTTAAATCGAGAGTTTCTTTAGAGATTTTTTTATTCTTTAATTTCAAAACGCTTGAGCGTACATAAAGTACGTGAGCGTTGCAGGAATTCAAAATAACAAAAATATCAAAGAAATAACTACTTATAGAGTGTAATTTTTAAAGCCAAACTCGTTTTGGCAAAAATTGATTTTAAATCGAGAGTTTCTTTAGAGATTTTTTTATTCTTTAATTTCAAAACGCTTGAGCGTACATAAAGTACGTGAGCGTTGCAGGAATTCAAAATAACAAAAATATCAAAGAAAGTCGAAGATTTACAAACAATTTTTTTTGCGGATATGGCGGAACTGGTAGACGCGCTAGACTTAGGATCTAGTGCCGCAAGGCGTGGGGGTTCGACTCCCTCTATCCGCACCACCTTTTTACACGATCTAAAACTCCTGTCACTACGAGGGAGCTTTAGCAACTTTGGCAATCCTCTAGATCCATCAAATTAACACCGCACCATATCTAATTTGAATTTTCAAAACAAAAATTTATTTAACCTCGGGGTTGAAATTTAAATCAAAACATTATATAATAGAACAACTATTTGTACTAAATTATAATTAAAGAAAAAATGGAAATTCAAGTAAAATTAACCAATGAAGAGAAACTAAAAAAGGAATTTGAAATTACTATTCCTAGCTCTGTTGTTGAGAAAAAAGTTAATGATTCTGCTGCACAAGTTGGAAAAACCATCAATTTAAAAGGCTTTAGAAAGGGTCAAGTTCCTGCAAAAGTCGTTTTAGAAAAATATGGTCAATCAATCATGGCCGAAGAATCAGACAAAATTGTCTCTGAACAAATCAAAAAAATCGTCAAAGATCACGATTTGAAAATTGCAGTTCAGCCAAAAATCGATGTTAAAACTTTTGAAAAAGGAAAGGATTTGGAAATTTCTGCGAGTTTTGAAATCTTTCCAGAAGTGCCACAGATCGAGCTTGAGAAAATAAAGCTATCTAAAAAAGAAGTCAAAACTTCCAACGAAGATATTAAAGAAGGAATGGAAAAGCTCTTTAAATATTTTAAAAAATGGGAAAAGCAAGAAGATTCCTACAAAGCAAAGCTTGGTGACTCTGTTGATATTGATTACGAAGGAAGTGTTGACGGTGAAAAATTTGAAGGCGGAACCGCTCAAGGATATCAGTTAGAGCTCGGAAGTAAAAGCTTCATCGACAATTTCGAAGAGCAACTTGTTGGCAAAAAAGCTGGCGACGAAGTTAAAGTTAAAGTCAAATTCCCTAAAGAATATCACTCTGAAAAATTAGCTGGTAAAAAAGCTGAATTTAAAGTGAAGGTCAATAAAGTCTTAACTGGAGAACTTCCTGAAATTACTGATGAATTCATTAAAAATAATTTCGGCATTGAAAGTCAAGAAAAACTTAAAGAGGCAACTTCAAAGCAAATCGCTGATAATTACAACCACTTAAGTCGCGAAATGTTTAAAAAAGATTTGTTTGATTATTTAAACAAAAAACATGATTTTGACTTGCCAGAAGGGTTGGTCGAAGAACAGCTTAAGAAGCTATGGGCTGAGACTGAGGCTGAGCTAAAAACCAATCCTGACAAATTTAAAAATGACAAGGAAAAAAACAAAGCCAAGGAAGAAAAAAGAAAAGATGCCTCAAGGATGATTCGTTGCGGCATTATTTTAAATGAAATTGCTAATCAAAATAAAATCGAGCCAACAAGCGCAGATATCGACAAAGAATTACAAAAAGTAATGCAGCAATATCCTGGTCAAGAAAAAGCTATTATTGAATATTATCAAAAAAATCCAGAAGCTATTGGGCAGCTTCGCGGTAGCTTAATCGAAGAAAAAACCATCGATTTTATAATTAGCAAGGTAAATCTTGATAAAAAAGAGGTTTCAACCAAGGAATTTGACAAAATATGGAAAAAATTCAACGAAAGTTAAAAAAAACTCTTTACAAATTGAATATTTTTCAGGAAAATGTTATCAATGATTAATAAAAAATAAAAAATTTATGAATAATTTTATCGATGTTATAAAAATGGTAACTTTTCCAATCCATAGAGAAGGTTATAAATTTATCCTAATCTTTGCCATATCAACTATCGCTCTTCTACTATTTAGCGACGTCCTTGGTATAGCCGGTATTGTTCTAACTGCATGGTGTATCTTTTTCTTTAGAGACCCAGAAAGAACTATCCCTGTCGAAGAGGATGTCTTAGTTAGTCCAGCTGACGGTGTGGTTACTAGAGTTGAATACGGCATCGAAGCCCCGTCTGAGGCTGAGATTGAAGGTAAAGTCAACAAAATAAGTATCTTCTTAAATGTATTTAATGTCCATGTCAACAGAGTTCCAATATCTGGTAAAATTACCAAAGTAGAATACTCAAAAGGCAAATTCCTCTCGGCAAATCTTGACGATGCAAGTATTAAAAACGAAAGAAGTCTAGCCGTTCTTGAAACTCATCAAGGTCACAAAATTGCTTTCGCACAAGTCGCAGGACTAGTCGCAAGAAGAATCGTTTCCGACTTAAAAGAAGGTCAAGTATTAAAAACCGGCGAAAGATACGGCATCATCAGATTTGGAAGTAGAGCTGATATTTACCTTCCAGAAAGCTTCAAAATTAAAGTTTTGGTAGGTCAAACTACAATTGGTGGTGAAACTGTTATTGCACTGGAAAAATAATTAAATTTTTAAATATGAGATCTCCAAATATTATCAAGCTAAATGCAAAGCGCGAAGAAGCCAGACTTGGTGGTGGTCAAAAAAGAATTGACATTCAACATTCAAAGGGTAAATTAACTGCCCGAGAAAGAATCGAAGTGCTTCTTGACCCGGATTCATTCGAAGAATATGGACTTTATGTTGAGCATAGATGCTCGGACTTTGGACTTGAAGATAAGAGACACCCCGGTGACGGTGTGGTTACTGGTCAAGGAACCATCAACGGAAGATTGGTATTTGTCTACAGCCAAGACTTCACTGTGATGGGCGGCTCATTAGGAGAGGCTCATGCCAGAAAAATCTGCCATGTTTTAGATAAAGCAATTCAAGTTAAAGCCCCTGTTATTGGTATTAATGACTCTGGAGGAGCCAGAATCCAAGAAGGAGTCGACTCGCTTGGTGGTTATGGTGAAATTTTCCAGCGCAACATTGATGCTAGTGGTGTTATTCCGCAAATTTCCTTGATCATGGGCCCTTGCGCTGGTGGCGCGGTTTACTCACCTGCCCTAACTGATTTTACCATCATGGTTGAAAACTCATCCTACATGTTTGTAACCGGTCCAGATGTCGTCAAAACCGTAACTCATGAGACTGTAACTCAAGAAGAACTCGGCGGAGCCTCCGTACACTCTACCAAAAGCGGCGTTGCTCATCTAGCTTTTGCTAATGATATTGATGCGCTTTTACAAACTAGAAGATTGATCAATTTCTTGCCGTTATCTAACTTGGAAGAAACCCCTAAAATCTCGGTTGATGATGATTCTGATAGGGTTGATGTTGCTTTAAATACACTAATTCCGGAAAATCCAAACCAGCCATATAACATCAAAGAATTAGTTGAAAAAATCTTGGATGAAAATGATTTTATGGAAATTCAGGAAAATTACGCCAATAATATTATTACCGGATTTGGAAGACTGGAAGGCCAAACAATCGGCGTTGTAGCCAATCAACCAATGAACCTAGCCGGCTGTTTAGACATCAAAGCCAGCGAAAAAGCTGCTCGTTTCATCAGATTTTGCGATGCTTTTAACATTCCAATCATCACCTTCGTTGATGTACCCGGATTCTTGCCTGGAACTAATCAAGAACATGACGGAATTATCAAACATGGTGCAAAATTACTTTATGCTTACGGCGAAGCCACCGTTCCAAAAATCACCGTTATAACTAGAAAAGCCTACGGCGGAGCATATATCGTGATGAACTCAAAACACTTAAAAGGCGACATAAACTATGCCTGGTCAAATGCTGAAATTGCCGTAATGGGCCCAGAAGGCGCAGTTGAAATCATCTTTAGAGAAGAATCAAAAGATCCAAAAAGAAAAGCTGAAAAAGTTGAAGAATATCGCGAAAAATTCGCTTCACCTTTTGTTGCGGCTTCGCGTGGATTTATTGATGAAGTTATTAGACCTCAAAATACTAGAAAAAGACTTTGCAAAGCTTTGCGCATTCTTAAAAACAAAGAAGTTTCCAAGCCATGGAAAAAGCACGACAATCTTCCTTTGTAAGAAACTGCAGCATAACAATACACACTAAAACTAACTTTGCAAATAATCATTCTTAATAAATAATTTATACTTTAAAATATTATTATATATTAAACTATAATAATATTTATATGAGCAGATTTAGCTTAGAAGGTTTTGAAGGTGATAGTGACGACGAACTAGTAGAAGTAACCCCAAAAGAACATGCTCAATGGGAAAGGCAAGAATCTAACAAAAAAATACATCAGGCACTCATAAGAGCAATTGAAACTCAGGACCTTGTAACTATAGAAAATGTAATAGGCTTGCGCGATCCTGAAATACTTTTTCTTCAAGATGAGCTGGGAAGAAATATGCTGCACGCTGCCTTATACACCTCTCCAAACTCTTTTTACTTTTTACTCAAAATTTTAAGACAGACTAACCTAGATTTTGATCTCACCGATTTATTATACGAAGAAGATGGTAATCAAAAAAATCCTTTAGATTTATTGCGAGCCATATGTCAAGATCAATATTTAGTAAACACTTTAAACGGAGATGAATTTTTGAATTTAATTGTATCTGTTGCAGGCCTTGGGTCAGAAGGATTTCTTAAGAGTCTAAAAATTACACCGCAAACCTCAGCAAACCTAATATACTCAATATTTAAAAAACAAGCAATATTTTTATCAAGAATTCCCGATCAAGGAGATGCGTCCATAATAATAAGAATCCTGAACGACACTTTGGTGCAACTAGCCCAAGATCCAGCTTCTGAAGAATTCCAAAAAATAGCAGCCATCTTATACCATTATTACGCCCTTGATTTTAAAAAACTACATCAAGCGATACCTGAATCTCTACATATCGATAAAATCGAAGCCTTAATGAAGGCGATATCTGGGGCCTCAAACCCTTTTGTAAAAAAAGAAAGCAATATTGACGGCAACAATGTCTTAATAACCCTAATAGGATTATATATCAAAAATCATACCGAGGCTAACTCCAGGCAATGGTCTAGAATTTTTCAAAATACCATTTCTTCATTAATACAAAACAAGGTGGATTTAGCGGCTGTACTGCCAAATATTGCTATAAAAGCCTTAAATAAATCGTCCTTTGAAATTTTTAACTATATCTTATCATTATTGCCACCACTAGGAGTATCTGAACAAGAAATTGAAGGCATGATCAAAACCATGAATCTTGAAACTCATGAAAATCAGCCAATTCTAGATCTAGCTACGGCAATAAAAAGCGATGAAAGTGACTGGAAAATAATACAGCTTGTTGACCAGGTGCATGATTTAACTGCAGGAAGAAAAATTTTATACTGTAGATTCTACCAAGAGGAGGCCCCAACAAATACATCTATAATAGAATTACTAACACTAAAAGGAAAAGGGAAGGCACTTGATTACCTAAAAGAAAAATGGGGTTATGATATAGAACAATACCTTAAACAGCTCGATCCATATTATAATAGCTATCTTCATAATGTTAGCTTCTTAAATAGCGAAAGTGCAGTAGCATTGCTATTAAATTTTGGCCTTGACCCATTAGCTTTTAACATCAAGGGTCTAACGCCGACGCATATAGCAGTAGCAAATTACTGCCAATTTTCACATTTATTAATTCAAGCAGCTTTAAGAGTCCCTACTTATGAATCTTTAAAAGACATAAAAACAGAGCGTCGCACCCAAACACCTTTAAACCCCAACGGAGTAGATATGGGCATAAATCCTGACGGAAGTGATACACTTCTCAATCCCAATAGAGCAGATATTCAAGAGGACCCTACAGCAAAAATTAGCTCCGATGAAATAGATTGCTATCTAGATCCAATCCAGTACTCACTGGTACATGCCTTTGAAAATAAAACAAACCTTAATTTAAATTTCTTAAATAGCCTAATACTTGAATTCTATGGCGATTCATTACTTGATGAAAAAGGTAATTCACTAATTGAATTTGCCATCATGGGAGCAAATCCACAAGTTATAGAAGTCCTCTTAACAAAAGAAAAAGCAAAGAGAAGGGCTTTGGAAGACAACCCATTAAGAATTGAACTAATTTATCAAGCATGGGAAGAAATAACCATTGACAATGAACTTATCAATAAAAATCTATCACCTTTGCTATTCTTGGATGAAAATTTTCCTAAACACGCATTAGAATCATTGCATTCTCTATCTCCACAAGAAAGGATAGGAAAAGTATTATGCAGCAATTTAAATCACTATTTTGAAGATCCTATTGGATATATGGCCAAAGTAACTCTATCCTTAAATGATTGCGAGTCAAAATTAGTTGAATTCGCTAAGCCAGCAATTCGCAGCCTATGTGAACAAAATCAAGAGCTTAGTGATTTAAATGAAAAATTCCAAAAAACATGTGATATCGCAACGGCGCAGGAAATTCTCAAAGAAATAAAAAAAATACAAGCAGCAATAACAAGCGGTGCTAAAAGGCGACTCGAAGAAGGATTTCAGCCGCAAATATTTACTCCTGACTCCCCTTATGTGGCAATGGCAAAACAAAATATTGAAAATAAAAAACCACTTTTGGAATTAGCTATTACTAAAAACAAATTAGGTGCATTAAAAACCCTGCTGCTTTGTAATCCACAATTAATTGACGAAAGAATCCAACAAAAAGATGAAGATAAAAAACAATCAATCACACAATATATAATTGAAGAATATGCATCACCACTTCTTACAAGAGAGCAAAAAGACTCGCTAATTTATTCAGCTTTAGACCTTTATAGAGCCATCTCCTTCTTAGAAAATGGCGAAAGATTTATACAAATACATCAAGGAAAAGCACGACAAGGTGACGCACTACCTGAAAAATCAGCAATGATTTCTGACAGAGAAAGAAATGCTCTTGAGAATTTTTTAAGTCAAAGAGGTTTTGATGTCCATCAACTGGGTCAAGAGCAAGAAATAAATCTAAAACAAATATTGAAAAACTCAATATATTCAGGTCAAGAAGAAACCCCGGAAAGACCACCTCAAGTCAACCGCCCATCGATAAGGCGATGGAACTCTCCTCCGGCTGATAATAACTATAATGCACCTCAAGCAGCAGTAGTTCCAGTACAAATGCAAACAGCCCCAGTGCAAATGCAAGCAGCCCCAGACAACGCAGCCGCAGTAGCTCCAGCTCCAGCTCCTGCCCCAGCCGCCGCAGCAGCAGCCCCAACCCGCTCAAGCAACCCAACACCAGCCCCAACGCCAACATAAAATAAAACTCAAATATTGAATCATAATGATACAAATACTTATTTTCACTACCTAATTAGCTTCACTATAAAATCATAATTAGCTACAATTATATATATAAACAAATATTAATTTTATGCCTACAGCTTACTACGCACAAGCAATAAGAGAAGGTCGAATGCATGAGAACCCTTTACTCAAAGCTATTGAAGCTAATAGCCAGACGGAAATTGAAAATCTAATTCGTCACTACCCAGACCTACTAGAATTAAAAGATGAAGATGGCAATAACGCAATAAACTACGCATTATTAAAAGCAAAACCATCTACATTATTAGCATTAATTAAGTCAATTAATACTCATCTTGTTAGACATAATATTGACACTGTATCAATTCCTAAAGACAATATTCCCGGTCAAGATCTAGTAGATATTTTTTTAGATCAAAACAAGGATGGAAATCATTTTTACAACTTATTATTTAGTCATTGCGCAAACCAGCGCTACTTAAATCAACTAAGTGAAGACGAATTATGCATCCTAATAGAGTGCTCAATATTTATGAATTCAAGTCAATTAAAGGCAAAAATCCTACCAGATGAAGATCTTATATCTTTTTTATATGAAATATGCAAAAAAGACCTTGGAATCGGAAATTTAGACCAAATTGATGAAGAAAAATACAAATATATCTCAAGGCACTTAGGTACAATGCTTATAAAATCCATCAATGAATCTGATTTCTCATCTCAAGATCTTGTAAGAGGACTAACCAGGCAAGAAAAATTCAAAAAAATAGCAGCAATACTAAATATAGTTAACGAATTCACCTTTTCTCCTTTGCTATTAGAAATGTTTCGATCTCCTAATTTTATTGACTTACTAAGTCATACCTTGATTAATAACGAGCTTATTGTAACAGATTTAGAAAAAGAATCAGCTGTTGCAAGTATATTAAACATTATAGAAATTATAACTGACCAACTTCCTGCAAATTCCATAGAGCCACTTTTGCCAGAATTTACTAGAATGATCAGGCACATCGACCCTGAGGGAAAATTTTTACAAGCGCCTAAAATAAAATCTTCCCTAAAAACCATAGCCTCATTAGCAATAAAAGACGGATCACACGAAATTTTTGAATTTGCACTACATCACTACCCTAGTATTGCAAGCGACAGAAATACCATAATTCACAAAGCTGCCAGAAGCCAAGATCCTTACTTTTTAACAAGATTACTCGAAGTAGCAACTCCAAATCCGCTTAATATAAGCAAGCTAACCTCTAGAGATGGAACCTCCCCACTAGGAAGTGCAATTAAAAGCCTGCAACTTGAAAACATTTTCATTTTACTAGAAGCAGGAGCAATTATAAATCACGATAGACAGCCATATGATATCAAAACATCAGCAATAAGAGAAGTAATAGAACCAATTCAAGACTTAGTCGCCAAAATATCCCAAGACACCGATGAAGACTTAGAAGGAGAAATAATAGAAATTATTGAAAACCTACAGCGAAAAACCTCAAGAAGAATCCTCAACTTTACCATCCCCTACACATTTTCAGATGGCACAACTGAATATACAACCTTAATTGGCTTTTTACTAGCAAACGGAAAAGAAGATGTCCTGCGCAATTTATATTCAATGGGATATAATATGGATCATAGAGACATGCAAGGAAACTCAGCCTTGCATGTAGCCTGCAAAGAAGGAGCTCAAGAAACAATAGGGATATTATACGACCTAGACGCAGATCCACTACTTAAAGACCCCCAAGGCCTAACTGCAATACATTTAGCAATAGATTCAGGCTGCGACTTAGATACCATAAAACTCCTAATTCAAGATACTAACTTAGCTGAAATTAAATCTGAAAAAGGTCTAGACTTAGCTCAATACGCCCTACGAAGCGATGGATCCGACCTAGGCGTGGTATATTACATTGTAAATTCTTTATATCCAAAATCCATAACAAGCAGTACAGGAGATCAAATCATCCATTTTGCCATAGAAAGTGAAGATCAAACCCGCATCGAAGCCGCTTTAATGAAAGAAGCAACAAGAAAAATAGGAGAAACATTAATTTCCGACGCTATTCTTGGTGAAGTAACCCACGAAGTCTGGGAAGAAATAAGCAAAAGCAACCCCGACTCAAAAGGTAAAAACACAATTTTCGAAAATCTATCTCCATGCTTCTTTATAGATAACCTAGAAGAATTTGATGAGCTAGGTCAAGAAGTAGATATGTATGAAAAAATAAAAGAACAACTAGAACGAAATCTAAATAGTTACTTTGAAAACCCCTCTTTATATATGAGATCCAGAGCAAACCCAGCAAACAACCATGATGCAAAAACAATAGCTCACTCAATAATTGAAGCCAAATATCCAGGTCTCTTACCACTACCAGAAGAAATATTAAAATATCACAAAGTACTCTTAGAGCAAGATCTATCAACCGCTAGAAACATACTACATAGACCATCACCAATTCAATTTGCAATAGAGCAAGACAATCCAAATATCTGCAAATCTATAATTCTATGCAATCCATGGCTTATGGCAGAAAATATAATGACAGTCAATATAGATCCTTTATCTAAATTAACAGCCTCAAACCACTCTATAATTGAATATACAATAAAAAACGACAAACTTAATGCAGCAATTGGAATTTTCCAAGCTATGACCTTTTTAGAATTAAAAGACAAAGATAGAGAAATGCTAATAAAATTTCTACAAGATAAAGGTTGCGATCTCAGCTTATTAACTCACGAAATAGACAGATCAGAATTAATAGAAAGAGCCATCGAGCGAGAATCCCAACAATCCTCAGTAAAAAAAGCAAGAATTGAAGTCAAAGAAGCCACAGCACAAGCTTATGCACCAGAAAATCCTCCAAAACACCACCTACCAGCACCTAAATCAAAAGCCCTCTCAACACGAAATCTTAACTTAGGGCCCAATAAACAATTAAACTTCTAACTGCCCAAAATAATCAAAAAACCCTGGAAAAATAAAATAAATATGCTATAATTGGATTATAAGCAACCAATATAATATATAATGTCAATTACATATAAAGATTCCGGAGTAGATGTCGACAAAGGCAATAAATTAGTCGACCTAATCAAGCCTCTTGCAAAATCAACCGCTAGAATTGGCTCTAACCCAGACCTAGGTGGCTTTGGCGGGCTTTTTGACCTTAAATCTTGCAATTACAAAGACCCAGTCCTAGTTTCGGCCACTGATGGCGTTGGAACTAAGTTAAAAATCGCCATTGAACAAAATATTCACGACACAGTGGGTATTGATCTTGTTGCAATGTCAGTCAACGACCTAATAGTTCAAGGTGCGCAGCCACTATTTTTCCTCGACTATTTTGCCTGCTCAAAATTAGACAATAATGTTGCTTCAAAAGTCATAGAAGGCATAGCGGAAGGCTGTAAACAAGCTAATTGCGCCTTGATTGGCGGTGAAACTGCGGAAATGCCAGGAATGTACCAAGAAAACGATTACGATCTCGCAGGATTCGCAGTTGGCGCAGTCGAACGCGACCAAATCTTACCAAAAGAAACAAAATCTGGAGATATTCTAATCGGCCTAGAGTCAAGCGGCATGCACTCCAATGGCTTTTCTTTAGCGCGCTACATTTTATCGAAAAATAACATCAGCCTAAGTAGTAATTTCAACCAAAAAACACTAGCTCAAGAACTGTTAACGCCTACTAAAATTTATGTTAAATCATGTTTAAAAGCCCTTGAAACCAACAAAATTAAGGCTTTATCACATATCACCGGTGGTGGGTTAATTGAAAATTTAGCAAGAGTTATAAATAAAAATTTGCAAATAGATGTTGATATTAATTCAATAAAATTACCAGAAATTTTTGAATTTTTACAAAAAACCGGCAATATTTCAACCGAAGAAATGTTTAAAACCTTTAACTGTGGAATTGGCATGGTAATCGTCTGCGACCCTTCCGATGTTAATCAGATAATCGACTTACTAAAAGAGCATAATCCAAAAATAATAGGAAAATTAAAATAAATTATTTTTTTGCTTTACAAAATAAATTTAAGTTATAAAATGATAATAGAATGATTTTTAATTTAACTTAACTTAGCTATGACTCAAGCAAATATATTGGATCCAAACTTACAAAGTTCATTCGAAAATTTTCTAATGGCTTCAGCTAACATATCTGCCGATCAAGCTGCTGCTCAAATGGATGATATTCAAAATAACGCTATGAATATCATAAATAGCCAAGATCCTGAAATTCAAAGAAGGCTTGATTTAATCGAAGAAATCGACCCTCAAGAGCTAAACGATGAACTACAGTATCTAGTTAGAGAGCTATCAACCAATCAATACACACCAGAAGAGCAAATGGAAATTTCCAATGCTTTATTTAATATTTTTGGTTTCAATATTGAGTTGGATGAAAATAACGAAGTTCAAATCAACCTAGTTGAGCCAACAATAGACGATCTAGAGTATGATTATGATGACGAATATGACGATCTAGATGATATTTATGAAGATTTCGAAAGCTTCGATTCTCCTGCACCAGCTTATGCTGCTAACAGAAGAGATGACGACTTCGACTTCGATTATTAAGCAAGCTTTTATCACCACAAAAAGCCCAACTAGTTGTTACCAAATAGATTTTGCTGCCTAACCCATCCTTTTTTGCCATTAACCTTCATTTTGCACCACCCTTCTTTACATTCTATATAATCACCAATTACAAAATTCTTTAAATGATACAAAACTCTTGATTTTTCATCTCTTTTATTATGCATATTTACTATTTTATCAGAAGAAGTAAATACCATTAGAGTTCTTCTTTTGGTAAGTAAAGCCTTACTCACCCAGCCTGTATGCCCTTGATAATCCTTAATTTCATTCCAATTATCATATTCACTAATCACATGCACAGGAATCCCTCTTGCATGAAAGGTAAATTTTATCGGATAATGCTTACCAGGACCAGACCTAATATTAGCTTTCGAAGCCCGAATAGAAGAAAAATAATCCCTCTCCTCAATCTTTCTTGCTCCATAAACATCAAAACACAGCAAAAAAGAAAGTAAAGTAACCAACAAAAAATTGTAGTATATTCTATTAGTCATTAATTTTGCTTCTTTTATTTTCACGAAACCTCTTAGCCCCACCTTCAACATTAACCTGCTCAGATCTTGCTAAGGCTAATTCATCTTCTTCAACATCTTTAGTAATCACGCTTCCAGCCGCAACCAAAGCTCCACCTCCAATATTAACCGGAGCCACCAAAGCACTATTAGAGCCAACAAAAACCCCATCTCCAATAATCGTTTGATACTTATTATAACCATCATAATTACAAGTCACAACCCCAGCCCCAATGTTAGAATCCTCGCCAACACTACTATCTCCAACATAAGAAAGATGATTTATTTTTGCACCTTTAGCAATATCAGAATTTTTTACCTCAACGAAATTGCCAATTCTAACATTTTGCCCAATATCAGAACCAGGCCTAACCCTTGCAAAAGGCCCAATAACGCAACCAGAATCTATTTTTGCTTGCTCTATGTGACTAAAAGACCTAATTTCAACATTACCAGCAATTTCAACCCCAATGCCAAAAACCACATTTGGATGAATCACGCAGTCGCTACCGATCTTTGTATCATAACCAAAATAAACACTATCCGGATCAATAAGAGTCACGCCATTTCTCATGTGACTCTCTCTTAACTCATATTGCTTTATAGCCTCAACATTAGCCAGCTCAGCCCTAGAATTAACCCCCAAAACCTCTTCATTATTAGTAACAATATACGCACAATTCTCACCAGACTGCCTGGCAATTCTCACGATATCGGTCAAATAAAACTCCCCAGCCGCATTGTTGTTGCCAATTTTACTCAAAAATTCTCCAAACCTATCACCTTTAACAGCAACAACTCCAGAATTACAAAGCTCAATTTGCTTTTCCTCTTCACTTGCATCTTTATCCTCAACAATTCGATCCAAATTACCATTTTCATCAATTAGCAACTTTCCATATTGATTTTCCTCGTAGCACTCAAAACCCAAAATACACACAGGGTCCCGATCAAGACAACTAACCATACCATCAAGCGTCTCTTCTTTTAACAAAGGACTGTCTCCATACAAAACCAAAATTTTATCAGCATCTTTCTTTAAAGCCCCATAGCCAATCAAAGCAGCATCAGAAGTACCCCTACGCTCTTTTTGAGTCACAAAAGAAAGATCGATATTTGAATTTTGCTTAATAATTTGCTGCTCAAACTCTGCAAAATCATCCGAAACCACCACGGTAATTTCCTGCGGATTGAGTTTTGAAGCGCAATCAATCACCATATTAAGCATCTCTAGCCCCGCAACTTTATGCATCACCTTTGGCAAGCTAGACTTCATCCTGGTACCCTTACCTGCTGCTAATATAATTATTGATGTTTTTGCCATAAGTGTTTATTTTTGTTTATAGATTACTACAAAAACTCCCTCAAAATCTCAAAAAAAACGAGGCCCAGTTTAAAAAAAGCTTGAATATTCAACACTCGATTTAACAAAGAGATTTTTCTCCTAGGTTGTTTTTCCTAAGCTATCTCTACTCTATTTAGGCAAAGAAGTTCGAGTTATAGGGCGCTTTTCTCTAATCGTCCTCGTATAAGTGATACTTAGATCGATTAGAAAAAACGTTCTAGAGCTCAAAATTCGAAGCCTAAATTATTTTACCAATTTGTTTTTTGCAATCCATGGCATCATACCACGAAGCTTTTCACCCGTAGCCTCAATTGGATGAGCTTTTCCAGCCTCTCTCAATTTATTAAGCTCTTTATTTCCAGCCTTGCAATCTGCCATAAATTCTTTAACAAACTGTCCAGATTGAATTTCGCCTAAGATTTTCTTCATTTCAGCCTTAGTCTCTTTAGTCACAACCCTAGGTCCTCTAGTCACATCACCATATTCGGCAGTATTTGAGATCGAATAGCGCATATTTGCAACGCCGCCCTCATAAAGAAGATCCACAATAAGCTTCATCTCATGCAAACACTCAAAATAAGCCATTTCCGGAGCATAACCAGCCTCAGTCAAAGTCTCAAAACCAGCCTGAATCAACGCAGTCACGCCACCACAAAGAACCGCCTGCTCACCAAAAAGATCAGTCTCGCACTCTTCTTTGAATGTAGTTTCGATAATTCCAGATCTACCACCACCAATCGCAGAAGCATAAGAAAGCGCGATTTTAAGCGCTTCACCAGACTTATCTTGAGCAATAGCAACCAAACATGGAACACCACCTTTTTTAGCATACTCACCTCTCACAGTGTGTCCTGGACCTTTCGGAGCAACCATAAACACATCCATATCCTCTCTTGGCTTGATTAAATCAAAATGCACATTCAAACCGTGAGCAAAAACAAGGGCTGAACCCTTCTTCATGTTATCCTTAAGATCAGAATTGTAAATTTCTTGCTGAGACTCATCTGGAGCTAAAACCATCACCAAATCAGCCCAAGCAGCAGCCTCCTTGTTTGACAAAACCTCGAAACCGTCTTTTTCAGCCTTAGCTTTAGAAGCAGAACCATCACGAAGAGCAATTTTAACGCCTTTAACGCCACTATCACGCAAATTTTGAGCATGCGCATGAGCTTGACTTCCATAGCCTATAATCGCAATTTTCTTGCCTTTTATTATACTTAAATCAGCATCTGAATCGTAATAAACTTTCATTATTTCTTTAAATTAATTTAAAATTTTCGATCTCCACCATAAAATGGTAAATCATCCTTTTTATATCTTAACACAAAACCTTCAAAAGGTCAAGAGCTAATTATCACAACAATTAAACTGCTACACATAAAAGAATAATAACAACAATTTCTAAAAATTTCTTGCAAAGTAACGGTAAATAGTTTAATTTTATAAATATAAAGTAAATTTAAATAAAACTACAATGAAATTACGCAGTATCAAAAAAGCATTCTCCTTAATAGAATTATCAATCGTAATTCTAATTATAGGCATCATTATCGCTGGAATTACCCAATCTACCAGAATAATGGACCAGCACCGACTTTCCTCTGCTAGATCTCAAACCCAAAGCAGCCCCGTTAACTCTATGAAAGACCTATTAGTCTGGTATGAATCAACCCTAGAAGAAAGCTTTGTCGCCAAAGAAACTGACGACTATGATAATCTAACAGCAGCCGAAAAAACCCTTGGAAAAGGTGTGATCTCAACATGGTATGATATTTCTGCTAGCACTGGAACTAGGGACAATCTAACGCAAAGCACCGCTGGCTACAAACCGCAATATCTCGCCGATTGTATCAACGACCTACCTTGTATTAATTTCGACGGAACTGACGACCTACTAAGCTTTGCTGGCACCAAAATCAGCGAAATCGCCGCCTCAAACTACACAATCTTCATTGTTAATAAAAAAACTGACACCGGAGATGCTGTTAAAATAATGCTAGGCTCCTCCGCCAGCGAGACTTTACATATTGGCTATAAAGACAATGATGAAATAAGTTGGGGTCATGTTGCCTCCAACTATTCAACCAACAACCCAGCCTCAGTCGCCCTCGAAGACAACAAGCCAACTCTACATGTATTTGTCAACGAAGTCATTGGTGGATTCGACACTGACACTCCAGCTAACAATTACTTCTACTATGCCAATGGTGACACAGCCTCAGAAACTCTAGTTGAAGTAAGTAACGGCGTATCAAATGCCGTAGCAACCGGCCTAGCCTCATACGCTAGTCAAACCGTTGGATACGGGCTATTTGCTGGCACAGGATATTACTATACAGGCGCGATTGGAGAAATAATAATCTTCAAAAGAGCCTTAAAAGCCGATGAAAGAGATTCGGTAGAGGATTATTTAATTAAAAAATGGCGAATTTCACCAGATAATTCATAAATTTAATGGTTAGTATTAAAAAAATCAACAAAAAAGCATTTTCTCTAATTGAAATTTCGATAGTGCTCTTAATTATCGGAATAATAATTGGTGGGACAATAAAATCAAGCGCTCTTTACACAAAATACCGCGTCTCAACCGCGCAAAACCTGACCAAAGGCTCTCCTGTAAACAATATCCCAGACCTACTAGTTTGGTACGAAACCACCCTAGAAACAAGCTTCAAAGAACAAGAAGCCCAAAACTACAATGATCTAGAAAGCGCTGAAACAGCCTTAGGAATTGGTTTGATTCAAACCTGGTACGACAACAATCCCAACGGACTAACCAGAGTCAACGCCACTCAAAGTACCTTGGGTTATCGACCACAATATCATCTTGATTGTATTAACAACCTCCCATGTTTAAAGTTCGATGGCACCGACGACCTACTAGATATCGCAACCACCCTAGAAAACGACATTCTCGACTACCGCGAATATTCAATCTTCATCGTCGACCAAAAAGACTCAAGCGGCACCGCGCCCTACTTTCTATTTGGACCTGACTCAAAAACTTCCGCCGAAAATGAAGCTGTCGCAGTCGGCTACAACTCTAGCGACAAAATACATTACTCTCATGGTAGTGCCACCAATTACTACATAATTGACCCCTCAATGGTTGACGACAGCGACAAAGTAGTCCTGCAATCATTCATCGGCGCCTTTGACAACACACTACTTTCCACCTACATCTCCCACAGAATGTACGACGCCTCAAGCGCCTCCACTCTAGTTGACGCTGGCACATCAGCCTTTACAAAACTTAATGGCGGCTTTAATTACACCATTGGAGCTGGTTACAATGAAGCAACGGCCACCTACTACAAAGGCAATATCGGCGAAGTAATCATCTTCAAAAGAGCCTTAAAAGCTGACGAAAGAAAATCCGTCGAAACATACCTTATGGATAAATGGAAAATTAACAACGGCAGTTAGATGAACGATAAATCAAAAAATATCGCAAAAAAGGGGTTCTCCCTCGTTGAACTAGCCATTGTAACCCTAATAATCGCCATCATCCTAGCGGCCGTAATAAAAGGTAAAGAGCTAATCTCAAAATCACAACACGCTAAGGCCCTTCGCTTGACTAGAGACGCACCAATCCACGACTTAGAAAGCTCTACATTGTGGCTTGAGGCCATCGACCCGATGAGCTTCAAAGAAAGTGAGCACCAAAACTACCTCGACTTAGAAACAGCAGAACAAACCCTTGGGATCGGCAGCATTAGCAAATGGTACGACCGCAGCCCAACAATGCAGCCAAGAAAAAACGCCATCACAGCCTCAATCGCCCAATCACCAAAATACTACCGAAACTGCATAAACAACATTAGCTGCCTCTATTTTGACGGCACTCAAAATTACTTAACGGTAGAAAATACCAACTCTTTAGTGTTAAACGACTACTCAATCTTCATCGTCGAAAAAAGAGATGTAAGCGCCTCCGGACAGCTACCCATCCTAGGCTCAGCCTCTTACGCAACTCAAAATGAATCACTAGAAATAGGCTACCTTGACTCTGACACAATCTACTGGAACCAGGGAAAATCAACCTACGAGCGACAATACGACAACTCAGACTTAACCCTAAATAAACCAGTAATGCACACCTTTATCAACGCAACCAACGCCAATGGCGGAACTAGTGACCTCGAATATTACCTAAACACAACTTTAGTCGCAACCTCAAACCCAGGAACCCTAACCACATTTACTTCAACCCAGCTAAATTCCGGCATCGACATTGGCAAATCAAGTAGTACCAAATATTACTATGGCAATATCGGCGAAATCATCATTTTACCATTTCCAGTCAACGAAACTCAAAGAACCTACATTCAAAATTACTTGTTAACAAAATGGAGCATTAATTAATGCAAGACATCAAATCCATCATCAAAAATCTCGGCCCAATCTCAGTTTCCGCCCTAATGCAAGAACTCATGTTCAACCCCCAAAGAGGCTATTACAAGACCAAAAACCCGATCGGCGCGAGCCAAGACTTCATCACCGCTCCAGAAATTAGCTCAATATTTTCGCAATTAATCGCCGGCTACTTCTTCAGCCTCTTCACCCAAAAACCAGACCAAAAAATAACCTTCACAGAAATGGGAGCCGGCCTTGGCACAATGTTTTTCGACATCCTAAAAACCTTCCAAACACTAGCCACCAAAGTAGAAAATGGCGCGCAGATCCTTAGCAACATCAACTTTGCAATCATCGAAAAAAACCCAGTTTTAAAAGCCGCGCAACAAGAAAAACTCGCCCCACTAAACCAAGAAATCTCCTGGTTTAACGATTTCGAAGCTTTTGAATCAGCAAATCAAAGCCGCCAAATCCACTTCATCTGCAACGAACTTTTCGACTGCTTTGCAATTCACCAATTCTCATATTCAAACGATCAATGGCGAGAAATTTTAATCGACCTTGACAAAAATGAAAATTTAGCCCCCAAAGCCGAAGAATTTAACCCTCAAAAACACAAATTAATCGAAAAAATCGCCAAAGAAAATCAAATATCAACGCAAAACAACATCATTTTCGAACACAGCTTTGAAAGCATAAATTTCATGAAGCAACTAAGTCAGGCAATCAAAAGAACTTCTGGATTAGCCTTGATCATTGACTACGGCTATCTTGAATCACCATTAAAAAGCACACTTCAAGCAATAAAAAAACACCAAAAAGTCAATATTTTTGAAGAGCAAGACCCGTATAGCTGCGATCTAACCTCACTAGTAAACTTCAAGGCCCTAGAAAACTGCGCAAAGCAACAAGATTTACAAACATCGTTAATCACTCAAAAAGAATTCTTAACCTCGCTTGGCATCGAGGAAAAAAAAGGACAAAGTGAAAATCTCAACCTCGCCATCAACCGCCTAATATCCTCAAATCAAATGGGCGAATTATTTAAATGCCTAATTGTTTGGTAAAGCTCAAATCTAACTTTATAAAACTCAAACCGAATTTCATAAAACTCAAACTAAGTTTCGCAAATCTCAAACTCAGCTTTTAAAATCTTAAACTTAAAGAAGCAAACTCAAACAATATCCACATACTTACCTCTTTAATAAAAAAAGCGTAAATTAACCCAATTATAGCATATCATGTCAAATTCAAATTTGCAAACAAAAAATCAAAAAACTTGATTCTTTAACAAAAACAAGTTAAAATAGTCTATAAATTAAGTAAAAAACTAAAAAAATGCGTCAAGAAAATATTCAAGACAATCTTATAGATAGGAAAGTCACTAAAAAAGCTACCGTCAAAGCTGCTACGAAAGAAACTTCAATCAAAAGAAAAAAATGGCAAGTAAAAGAAGTAATGGAGCTTCTTGCAATGCCATTTAGCGACCTAATTTTCAAAGCAGCAACCATCCACCGCAAAAACCACAACCCCAACGAAGTCCAAGTCAGCACCCTTTTAAGCATCAAAACTGGCTCTTGCCCGGAAAACTGTAAATACTGCCCACAATCCGCCCACTACAATACTGGCCTTGAAAAAGAGGCATTATTACCAGTAGAAGATATTGTACGAGCCGCAAATGAAGCCAAAAAAGCCGGAGCCTCACGCTTTTGCATGGGCGCCGCCTGGCGAAGCCTGCACGACCGCGATGTCGACAAAATCTGCACAGTAGTTGACGCCGTCAAAAAAACCGGCCTCGAAACCTGCATGACACTTGGAATGCTCACCAAAACCCAAAGCGACCGCCTCAAAGACGCTGGCCTTGACTACTACAACCACAACATCGACTCCAGCGAAGAATTCTACTCACAAATCATTACTACCAGAAAATTCCAGGACCGCCTCGACACGCTACAAAATGTCCAAGAATCTGGCTTAAATGTTTGCTCTGGCGGCATTGTCGGCATGGGAGAAACCCGCGAAGACCGCGCCAAAATGCTAATCATCCTCGCAAATTTAACAAAGCAACCAAAGTCCGTCCCAATCAACATGCTTGTGCGCGTCAAAGGCACTCCACTAGAAAATGCCAAAACCGTTGATGAATTCGAATTCGTGAGAACTATTGCCGTTGCTCGAATCATGATGCCAAAATCCGCCGTCAGACTCTCTGCTGGACGAGAAGAAATGTCCGAGCAAACCCAGGCCCTCGCCTTCTTGGCTGGCGCCAACTCAATTTTCTACGGCGAAAAATTACTCACAACAGCAAACCCAGAAGCCAAAAAAGACCAAGAATTATTCGAAAAACTCGGGATTAAATCCTGTTAATAATCTGTTAATAACTATACTAAATTAAATTTTAAAAATTATGTCAAAAATTGCTGAAAAAATTAAAAAATTAGGAATAGAAATCCCAAAAGCCGCAGTCCCAGTCGCAAATTATGTTGGATTTGTAAAAACTGGCAACCAATTAATTATTTCCGGGCAATTACCAATGCAAGATGGCAAAGTAAAATATGTCGGAAAAGTTGGTGAAGATGTTTCAACCAAGGACGCGGTCAGCGCCGCTCAACTTTGTGCAATCAACATTATCGCTCAATTAAATTTAGCACTAGATGGTAATTTAGACAAAATCAAAAAATGTGTTAAGCTTGGAATATTTGTTAATGCAACTCCAAACTATACCGACCATCCAAAAGTTGCCAACGGCGCGTCTGATTTAATCGTAGAAATTTTTGAAGAAAAAGGCAAGCACGCAAGGGCTGCTACTGGGGCTGGGTCATTACCACTTGGGGCTGCTGTTGAAATTGATGCGATTTTTGAGATTTAGACACCATTAAAAAACCACCAGGTTTTTTAAAATAAACTCAAGGCTGGTTTTTGGTTCACAGCTTTGCTGTGAGAAAAAACTCGATCAGATCTCAAACCTAATAATCGCTTTAGCGATTATTAGTTTGACTGCAAAGAAAAAGGCAAGCACGCAAGGGCTGCTACTGGGGCTGGGTCATTACCACTTGGGGCTGCTGTTGAAATTGATGCGATTTTTGAGATTTAGAATACTGATAAATTTATTTTAAGTAAATTTTTCGCATTTTTCTTGACATTTACCTTAATTTATGTTACTATTATAAGTAATAGAAGTGATTTTTTACAAAACACTAAAAACCTTCAATAAAAAATTACTTTTGTTGAAAGAGAGGAAGGATAATTAAACTTTAAATAGTTTAAAAAATTAAATTTATGGCAGGCGTAGCTCAGGCTTCGAACGCCAAAAAAACAGGCCTAAACGCCTGTTTTTAGTGAGAAGCGGGTCCACGAGTGCAAAGCACGAGGCAGGCCCCGTTCGACAGTTCTCTTCGAGCGAAAGCGAGAAAAGGGACTGGAGAATTATTTTTAGTTTATGGCAGGCGTAGCTCAGTTGGTTAGAGCACTGGTTTGTGGTACCAGGGGTCGCGGGTTCGAATCCCGTCGCTTGCCCCAATTAAATTAACATTGTTGGACTTTATGGATATAATTTTTTTAGCAGCAATTGCTCTTTTTATTTTCTTTAGACTAAAGGATCAACTTGGAAAAATTTCTGACGAAGAAAAAGATAGTATTGCGCAAAAAATTAAACTTCAACAACAACAAATTCTAGAAGCTCAAAAAAATAGAGAAAAAGAATCGTTTTTACAAAAAAATATCTTAGAAAAGTCTGAAGAAACCCCAGACGAAGAAAATAATATTGACAAAAAACACATCAAAGATCTCGATCAAAATGCAATCGATAATTTAACGAAAATTTTCTCTAAATTTGATATCGATAGTGAATTTTTTATAACAGGAGCCAGAGCAGCATTTGAAATGACTCTAGACTCATTCGCAAGTCACGACCTTGAAACTTTAGAACTCTTACTTAGTGAAAAACTATATAAAGGGTTTGAAAAATTAATCAAAGATCGACAAAAAAATGGTGAAACTCTCAATACTCAAATAATTTCAGTTGATGATGGTAAAATAATTGCTGCTAATATTGATCAAAACAAAGCCTTTATTACCGTTGAATTTTCATCAAAACAAATCAATTATTTAGCTGATAAAAAAGACGAAATAACTCAAGGAAGTAAAGAGCAAATTAACGAACTAAAAGATATTTGGACATTTAAAAAAGATTTAAACGACGATTCTCCTAACTGGAAAATCTCGGCCACTGGCTAATAATAACTTAAATTACTTTACCTTATGAAAGGATTCATTGAAAAGTCAATTTTAGAAATAGGTTCTAAACAGTACCAATATTACAGCTTAGATACAGCGGCCAAAAAGCTAGGAAGAGACATCTCAAGACTGCCTCACTGTCTAAAAGTGCTTCTAGAAAATCTTATTCGAAATTTTGATGGCCAAACTATCACTCAAACTGACCTAGAAAATTTAATCGACTCAATTAAAAACCCTGAAAAAAGGACCGAAATCGCCTTTTCACCAGCCAGAGTTTTAATGCAAGATTTTACTGGCGTACCAGCCGTAGTCGACCTTGCTGCTATGCGTGATGCAGTTGCTGCTAGAGGTGGAGACCCAAAAAGCATCAACCCTTTAGTCCCAGTGGACCTAGTTATCGACCACTCTGTTCAAGTAGACTATTACGGCACCAAGGACTCTTTACAAAAAAATATTGCCACCGAATTTTCCAGAAATAATGAAAGATACGAATTTTTAAAATGGGCCCAAGAATCTTTTAACAACCTATCCGTAGTCCCACCAGGAGTCGGAATTTGCCACCAAGTTAACATAGAAAATCTAGCTCAGGTTGTATTTTACAAAAAAGAGGAAAATCTCGCTTATCTAGATACAGTTGTCGGCACCGACAGTCACACCACCATGGTTAACGGCTTATCCGTACTTGGCTGGGGTGTTGGAGGAATCGAAGCCGAAGCCGCAATGCTTGGCCAACCAATCTCAATGTTAGTACCAGAAGTAATCGGCTTTAAACTAACTGGAAAACTCGCAGAAGGCATCACGGCCACTGATTTAGTCCTCACAATTACCAATATTCTTCGCCAAAAAGGCGTAGTTGGCAAATTTGTCGAATTTTATGGCCCAGCCCTTGCAACTTTAAGCCTTGCAGACCGCGCTACCATTAGTAATATGTCGCCAGAATTTGGTGCTACTTGCGCAATATTTCCAATCGACCAAGAAACACTAAAATACCTACATTTAACCGGCAGAAGCGAAGAATCAATCAAATTAGTCGAAGAATATACTAAAGCGCAAGATATTTTTGTCGAAAATCACGATTTTGAACCAGATTTTAGCGACATAATCGAACTTGACATCTCAAAAATAGAGCCATCAATTGCCGGTCCAAAACGACCACAAGATAACATATTGCTCAAAAATGCATCCACCTCTTTCAAAGACCTAATTCAAGAAACTGGCGGAAAAAAAGAGCGTACCATGATGCCAGAATTAAACATCAGCATCGGTGATGGCGATGTAGTAATTGCCGCAATAACCTCTTGCACCAACACTTCTAATCCTTCAGTCATGATTGCTGCTGGTTTGGTTGCTAAAAAAGCTGTTCAAAAAGGCCTTAGAATCAAAACCTTCGTCAAAACCTCTTTAGCCCCAGGCTCACAAGCGGTCAGTGAATATCTAGAAAAATCCGGCCTGCAAACATACCTTAACCATCTTGGCTTTGAAAATGTCGGATATGGCTGCACCACATGTATCGGAAACTCTGGGCCGCTTCACCCAAAAATCGAAGAAACCATCAAAAACAAAGGTTACACTGTTGCTTCAGTTTTATCTGGAAATAGAAACTTCGAAGGAAGAGTCCACCCACTCACTAAAGCAAGCTACCTCGCCTCACCTCCTTTGGTAGTCGCATACGCCTTAGCTGGATCAATGAACATCGACCTCGCCACAAGCTCAATTGGCACCGATATAGCAGGAAAACCAGTCTTCTTAAAAGATATTTGGCCAAGCCAAGCTGAAATCAACGAAATTATCGCCAAAAATGTTGATAGATCAATATTCATCGAAAAATACAGCGATTTCCACAAAGGAGATAAATTATGGCAAAATATTAACACTAGCGCCTCTTCAACCTATGACTGGCAAGACTCAAGCACCTATATAAGACTACCAAGCTTCTTCGAAAATCTCGAACAAGAAAATGCCAACGACATCAATAATGCTCGAATTTTGGCACTTTTCGGCGATTCAATCACTACTGACCACATTTCCCCAGCCGGAAATATCGCCCTAAGCTCCCCAGCAGCCAAATATCTCGAAGAAAAAGGCGTCAAAGCCGGCGATTACAACTCTTATGGCTCACGAAGAGGCAACCACGAAGTCATGATGAGAGGCACTTTCGCCAATATTCGCATCAAAAACCTCATGCTTGGTGGCTCTAAAGAAGGCGGATTTACCAAATTAGAGGAAAATGGCGAGGAAATCTCGATTTTTGATGCCGCTATGCATTATCGCGAGCAAAATCAACCCCTGGTTATATTCGCTGGCAAAGAATACGGCACCGGATCGTCCCGCGACTGGGCTGCTAAAGGAACCATGTTACTTGGTGTTAAAGCAGTAATAGCCCAAAGCTTCGAAAGAATTCACCGCTCAAACCTAATTGGAATGGGTGTTTTACCTTTAATGTTCAAAAATGACAGCGTCGAATCCTTAAATTTAACAGGATTTGAAACTGTTGACATTTTAGGAATCAACAGCAAAATCACTCCAAAACAGGAATTTCAAGCTATAATTACCGACAAAAATGGCTCAAAACGCGAAATTACCTTAATTTCACGCCTTGATACCGGTAACGAAGTCGAATATTTCAAAAAAGGTGGAATTTTGCAATATGTATTAACAAATAATCAATAAACTATGAGAATTCAAGTATCAGGAACAAATATGGAAGTTGGACAAAGTCTAACTAACCATGTCGAAGAAAGTCTAACAAAAGAAGTAAAAAAATACTTTGAAGAGGCCATAGACGCTCATGTAGCCTTCTCCAAAGACGGTCCAAAGCTAATCAAAACCGTTATTACCGTTGATGATGGCATAAAAAACAGAAAAGTCACCGTAAAAAGCGACGCCAAAGCCGAAGATGCCTATGGATCATTCAATGAGGCTCTAGAAAAAGCCGCAAAACAACTAAGACGCTACAAAAGAAGGCTAAAAAACTTCAGAAAACACATACCAGGCCTAAAATCCGCAGAGCCAGCAACTTACGCAATTGACGCTACGAAATACATAATCCCAGTCTCAAATGACGAAAGTGACGAAAATGAAGACCTTGCAAAAGAAGAATCACCACATATCATTACCGAAAAAACCACTGATATCGAGACTTTATCAGTAAACGAAGCCACTATGAAAATGGACTTGGCCAACCTTCCAGCCTTAGTCTTCGTAAATAACAAAACTGGCAATATTAATGTCATTTATCATCGTAAAGATGGAAATATCTCTTGGATTGACACTAAAACCAAGAAATAAGCACCATTTTTAACATTTTTAAGCTTGATTTGATCAAAACTATTCAACTTTTTTAATCAAATCAAGCTAAGAATCTCGCAAAAAACCCTTGCAAAATAAAAAAATATATGCTATAATTAATATATAATTTTAAAAAATTAAAAATTTTACTTAAAACATGGAAGTTACAATTATTGGAAAAAACTTAGAAATGGGCATTAAAAACTTTCGCAAGAAAGGCCAAAAAGAAGGTATCGTTAAAGAAGCTCGCCTTAGACAAGCTGCTGAAAAACCTTCTGTAAAAAAGAAAAGAAAAACCAAAGAAGCAATTGCTCGCAAAAGAAAAAGAAGAAAGCAATTCAATGGCTAATTTGCTTTTGCACCTAAACCGCACTTTATAAACCTGTTTCATTTATAAAATTCTGCTAAAAGACTAAAAACCCTAAACCTAAGATCCTGCGCGATAATCTGACTATTTTCATAAAATCAATAGCCACAACCTCATCCAAAAAAATAGTAAATTACAAGGAAAAAACCCCTTGCATCTAATACTAAAACATGCTACAATTTAGACTTACAAATTCAATAAAATTTGTTTAAATGTCACAAGTTAATTTAAAAGAAGATATGCCAAACACTAGCTATACCGCAGATTCGATTAAAGTTTTAAAGGGCCTAGAGGCCGTTAGAAAACGCCCTGGAATGTATATTGGAGACACCGACGACGGAAGTGGGCTCCACCACATGGTTTATGAAGTTTTGGACAACGCAATCGATGAGGCTTTGGCTGGACATTGCGACGAAGTATTAACCACCATCAATGCCAATGGCTCAGTTTCCATTCGAGATAATGGTCGCGGTATTCCAACTGACATGCATGCTGAAGAAAAAATCTCCGCCGCAGAAGTAATCATGACACAGCTTCACGCTGGTGGTAAATTCGACCAAAATTCTTACAAAGTATCCGGTGGTTTGCACGGTGTTGGTGTATCTGTGGTTAACGCCCTTTCTGATTGGCTTGAGCTTGATATTTGGCGCGATGGAAAGCATCACAACATTCGCTTCGAAAATGGTGTCGCAGTCGCCCCACTTAAAGTAGTTGGTGATGCTGGCGGTAAAAAAGGTACTCAAATTACCTTTTTTCCTTCAAAATCAACTTTTGCCTTCATTGAATTTAACTTTTCAACTTTAGAGCAAAGACTTAGAGAATTATCATTCCTAAATTCTGGCGTAAAAATCGTCCTAAAAGACCTGCGCGGCGAAGATCCAAAGGAATCGACCCTTTATTATGAAGGTGGCGTTGAGGCTTATGTTAAATTTATCGACAAAAGTAAGAACGGCTTACACCAAACTATTTCGGTTGCTGCGGAAGATGAGAAAAGCGGCATCTCAGTCGAAGCCTCCATGCAATGGAATGACAGTTACCACGAAAATATCCTATGTTTTACAAATAATATTCGCCAAAGAGATGGCGGAACTCACCTAGCCGGCCTAAAAGCAGCCTTAACAAGGGTTGTTAACAATTATGCTGCTGAAAATAAATTACTGAAAAAAGATAAAATCGGCCTAAATGGCGACGATATTAGAGAAGGCATGACTTGCGTTTTATCTGTCAAAGTCCCAGATCCAAAATTCTCTTCACAAACTAAGGATAAATTGGTCTCAAGCGAAGTTAGAGCCGTGGTTGAATCTTCGATCAACGATAAACTAAGTCAATGGTTTGAAGAAAGGCCGGCTGACGCAAAAGCCATTATCAGCAAAGCACTGGAAGCCGCCCACGCTAGAGAAGCAGCCAGAAAAGCTCGCGAACTAACAAGACGCAAATCCGCCCTTGAAGTTTCAAACTTACCGGGAAAATTGGCTGATTGCCAAGAAAAAGACCCTGCACTTAGTGAATTATTCATCGTAGAGGGTAATTCGGCTGGTGGATCTGCAAAAAGTGGTCGCGACCGTAAATATCAAGCAATCCTGCCGCTTCGTGGTAAAATTCTTAACGTTGAAAGAGCTAGATTTGACAAAATGCTCTCTTCTCTTCAAGTTGGAACCATTATTACCGCACTTGGAACTGGTATAGGTAAAGAATTCGACCCTACAAAAGTTCGTTACCACAAAATTATCATCATGGCCGATGCCGACGTCGATGGATCTCACATTCGAACGCTACTTTTAACTTTTTTCTTCCGCCATATGCCTCAATTAATTGAGCATGGCTTCTTATATATCGCTCAACCACCACTTTACAAAGTAAAAAAAGGCCAAAGCGAAGTATATTTAAAAGATGAAAAAGCTCTACAAAATTATGTAATTGACCATGTCGTTACTAATTACACACTGAAATCACCAGCCGGAGATCGCGTTGGTAACGATTTCCAAAGCTTTATTAATAATTTGAATAAATTTACTCATTTAATTCAAAATATATCTAGGGTAATTTCCGAAGAAATTGCTCAAGCCTTAGCTTTATCAGGATCCTTTAATAAAAAGTGGATGGAAAATGATGATGAGGCTAATAAAGCTACCAAAAAAATTCAGGAAATCCTGCAATCTAGCGCTTCTGATCAAGAAAAATGGAATGTGGAAATTGATTCTGAGAAAAATATTTTGGCAACAAAAGAAAGTAGAGGTGTTAAAACTACTTTTGAAGTTAAAAAGGAACATTTTGACCTACCGGAAGCTTCGGCAATTGCACAAATCCAAGATCAAATTATAGAAGATTTTGAATCTGAACTGTCTTTGGTAAAAGGAGAGGAAGAATACAAAGCCACTAAGCCAATTGAATTAATGAAAATTGTTACAGATTTAGGTAAAAAAGGTATCAATATTCAACGCTTTAAAGGTCTTGGTGAAATGAACGCCGATCAACTTTGGGAAACTACACTTGATCCAGAAAATAGAACTTTGCTAAAAGTAAAAGTTGACCAAGCTGATGAGGCTGACGAAACTTTCTCAATTTTAATGGGCAACGTTGTTGAGCCTCGCCGTGACTTCATTCAAGAAAATGCCTTGAAAGTTGTTAACTTGGATATTTAAAACCCTCCCCTTTTAACAAAAAGGGGTATGAGGCAGCAAAAGTAAGTGTACGGGGTATTTATCTTCAGAAAAATGGCTTTTAAAAATGATCACAAAATATTTCTCTGACAAAATACAAACCCTAAAGCAACAAAACCTTTATCGCAAGCCAACCCCTACAAGCTTTATTGCAGAAAACATTGTTTCAATTGGAGAATCAAAAAATAACTTTACAGCAATTTCTTTTGCTTCCAACGACTACCTAGGATTAGCAAATCACAAAAAAGTAAAAAAAGCAGCAATAAAAGCCATTAAAAAATACGGAACCTCAAGCAAATCCTCGCGCTATATTGCTGGAAATAATAAAATTTATCAAAAAATTGAAGAAAAACTATCTAAAATTTTTAAAAAAGAAGATGCAATTGTTTTTTCTTCTGGCTACCAAGCGGCCATTGGTGTTATCCCAGCCCTCATTCAAAAAAATGATCTAGTAATTGCCGACAAACTAATTCACTCTTGTTTAATTGATGGAGTAAAATTATCCGGCGCGAAATTGCTACGCTATAATCATAACGACCTAAGTCATTTACAAAAAATCTTAAAAGAAAATGAGGAAAAATATTCAAAAATCTTAATAATCACTGAAAGTATTTTTTCTATGGATGGTGATTTGGCTCCTCTTGATAAAATTCAAAAAATTGCCAAGAAAAATAAAGCGCTTCTTTTAATTGACTGTGCCCATAGTTTATATGAAAAACGACAAAATATCGAAGAAGATTTTAGAGATGACAATTGTGGTGCAAAAAATTATTTCAAAACAAAATATTCAAAGAGATTTTTTCGTTCTTTAATTTTGAGCAGCGTAAATGTATTTAAATTACATGCGCAGCACAAAAATGAAAAACGACAAAATATCGAAGAAGATTTTGGAGATGAAACAATTTTTTTGGGAACATTTTCAAAAGCACTCGGCAGCTTTGGTGGTTACATTGTTGGATCAAAAATAACAATTGACTATTTAAGAAATTTTGCTAAATCAGCAATTTACACGACAGCTCTTCCCCCGGCAACACTCGCGGCAAATCTTGAGGCTTTAAAAATTGTCAGCAAAAAGAAGCTCGCCAAAAAGACTTTGGAAAATACCAAATATTTATGCGAATTATTAAATATTGAATTTCAAAACTCGGCAATAATCATTATTGAAATTGATGATGTTAAAAAAACCTTACAAATCGTTGAGAATCTAAAGCAGCAAGGTTTTTTCATAAGCGCCATTCGCCCGCCTACATCACCGACTGCTAGGTTAAGAATCACCATAAACGCAAAACACAAAAAAAAGGAAATAGAAAAGCTTGTAGAAAAATTAAGTCCACTCTTGCCACTTTAAAAGCTAAAGCTAAATCTTAGTATAATCCACTATTTCCAAGCCATAACCTTCCAGGCCAACAACAGATTTTTGCGAAGAGCTAATTAAATTGATCTTTTTCACACCAATATCGAGCAAAATTTGCGCCCCAGTTCCATAATTTCGCAAAATCCTATCATTATCCTGCTTTTTAATTCCAAGATAATCAGAAACCGACTCATTTGGCTGTCTAATAATCACCACAACGCCACTTTCGTTTTCATTAATTATCCTCATTGAATCCTGCAAAATAGAAGATCTTTCACCAAAGCCACTCAAGCAATCAGAAAAAATATTAAGATGATGCATCCTAACCAAAGTCGGAGATTCCCCTCTAACCTTACCTTTAACTAAAGCAATATGCTCAACTCCATCAACATGACTTTTGTAAATTTTCAAATCAAACTCCCCAGCCTCTTTGCTAGCAAATTTTTGCTCATGAACCACCTCAACTAACTTCTCATTTTTCCTGCGATATTCAATCAAATCAGCAATAGTAGCAATTTTCAAGCCATGTTTCTTGGCAAATTCAATCAAATCTGGCATTCTTGCCATCTGACCATCATCATTCATAATCTCGCAAATCACACCACTAGGATTTAACCCAGCAAGCCTAGCAATATCAACCGCAGCCTCAGTATGACCAGCTCGAACCAAAACCCCGCCATTTTGCGCCTTCAAAGGAAATATGTGTCCCGGACTAACTATTGAATCTCCACCCTTGTTATTATCAATAGCATCAGCTATAGTTTTAGCTCTATCAAACGCCGAAATTCCGGTGGTAATCCCATCTTTAGCCTCAATTGAAACCGTAAAAGCAGTCTTATTTCGCGATTGATTGTTAAGCGACATCAAGGGAAGATTCAACTCTTTCACTCTTTTCTCAGCCAAAGCCAGGCAAATCAAGCCCCTACCTTCCTTAGCCATAAAATTCACAGCCCTGTCGTTGCAAAACTGCGCAGGAATTACTAGATCACCTTCATTTTCGCGATTCTCATCATCAACCAAAATGAACATTTTACCACTTTTGGCTTCCATTATTATCTCATCAATTGATGACAAATATTCTTTCATATTAATTATTTTTATTTACGTAACGCGCCAGCAAATCAACCTCTATATTAACCTCACCCCAAGCAACTAACTCACCTAAAGTAGTATTTTTAAGCGTATGATTAATGATATTTACCTCAAACCCACTTTCATTCACCTCATTTACCGTCAAAGAAACTCCATTTACACAAATTGAACCTTTTTTAGCAACAAATTTCATCAAATCATGATCTTGTAACTCAAATTTCATCCGCCAAGAATCCTTAACCTGAATTTTCTCAATCATTTTAGCCACCCCATCAACATGACCAGAAACAATATGCCCACCAAATTCATCACCAAGCCTCAACGCAAATTCAATATTAATTTTAAAACCAACACCCCAATTAGCCAGCGTAGTCACATCGCAGGTCTCCTTTGAAGCTTCAAAAAATAATCTCAAGCCACTTTTTCTCACCAATGTTAAACAAATCCCATCACAAGCAATCGAACAGCCAATTTCAAAGGCCCTGGGCACTTCTTTGTTAAGCTCAATTTCAAGCAAACAATCCTTGTTTTCATCAAAATCAAGTGCCTTTACAACTCCAAAATTTGTAATTATTCCTGTAAACATACCTTATTTATATTGTAATCTTACAACCTCTTTTCTAACTTTTTCCATCGCCGCCGCTTCGATTTGACGAATCCTCTCCTTTGAAACATTATGAGTTTTACTAAGTTCATCCAAAGTAGCCGAAATTTCCGACATTTGACGCTTAACTAAAATATCCCTTTCACGATCATTCAAAACTGCAAACGCCTCGCGCAACATTTTTTCGCGCTGATCTTTTTCCTGCTTATCAATAGCAACCTCTTCCTGACTAAATTCATCACTAGGCATAGAGTCAATAATCTCGCCATCCGAATCTTCGCAAACCTTATTATTCAAAGATATATCAGCCCCAGAAAGCCGAGCATCCATATCCTTAACCTCTTGCTCATCAACATTTAAACTTGAAGATATAGTCTTGACGCTATCTTCGCATAAAGATTTATCATCATCATTAAATCCAAGTTTGCTTTTAATCTTTTTCAAATTAAAAAACAATTTCTTTTGCGCCTTAGTAGTTCCAATTTTAACCAAAGACCAAGATCTCAAAATATATTCTTGAATATTAGCCTTAATCCACCACATAGCATAAGTCGAAAACCTAAAACCCATATCTGGATCGAACTTTTTGACCGCCTTAATCAGCCCAACATTGCCTTCTGAAATCAAATCAGAAATCGGCAACCCATAATTTCGGTATTTCCCAGCCATCTTCGCAACAAGTCTCAAGTGGCTTTGCACTAAAATCCGAGCAGCCTCCTTATCGCCATTTTCTTTCAATCGAGACGCATATTCATACTCCTCTTCTTCAGTCAAAATTGGAAATTTACTAATCTGAGTCAAATATTTAGATAATCCATCGCCACCCCCCAAAGGCACAACGGCATTACTCCCAGCCTCTACAATCTGCCTATTTTCACCTTTTTCCTCAATAGGGATCAGCTCTAAATTCTTCTGATTATCGCCTTCTAACTCTCTATTCATAATCTACCATAATCCTCCTTAAATTATCTCAAGGATACCTCAAATATAATTATAGCACATTTTACTGGATTTGTCAAGAAAAACACGAATAAAACAAAAAACATCAAAAATAGCTAGAAATAGCCAAAAATCCCTATTTTAAGCAAATAATTTAATTAAATAACAGCACCTTCAACTCGGATTTTATACTTCTTTGACAAATAAGACATAACATGCCTCCTCTCTTCTGTGGTCAAGACTCTATTAAAAATAATAATTTCTGAGATAAGCCCAGTAAATTTATCCGCCCCACCTCTATCGGTACCAACCGTCAAACCAGAAAAGCCATTAATATCAACAGAAACATCACTTAACTCTGTATTGTTATTAACAAAAATCCTTGCTATCCCATCCGTTCCCGTAACAGCCACAACATATTCACTTCCAGTAACAAAATCATAAGCATCGGTCTTAGTAGTTCCAGACTCTATCGAAAAAGCAGCATCTTGCAAACTAAAGGCATTATCCGAAGTATCGTAAGAATCAATAAAGGTCATGGTTGCTCCACCAAAAGCTAAAGTTGGAGACAAAACAGCAAAAACACTAAACTCCTTTGAATTTCCATCAATAAGTTCAGTTAATGTAAAATTACCAGAAGAGGTAAATTGCAAACTTGGTAAATTACCTATGCCACTTTTTCTGTAAACAACACTGGAGCTTGCTGTTCTGGTTAATCTATTTTTACTTTCAGTGATATTATACTGCGAACTGACATCTTGCCAGTAAGCAACTTGCGCATTATCAGTCGTGGAATCTTTATCAAAACTATCTGGCAAAACATTTTCATACCAAGTAACTAAACCATCAATTTCAGAAATTCTCGAAGCAGCAGTCAAGGACTTTGCAGAAGCTATCCTTGATGCATGAAGCAAGGAAGAGCCTTTAGTGATCGCAGCCGCCAAAAGACCTATAACAACCAGAACAACCGCCAACTCAATCAAACTAAAAGCTCTTTTTTTCATTTAAATATCAATATTTAGAATTTTTCTACCATTTTTTAAAGGAGTCAATTCTTGCTCATAGCTAGAAATATAACACAGTGCATTCCTCTTATCCTCGCAATAATACACGGTCCCTTGAATAATATATTTCTTGCCTATTTTTAATTTTGGCAATATAGCAATATTATTTTTTATCATATTCCAATCATAAGTAGCAACTAAATTCGCCTTTCTATCACCCACAATCTCCAATAAATTTAGAAAACTCGGCCCATATTCATTAAGCTTCCACCCTTTGTCAAAAGAAACATCAAGCGGTATATCAGTATCAGACTTGATCTCAGCCATAGCCAACCTCTCTAAATTAGGTAAATACTCCAAAAAACCCTCATTTGGAAGCTTCATCGGTGGCAATATGTCAATTAAACTTGATTTCATGTTGCTAAAATCAATTTTTACAACTCTATTATTATTTGAATCAACAATAAACATCGCATTATTTAAAACAATCAAGCCATCAGGCTCTTCAAAGCTTGTTTCATCTCTATCCCCTAAAGAATCCCCAGCCTTATCACCAAAAATAGTCTTGATCTTTTTATTTGAATATTGATATTTTCTAATTTTATCATTCTTGCTATCGGAAATATAAATTCCATTCCTATTGGCAAAAATTCCAGCCGGCTTATCAAAAAGAGCCTCTTTCTTGTCTCCATCTTTGTAACCAAACTCGCCAACTGCCTTGCCAATTAATGTTTCCACTCGATAATTCTTATCCATAACCCTCAAAGCACCAGATTTAGTATCTATAAAATATAATTTACCGTCATACACACTCATATCGCTAGTCATAGCTAAGCTATTATTTGGATATTTACCATCCTTCACGCCCAGCTCTCCACTGCCAGCCACAACCTTAACTTTTTTAGTCTTAAAGTTATATCTTAAAAGTTGATTAGTTCCAGAATTTGCAATAATCAAATTATCCCTATCAGGAAAAAACTCTACATCCGTAGGATAAGATAAACTAACCGATAAAGCGTCCACCTCTTTGTCACTAAATACACCGCCACTTTTCGAATCACCGACCAAGGTGGTGACTTCATCTTCTGCAAAATCAACCTTACGAATCGCGTTATTTAAACTATCAGCAACATAAAGTTTGTTTTTGTAAAATGTCATCCCCATAGGAGATCTAAATTTTGACCTTTTAACGTTAGAATTAAAATAGCCAGAATTTTTTGACCCAAGTTGAGTGATAACTTTGCCACTTTCCTTAAAAACCATAATGTTACTAGAACCACTATTTGAAACGAAAAATGCTTCGCCTTTATAATATTTATGCCTTATTTCTTTTGTATATTCTATTTTAGAAGGAAACGACAAAACATTTTTCACAATCGCATTACTCTCAAGAGCAATCGGCATAAAATCAGAATTAAGATTGTGAATATATTTTTTAATAACTTTTGCCACGCGATCAATAGCAAAGACATCAGATTGAGATTCCAACACCCTACCCTTCGAGTCAAGTAAAATATATGTTGGCAAATTATTCACCCCAAATTCCCTCTTAAGCTCAGAATTTTTATCATCAATTACCGTAAAGCCAATATTATTCCTCAAAATTTCCTTCCTTAAAGCCTTGTCGCGATTTTTCTCACCTTCCAGAGTGCTATAAACGCCTATAATTGCAACTCTATTATCAAATTCATCTTCTATTTCATTGATTTTATCAAGATTATCGACGCATTTTGTACATTCCAAATCCATAAACGATAAAATTATAACCCTACCCTTCAAATCCCTTTTCTCAAGAGGCCTTGCAAGGTTATAATACTTTAATTTCGATTTCGAAGCAATATTTAGAATCTGCGCCGTTTTAGAATTCTCAAAAGAAGGAGTAGTAATAAATTCAAAACCATGCGCAAATAAAAACCACACAAAGACAGACGCTGTTGCTATAAGCAAAAGCATAGATTTATCCTTGTTAGTAATTTGAATAGCCACTTTGTCGTCAGTTTGTTACTATAATATATATTCCTATTATAAATGTTAAGAATGCCAAATGCAACAATTTTAATGAAAGACGAAAATGAAAAAATAATTCTAAAAGAAAAAGGTATTTTAAGTAAAGAAGTTTGGTTCATAGCCATCTTTAGGCTAAATAATTTTGTTCATAAGGTTATAAAAAAGATGTTTCACATATAAGGAGTCATTTTAAGCAAAGAAGTTTGGGTCGTAGGACGATTTTCTAATCGTTCTCGTATGCGAATACTTGAATGATTAGAAAAGCGTTCTAAGGCTCAAAATTCGAAGCTTAAAACCAGGTAAGGATTGGATTCTTTGCTGCACGTACTTCATCAAGTCTACGACGCGGAGTCGAAACTGGATAATTATGGAATTTATCACCACGACCTTCCTTAGTCTCTTTAGCAATATATTTCATTTTCTCAATAAAATCATCGATTGTTGCTTTTGACTCAGTTTCTGTAGGCTCAATAAGCATCGCACCAGGCGTCACAAGCGGGAAAAATACCGTCATCGGGTGAATTCCATACTCAACCAAAGCTTTAGCAATATCAAGCGTAGTCACACCTTTTTCCTTCTGAAACTTATCGTTTAGCAAGCATTCATGCATACATGAACCTTTAAATGGCACATTGTAATCTTCTTTTAGCTGGCTTAAGATATAATTCGCACTTAGAACTGAATCTTCAGCAACCTTTTGTAGACCATCCGCACCATGTGAAAGCATATAAGTAAGCGCTCTGATGTGCATTCCAAACTGTCCGTTAAATCCTTTAACCTTACCAACCGAAGTTTCATAAGTTTTAAAAGCAAATTTGTCGCCTTCTTTTACAACATGCGGAGAAGGTAAAAACTCGATCAATTCCTCTCTAACTGCGATTGGCCCAGAACCAGGTCCACCGCCACCATGCGGCGTAGAAAAAGTTTTATGCAAGTTAAAATGCATCACATCAACACCAATATCCGCAGGACGAACTTTACCGACAATCGCGTTATAATTCGCACCATCACAGTAAAAATAACCGCCAGCCTTATGAACCAAGTCAGTAATTTCGATGATATTTCTCTCAAATTTACCACAAGTATTCGGATTAGTAATCATAATCGCCGCAACATCAGCCTCATGTTCTTTAACTAAAGCCTTGAAAGCATCTAAATCCACCAAACCTTCTTTGTCAGACGGAATTTCCTTAATCACAAAACCACACATCGCCGCAGTCGCAGGATTCGTGCCATGCGCAGAATCAGGAATCAACACGATCTTACGATGTCCTTGACCTTTTTGCTCTAGAGCTTTTTTTATGACAAGCATCCCTGCAAGCTCTCCTTGAGCCCCAGCAGCCGGCGCTAAAGAAACACCAGAAAGTCCAGTCAAAGTCGCAAGCCAATATTGTAAATTATACATAAGCTCAAGCGCACCTTGCACAGTAGATTCGTCCTGCATCGGGTGAATATCAGCCAAACCTGGAAGTCTCGCCATTTTCTCGTTCAGCCTAGGGTTGTGCTTCATCGTACAAGACCCAAGCGGATAAAACCCAGCATCAATCGAGTAATTCTGATTCGATAATCTCACAAAGTGCCTAATGACTTGTGGTTCGGTAACTTGCGCTAGACCAATTTCTTTGCGCTTAGTTTGACCAGTTCTAAGCTTAAACTCGCCAACTTCAGGTAAATCAACACCACAAGAGCCTTCTCGAGATTGTTTGATCAATAATTCTGTTTCTAAATTTAATCCTGTATTTTGCATAATTTTAATATTACTTTGTGTCATTGCGAGGAGTAGCTTTAGCTACGACGTGGCAATCCATTATTTTCTGGATTACTTCGCTCGCAGGTGACAATTACTTTAAAATTTTTTCCAATTCTTGAGCAAACTCACTCATGTCACTTTCACTAGTCAATTCACTAACCGCAATAATCATTTTTTTACCAACGGCAAAACCACCGATAATATTTTTCTCAAGCAGTTTTTTATTCACTTCCTTGGCATCCTTGGTTAATTCAATCGTAAATTCATTGAAGAAACTATCGTTTAGGACTTTTACACCTTTAATTTTAGAAATTTTATCAGCAAAATCGCAAGCTTTTTTATGATTCAACAAAGCAAGTTTTTTCATGCCAATTTCCCCAAGAAGAGAAGTGTGAATAGTAAACGCGGTTGCGCATAATCCTTGGTTAGAACAAATATTCGAAGTAGCTTTCGCGCGTCTAATATGTTGCTCGCGGGCATTTAAAGTCAATACATAACCAGGCTTGCCATCTTGATCAACAGTCTCACCGCATAGTCTTCCAGGCATTTGACGCACATTTTCTTTTTTACAAGCAAAAAATCCAAGCAAAGGTCCACCAAAATTTAAGCCAACCCCAAGTGAAGAGGCTTCTCCAACCACAATATCAGCCTGTTTTGGCGCATCCAAAAGCCCAAGCGACACAATTTCATTTACCACCACAATCAACATCGCTCCAACTTTGTCAGCTTTGGCTCGATATTCGTCTAAATTTGGAATATTACCATAAAAATCCGGATATTGAACAGCAATAGCCGCAGTATTCTCATCAATTTTAGCCAAATCGACTATTTCTCCTTCAGCTAATTTCAAGAAAGTATCGCAAACCTCTTTATAATCAGGATGAACATCATTTGCAAAACAAAGTTTTTTGCGATTTCTTTTAACGCGCATTGCCATCAAAAATGCCTCAGACAAAGAAGTCGCGCCATCATACATCGATGCATTAGCAACCTCCATCCCAGTTAAAAGCGCAATTATTGATTGAAACTGAAAAATTGTTGCAAGCGTTCCTTGCGAAATTTCAGGCTGATAAGGCGTGTATGAAGTCAAAAACTCGGATCTTTGAATCAAATGATCCACAGCAGCCGGAATATGGTGGCGATAACAACCTGCCCCAAGGAAAAATGGCCCTTGAGAAGCACTTCTATTTTTTACAGCATAAGAAGTAATGCGCCTTTCAACCTCAAGCTCTCCTTGATGATTCTCAAGACCCTTAATTGGCGCAGTCAAAAGCGACTTACGGTCTACGTCTTTATACAATTCATCAACATGCGAAATACCAATTTTTTTGAGCATTTCACTTTGATCATTCGGCGTTAAAGCTAAGTATCTCACTTTATTATATATTAAATTACTATTAGCCTATCAATTATATAGGAAATAAAATTATTTTTCAAGGAAAATCGACCTAACTTAGGTAAGTTTTCAACTCATTTTCAGAAATTCTACCCTCATAATAGGCTTTACCAACAATTACACCCTCAATTCCGTCATTTTCATGCTTTTTTAGCTCTTCTATATCTTTTATCGAAGCAACTCCGCCACTTGCAACTACTGGAATCGAGATATTTTTCGCTAAATTCACGGTTTCTTCGATATTTACCCCAGTCAAAGCCCCATCACGACCAATATCGGTGTAAATTATCTTGGAAACTCCGATATCTTCGAATTTTTTAGCTAAATCGACTGCTTTTACGCCAGAATCCGTAACCCAGCCTTGCGTTGCAACATTGCCATTTTTCGCATCAATTCCAACAATAATTTTTCCAGGAAATTTTGCGCAAGCATCCTTCACAATTTGCGGTTTTTGCACAGCAATAGTGCCCAAAATCACCTGATTAACGCCAACACTCAACCAATTTTCTATAGTTTTCAAATCACGAATTCCACCCCCAAGCTGTACTTTCAAGCCAGTATTCTCAACAATTTGACGAACCGAATCTATGTTTACTGGCTTGCCCGAAATTGCCCCATCAAGATCTACTACATGCAGATTCTTCACACCCATTTTTTCGAACTTTTGTGCCTGATCAAGTGCGGACTCATTGTAGATTTTCGCCTGCGCCATATCGCCTTTGAATAAGCGCACGCATCTTCCTTCTTTTAAATCAATCGCTGGATATATTTTCATTTTTTATGATTTTATAAATAATATACTTATATTATAACAAATTCTTGTTCAAAAATCAAGCTACAACCTTCCACCATCAACATTTCCATGTAAAACCTCTATTTTAGATTTTACCACCCCAGCAACTTTTGGAGAAGATGCTGGCTCTTTTGCACTTAAAAATCTCTCAAGAAAACATCTTTTTATCTCTTCATCAAATATCCCAAATGGCATAGATTGATTCAACATGGCGTCTAATAGTGCATCGCTAGCATCTTGAACAACTTTTTCAACCCTATCTAAGTAAATCTCAGTTTTATCAAATAAGTAAGTCTGTTTATTTACATCAGAGATCTTAATCTCACCAAAAGATTTTAAGATTTTTTTAAAACCCTTATCCGTCTGAGTCACAAAATCAGCCAAAGTCTCCCTTCCTTCTTTTTTAGATACAATTTCTTCGCCACTTTTTGCAACCACCCCATCTAAAATCTTTTTGTTTTGCGTAGTTTTATGTAAAATTGCTGGTAATTCAATTTCTGTAACACCAACATCACCTCTAGCACCTAAAACCATCGCTCGAAACGGATCATTATCACCACTAAGAGCCAAAGCGCGCCTCATATCAACAATCGCCTTTATTCGGCAAGAAAAATTATCCGCCTGAGTTTCTTTTTCTAAAACAAAAAGCGGCAAAAGAACATCTTTTTGACCCTGAACAAAACGCTTTTGATACATAAATTCTCGAAACTCTTCTGTGCCATTAACTTTGTTTAAAGCCTGCGAGCTATCCATGAAAAATATCCCGATCTTATATTTACCACTTTCTGGGTGTTGACATTTACAAAATAAAATCGGAACAACATGAGTTGGCCTCTCTTGATGGGCATCCATCGCAAATCCATCAAGTCCTATCGAATAAATCAAAGCCTTTTTACACTCGCCATCAAAATCTTGTATTTCTTTATACAAAGCCTCCAAAGAATTAGTTAAATGCTTAATAGAAGAGCAAAATCTTATATCAAAACCCTTTCTTGATTTATAATCTGCACATAAAATTAAAATCGCAAGATCGGTTAGAACTTTATATTTCATTGGACTTTCTCCATCTTTCGACAAGAAGCAGTTTCTGCCCATTTTATCCTTCCACCAATAATCAAACTCTGCAAATAAGCCAAACTTATCAACTTCTTGCGTTGCAACAGAACTTTTGGACATATATTATTTACTCATACCTTAGTATCTCCGCCGGATCAGCCTTACTGGCCTTATACGCCGGATAAATCGTTGCTAAGAAACTAATGCTAAGCGACATCGACGCAATCAAAATCACATCTCCTGCTAAAATTTCCGACGGTAACTGCGACAAAAAGTAAACTGCTGGATTAAATAAATGCGCGCCGGTAATGGCTTCGACAAAAGATTTAATGCTTTGAATATTTGCCGAAAATAAAACTCCGATTAATAACCCAACCAAAGTTCCAATCACACCAATACTCGATCCACAAATCAAAAATATCCGCATAACCCCTGATTTAGACATTCCCATAGTTCTAAGCAGCGCAATATTCTTGTTTTTATCCTTAACAAGCATAATCATCGACGAAATAATATTAAAAGCCGCCACCAAAATAATCAGCGTCAGAATCATGAACATCACAACTCTTTCAATATCAAGTGCCTCGATAAAAGACGCATTGGACTGTTTCCAATCAACAAAAAACAAATCCTGGTAATTAATTATTTCACTAAAAATCTTAAGCTTCATCTCATCAATTCGCTCCAAATCATCAAGAAAAACCTCAATCGCCGAAACCTTTTCGCCAAGATTAAAATGCTTTTGCGCCATATCAAAATTCATGAAAATCGTCGTCGAATCATACTCATACATGCCACTTTCAAAAATCCCAGCCACGCGATAAGTCTTCACCCGCGGAATTGAACCTAAAATTGAATTATTCACCTGCGCTGAAATAATTTTAATTTGATCGCCAGGATTAAGCCCCATGCTATTCGCAATATTAAACCCAATCAGCACATGATCCTTTTGCTCCAACTTTTTATAATCACCAACTACATTTTTAACAATCAAACCCTTGCTTTCTAGGTCACTAACACGAATCCCTTTCACTAAACCACCAGTAGATTTCTTCCTCGATGCAAACATAGCCTTATCCTCAATCAAAGGATTCACATATTTTACACCTTCAATTTTAGCCACTTTATCAACAATTTTCTGATAATTTTTAATATCACCGCCACGCCCATATATAGTAATATGCGAATTTATCCCCAAAATTCGATCAACAAGCTCGGTTCTAAAACCATTCATAACCGACATCACAATCACTAAAGTCGCAACTCCAATCATAATTCCAAAAAAAGAAAATAACGCAGTCACAGAAACAAAGCCCTCTTTCTTCTTCGAGCCCAGGTAACGACTAGCAATCAAAAATTCTAATTTTGAGAACATTTTTATTTATTTAAAAAAACGATATTAATAAAATTGTTAATGCAATCTTAAGTATCTTTAATAAATCAATCGAGCGCTTCGCGATAGCGTGCTCGATGATTTAATTAAAGATATTTAAGATCAATTAAACTTAGAAGTTGAATACTCAAAATGAAATACTTCATTGGCATTTATGATTTTATTAATATCATAACAAGCCGACGCAGCCTCTGAAAATCCACTCAAAATCAATTTCAGCTTATTTTTATAAGTTGCAACATCACCAACTGCATAAATTCTTTCCTCAGAAGTACGCATCGTTGTTGGATCTTTGATTTCAATATGATTTTTCTCTAAATTCAAGCCCCAATTCGCAATCGGACCCAAATCCATCGCCAGCCCATAAAATGGCAGCAAATAATCAGCCTCTATTGACCTAATTTCACCAGAAAAATCCTTAACCAGAACTTTTTCAAGCTTTCCGTCTTTACCTTCAAGCCCATCAAGCTGGAACGGCGTAACTAAATCAATTTTTCCATCCGCAGCCAGCTTTTTTATTTGATCAGCACTATCCGGCGAGCATCTAAATTTATCGCGCCTATGCACAAGGCTCACTTTATTAGCAATTTCAGACAAAGAAAGTACCCAATCCACAGCAGAATCACCTCCCCCAGCAATCACCACATTTTTGCCTTCAAATAAATTTTTCGCACGAACCGAGTAGAAAATCGATTTCCCCTCATATTCCTCAATTCCCTTTAATGGCGGACGATTCGGCCCAAATGCACCACACCCAGCCGCAATTACAATTGCGCTACATTCAATTCTTGTGCCAAGTGAAGTCTCTACTATATATCCATCGTCAACTTTCTCAAGCTTTTGCACAGCCTGATTTAAATGATAAACCGGATCAAAACGCTTTGCTTGCTCTTCCAAATTATCGATTAGCTCGCTTGCTAGAATCTTTGGAAAAGCCGGAATATCATAAATTGGCTTTTCTGGATAAAGCGCACTGCACTGGCCGCCAATATGCTCTAACGAGTCAATCACATGGCATTTAAGTTTCAGCGTCCCTGCCTCAAATATTGTAAAAAGCCCCACTGGACCTGCTCCGATAATTACTATGTCTGTTTTATGTGTCATATTTCAAAATTTTACCCTCTCTTAAAAAACAAGCTCGGTCTAATTCCCCTCTAATAGAGGGGTGGATGGCCGCAAGGCCAGACGGGGTGTTTCTTCTAACGAACTCAATTTCTATTATACAACGCATCTACTTAATTTTCCAGTCATTTTTAAAATTACTACACCACATCAAGTTTTTTTCTATTTTTTCTTGACAAATAAAGTAATTTAATGTTAATTTAATAACCAGTGTTTTAGTTTTTTAATTAATCTAAAAATTATGAGTAGATGGTCAAGAGAAGAACCAGAAAGTATAGCCCATAAAAGCAGATTATTTCACTCAGCTAGGCAACAACTCGACCCAGCCCCACAACCACAGCCGCTTCAAAACAAAACAAAACTTGCATTATTAATTAATAATATGTCAAAAAAATCAAATGCCAACAATAGAAGAGCTAAAATTTCAAATATCCAAGCTCGAAAAAAACATTGAAGAAGTTGAAGTTGAAAAAAATCGCCTAGAAGCTGCTATCGAAAAAGAAATACAACAAGAAAACTATAAATTATCTTTATTCAATATAGCCCAAAGCCACGAAGGGGCAAAGAGAGTTCATCTTCCATCTACGCCCTCTTTTCATACGTTACTTCACCATTGCTATTCTTGTTATGAAAATCCCAACTCGCGCCAACAATACATGATAAATGAACCAATATCTCAAATTATTGGCCTGCAATACGACACAACAGGAAACACCCTACTACATTTATGTATCGCAAAAGGGGAATTAGAAGCTGTAGAAAAACTACTTAAATTAGGCGCAGACCCTAGAGTGCAAAACAACGCAGGAAGCTCCGCCCTTGAATTTGCAGAAATTATTAAAGCTCAAAAAGAATCAGATCCTCGTTTTGGATATTTTCCAGCCGATGAAATTCTCGAAACCATACAACAATACTTTTTACCTCCATCACCCCCTCCAGCTCAAGAACCATACCAACCAAGAAGATTCACCAAAACTCCATCACCACTTTCATTTTCTTACTCAGCAACACCATCTTCCACCTCAAGATCCCCTACTCCAGGATCATTCCAACCCATCGAAGAAATTAAAAGAGACTCAATCAGCAGATCATCACGCCTCGAAACCCTAACACCAATAGAAGGAGCCCCACCCGCGACCGAGCATCCAACCCCAAAACCCCCTTCAAAGACCTTTCTTGCAGAAGAAATCCACCCAAACAGATCCATCTCATATTACGAAGCAGTCCAAACAGCAACAAAATTACCCGAAAAATCACCTCAAGATCCACAATCGCAAACCCTACAAGCACCACCCGCAACCAAAACAACCATTATTTAACTAAAAAATACGATTTTTCTTGACTTTTACATCATAATATGCTATAATTAAATATATTATTGGCAAAGCCTTGCAATCGACAGCCACTCGCTGTCATTTTACTTTAAACAACAAAATCATGTTAAAAACAGCAACCCTTGGTTTCCCGCGCATTGGCGAAAACCGTGAATTGAAAAAAGCCGTCGAAGCCCACTGGAAAGGTGCTAAATCTGAAAGCGACCTTCAAAAAGATGCTTCTGACATCAGAAACAAAAACTGGAATACTCAAAAAGAAAGCGATATTTCTTACATTCCATCAAATGACTTCTCATTTTACGACCAAGTTCTTGATACTTTAGCCCTATTTGGTGCTGTTCCTGAGCGTTACAACTTCAAAGGTGGTAATATTGACCTTGAACTTTACTTTTCAATGGCTAGAGGCGCTCAAAAAGAAGGTGTAGACGTTACAGCCATGGAAATGACCAAATGGTTCGACACAAATTACCACTATATAGTTGGCGAATTCAAAAAAGGCCAAAAATTCGCGATTTCTTCCACTAAAATCTTCGATCAATATAAAGAAGCTAAAGAAAACGGCCTTGAAACTCGTCCAGTAATCATCGGACCAGTTACATTCTTACTAATCGGCAAAACTGTTGACGGATCTAACAAATTAGATCTTCTAGACAATCTTTTACCTGCTTACAAAGAATTATTCGCCAAACTAAACGAAGCTGGCGTTAAAGATGTACAAATCGACGAACCTTGCTTAGTTACCGACCTTGACGAGGCTGCTAAAAAAGCCTACACTAAAGCCTTCAAAGCAATTAATGAGGCAAAAGGCAACATCAAAACTCACTTAGCAACTTATTTTGACGATTTAGCCGACAACACTGAGCTTGCATTTGGCCTTGGTACTGATTCAGTTCATGTTGACCTAGTTAGAGCCCCGGACCAATTCGAAACTGCATTAAAATCAGTCAAAGAAGGTCAAGCATTGTCTCTAGGTCTTGTTGACGGAAGAAATATCTGGATTAACAACCTAGAAAAATCAATCGCAACAGCTAAAAAAGCAGTCGCAAAATTAGGTCAAGACCGCGTTATCATCGCCCCATCTTGCCAACTTTTACACTGCCCCGTAAGCCTTGAAGGTGAAGACAAAATCGACGCTGAAATCAAAACTTGGCTTGCATTTGCAACTCAAAAACTAAAAGAAATCGCTGCAATCGCTAAATCAGCAGCCGGCGACGACTCTTTAAATGATTTCATCGCTGAAAACAAAAAGGCAGTTGAAAATCGCAAAACTTCAAAGAAAATCCATAATGACGCAGTCAAAAAAAGAGCTGCTGACGTTACTGAAAGCGACAAAAATCGCAAAACTAACTACGCCTCTAGAAGAAAAATCCAAGAAAAAGAGTTAAACTTGCCGCTTTTACCAACTACTACTATTGGCTCTTTTCCTCAAACCAAAGAAGTGAGAAAAGCGCGCGCCGACTTCAAAAAAGGCGAATTAAGCGCTAAAGATTACCAAAAATTCTTGGAAGAAGAAACTGCTAAAACCATTAAATTCCAAGAAGAAATCGACATCGATGTCTTGGTCCACGGCGAATTCGAAAGAAACGACATGGTAGAATATTTCGGCGAGCAATTAGACGGATTTTGCTTCACTAAAAACGGCTGGGTCCAAAGCTACGGAAGTCGCTGTGTTAAACCACCAGTAATTTTCGGTGATGTTTCAAGGCCTTCTGCAATGACTGTAGACTGGGCTAAGTACGCACAAAGCTTGACCAAACGCTACATGAAAGGCATGTTGACCGGACCAATCACTATTTTACAATGGTCATTCGTTCGTGACGATCAACCTAGAAAAGACACAGCCTTACAGATCGCATTCGCAATTCGCGACGAAGTTGTCGACCTTGAAAAAGCTGGCATCAAAATCATCCAAATCGACGAAGCAGCCCTACGCGAAGGCCTTCCAATCAGAAGAGCAAAATGGGACGATTACTTAAAATGGTCAGTTGACGCATTTAGAGTCACAGCCTCAGGCGTTGAAGACACTACTCAGATCCACACTCACATGTGCTACTCTGAATTTAACGACATCATCGCAGCAATCGCCAACATGGATGCTGATGTGATTTCAATTGAAACTTCACGCTCTAACATGGAATTGCTTGATGCCTTCATCAACTTCAAATATCCAAATGAAATTGGACCTGGCGTCTACGATATTCACTCGCCAAGAGTCCCAAGCAAACAAGAAATGGTCGATCTTTTACAAAAAGCATTGGCCGTTCTTAAAAAAGAGCAAGTTTGGGTTAACCCAGATTGCGGCTTGAAAACTAGAGCTTGGCCAGAAACTAAAGAAGCATTAAAACTTATGGTTGATGC